>NZ_JBGQOF010000011.1:0-170418 GCF_052113665.1 Flavobacterium sp. W22_SRS_FK3 | reverse complement strand
GTAGTTCAGTTGGTTAGAATACATGCCTGTCACGCATGGGGTCGCGGGTTCGAGTCCCGTCCAGACCGCAATATTGGGAGAAGCCTTTCTTAACGGAAAGGCTTTTTTGCCCAAATACGGTATCTAAGATTAGTTGTGTTGTTTGCTACGACTTTGTAACTCGTAGCTCGGTTTAGTAGTTAGACCAATGAAAAGCTTTCCACTTTTGTGGATGGCTTTTTTGATTTAGAACACTTTTGATTTAACCGCAAATGGATTGGAATATGGAATTTGAAAGATTGGAGTTTATTTAAAATCAGTAGATTAAAAAATTATTGATTTTATTCGTAAAAACCCTTGCAGAATCAAAGTTCTATTGTATTTTTGCACACACAATAACGCAGTTGGTTTGGTAGTTCAGTTGGTTAGAATACATGCCTGTCACGCATGGGGTCGCGGGTTCGAGTCCCGTCCAGACCGCAATATTGGAAGAAGCCTTTCGTAACGGAAAGGCTTTTTTTATGATTATGAGTAATTAAAGCTTTCTTGATGTAAGAACGGTAAGATTTGGAATCATGCGAGTACAAAACGGGAAGGAGTTCAAAAGCTTTTTATGTTGTCTTTGAGGTTTTTACCATTAAGGACGAAAAAAAACCTTCAGTAATTTGGCAATTAGTTGCGTTGTTGTCTATTGATTTTTTTTAAAAGAGCCCCAAACTCTTGATTTATGATGGGTGCTTTGGCTGCTAAATTCCAATCTTTTTTATAATTTTTCCTTTAGTTTTATTAGTCAAAAGACGTCATTTAATGTGCAGATACAGATGTTTGGTTGGTTCTTAATGGGGTAATTTTCTCTTTAATATACAAGTGCAATATTTCTTCTATATGGAAAAACTACTTCAAAGTTATCAGTTAAAAAATCAGGTAGCATAAATTTTAAAAGCTCAATAGTTTTCATCGAAATTCTTAAGGCTGCTAATTTCTTATTTTATTTTGATGTTTCCTTCTCAAGATTTGTCCTAGATCTCTTTTTGATTAGTCCCCAACTTTTGTGCCTGATCCGTTATTTGCTTTTATAGATATTGATGTCAAATTAATAAAAACAAAAAACCCGAATATTGCTATTCGGGTTTTGTGGTGGTACCTCCAGGGATCGAACCAGGGACACATGGATTTTCAGTCCATTGCTCTACCATCTGAGCTAAGGTACCTTGCTTATTACATCACTTTTTTCTATTTTCATAGTGTTGTGTGAACGTGTTTGCGGGTGCAAATATAGGATCATTTTTCGTTTATCCAAAACATTTTTTTAAAAAAATCAATTCGTACCTTCGCATTGGTAAATAAATAAATATGGTTTTAACAGTTGATGTTGGTAATAGCCGAATTAAAGCTGCTGTCTTTGAGGAAAGTACTGTTCTTGAAAGTTTTGTTTTTGAGAAAAATGAGCTTGAAAAAAAAATTAAAAAAATTTTAAAAAAATTTCAAAACTGTTCTGATTTAGTCGTTGCATCTGTCGGAAATGTCGAAAAACAATCTTTTTTGATTTTCGAAAAACAGCTTAATATTCATTTTTTGACACATGAAGATCCTTTTCCTTTCATAAATAGATATGCAACTCCAAAAACGTTAGGAATAGACAGGATGGTTTTGGCAGCAGGAGCGACTTTGCAATTTCCTAAAAAAAACAGATTGGTGATTGATGCCGGAACATGTGTAACCTACGATTTTATCGACGAATTCGATAATTATTTAGGAGGAGCTATTTCACCGGGTTTGGGATTGCGTTATGATGCACTGCATAATTATACGGCTAGACTGCCTTTGCTGGCTGTGGAGGCTTCTGGATCATATATAGGAGCTACTACTGCACAAGCAATACATTCGGGGGTTGTTAATGGTTTCGTCTATGAGATTGACGGTTTTATCGATGAATATCGGGCAAATTTTCCAAATTTTATAATAATTTTAACGGGAGGAGATACAGAATTTTTGGCTAAACGATTAAAAAATACCATATTTGCCAATTCAAATTTCTTGCTTGAGAGTTTGAATCAAACATTTCAATATAAAATCGACAATGATTAAAAAAATTATACTAAGCGCTTGTTTGCTTATTTCGTTCGTTTCATTTGCTCAGCAAGGTACTGCTTCCCCATATTCTTTTTACGGAATTGGGGATGTAAGATTTAAAGGAACCTTAGAAAACAGGTCAATGGGAGGTGTTTCGGTAGAGCAGGATAGTATACATTTGAATGTAGAGAACCCAGCAAGTTATGCCAGTCTTATGCAAACTACTTTTACTGTAGGAGGGACTTACGGGACTTCAAAAATAAAAACGGATACTGAAAAAGCCAGTACTACAAGGTCAACTTTTGATTATTTATTGGTAGGAATTCCAATGGGTAAATTTGGAGCAGGATTTGGATTGATCCCGGTTTCATCAGTTGGATATAAAATCAGAGAGGATAATTCAGATGTTGAAGGTGAAACGAGCAGTCAATTTGAAGGAAAAGGTGGTTTAAACAAGGTCTTTTTTGCATTGGGATATAAAATAAAGCCAAATTGGAATGTTGGTGCCGATTTGCAATATAATTTCGGAAAAATTGAAACTACAAGTATAGAAGCTGTTACTGGGGTTTCCAGCGCTACAAGAGAAACTAACACTTCTACTTTATCTGGAGCTAATTTTAATATTGGTACCATGTATCAAACTAAAATCTATAAGAAAATAGAATTGTTTACGAGTTTGGCTTATACTTTTGGGAGTAATTTAAAATCTGACAGTGAAAGAATTATTGAGGTAGATGGTGATACCAGTAATATAAATGATTCAGGTGCTTCAACTTTAAAATTGCCAAATAAACTAACTATCGGTGCAGGTGTGGGAGAAGCACGAAAATGGTTAGTAGGTACTACTTTGGCTTTTCAGGGTGATGGTAAATTTGAAAATTATTATAATACAAGTGAGGATGTGCGTTATGAGAAATATGCAAAATATGCAATCGGAGGATATTATCTTCCAAACTATACCTCATTTTCAAGCTATCTTAGCAGAATTACTTACAGGGCAGGATTGAAATATGAAAAAATTGGTCTTGTGGTTAATAATGAATCAATAAAAGATGTTGGGTTGACATTGGGAGCAGGTTTTCCTATCACAGGAACTTTTTCTAATGTGAATTTTGGAATTGAATACGGTAAAAAAGGAACCGTTTCTTCAAATTTGGTTCAGGAAAACTATATAAACTTTAGTCTTAGCTTTTCTTTCAATGACAAATGGTTCGTGAGAAGTAAATTCAACTAATGCTTAAATTTATGTTTTTATAAGCTCAATACAATTTACTACATTTGGCGAATGAATTTACCAAAAAGACATACTATTATAAATGTTGTCACAGTTTTTGCTGTGACACTGTTTTTTGGGTGCGAAAGTAATTTTAAAGAAGTTCAGAAAATTAACTTTTCAGAATTTTTCCCTGCTACAGATGCTGATACAATCAATATAAAATACACTGATTCTGGTCGTATAACTGGAGTTTTAAAAAGCAGAAAAATGTTGGATTATGCCAGTGTTGATTTTCCTTTTACCGAATTTCCAAAAGGAATTGATGTGACTTTGTATGATAAAAAGCAAAAACGTACTTTTATCGTAGCAAATTATGCACTGTCATATAAACAAACCGGTATAATTGATTTACAGGGAAAAGTAAAAATCACTTCTGAAGCCGGCCAGGTGCTTGAAACAGAACAATTATATTTTGATCAGAAAAACGAATGGTTTTACACCGAAAGAAAATTTAAACTTACGGATGCAAAAGGTATTTCGAATGGTCAGGGGATAGATTTTAGTAAAGATTTTAAAGTGATAAATTCACAACGAGTAACCGGAGAAATTGAAGCCGACGAAGATTAAAAAAATATTAATTATGAATTACTTAAAATATACACAATACGTTTACTTATTAATTGCAGTTGCTTTTATTTATGACGGAATTACAAAACTGAATGATCCGGGTGAAACTGCCTGGCTTAGTTTTTTGATTGCTGGTGTGAGTATTTTTATGTTTTTCTTCAGGAGAAAGTTCTCTAGAAAATTTGACGATCATTATAAAAAACAGTAAAAAATGGAAATTAGTATTATAATACTATGTTTAATACTATCAGCTTTTTTTTCAGGAATGGAAATAGCTTTTGTTTCGTCTAATAAGATTTATCTTGAAATCGAAAAGAAACAAAATAATTTTGTTTCCATAATACTAACAAAACTTACCGAAAAACCCTCTAAATTTATTGCAGCAATGCTTATTGGTAACAATATAGCATTAGTTGTTTATGGTTTTTTTACCGGAGATTTGATTTTAAAGTGTATGGTGAATTTTGGATATCAATTTTCAGAGTTTACCAGTTTGTTGATTCAAACCCTGATTTCTACTTTTATTGTTTTAATAACCGCGGAGTTTTTTCCAAAAGTCTTTTTTCAAATCTATGCCAATTCCTTAATTAGGATCTTTGCTGTTCCTGCTTATGTTTTTTATCGGCTTTTCTATTATATTTCCACTTTTTTTATCTGGATTTCCGATTTTATTTTAAGAAAATTTTTTAAGACCGAGGGTGATCAGGTACAGTTGTATTTTAGCAAAATTGAACTCGGAAATTACATTACTGAACAGATGAATTCTGTTGAGGACAATGATGAAGTTGATTCTGAAATTCAGATTTTTCAGAATGCATTAGAGTTTTCAGGTGTGAAGGCTCGCGACATTATGACTCCGAGAACAGAAATTGTAGATATAGATTTATTTGATAGTGTTACAGATCTCAAGGAGTTATTTATAGAGACAGGCTATTCTAAAATTATTGTGAGCCAAAATTCTCTTGATGATATTGTGGGTTATGTTCATTCTTTTGATTTGTTTAAGAAACCAAAAACAATAAAGTCGGTTTTAATGGCAGTTGAATTTGTTCCTGAAACGATTTTGATAAAGGATGTCTTAAGTTTGCTTCTGAAAAAAAGAAAAAATGTTGCAGTTGTTTTGGATGAATACGGTGGTACTTCAGGTATTATGACTATTGAAGATATTGTAGAAGAGCTTTTTGGTGAAATTGAAGATGAACATGACTTAGATGAAGAATTAATTGAACAGGAATTAAGTGAAGGAGAATATCTCTTTTCAGCCAGATTGGATGTAGAATATTTAAATGAGACCTATAAGTTAGGGATTCCAGAAGAGGATTCTTATGGTACATTGGGCGGGTTTATTGTAGATTTTACGAAAGAAATTCCTCAAAAAGGTGAAAAAATAAACATTGGCAATTATTGTTTTGTAATACAAGAATGTTCCAATAAGAAAATTGAATTAGTAAAAATGACTATAAAAGAGTAAAATATTTATTAATTAAAAAAAAATGTGTAAAATAAAACACTAGTTGTATTGTTATTAACTAGATAATTGTATTTTCGCAAACTGAATATAAAAATTAACGATAATAAAAATGGCAGTTTTAGCAAAAATTAGACAGCGTTCCGCTTTATTGATAGGTGTTATTGCACTTGCATTATTTGCATTTATAATACAAGATCTATTTACAAGAGGAAGCTTCGGTCAGAGTTCAAAAGATGTAGGAAGCATCAATGGAAAGGATATTTCATTTGAAGACTTTAGAGTTAAAGTTAGTAATGTTGAAAAAAGTGGACAAGGAATTACTTCCACTGAAGCTGCAAACAGAGTATGGGATCAAGAAGTTTCAATCGCTTTATTGTCAAGTCAATTTGATAAATTAGGATTGAGAGTTGGTGAAAAACACCTTTTGGAAGTTTTAAAAGCAGATCCAAATATTGGTAAAAATCCAATGTTTTTAAATGCTGCGGGTATGTTTGATATTGCTAAATTCAAAGAATACTTTAAAGCAAATCCGGAAGCAGCTCAGTTTATTACTGAAAAAGAAAAAGATGCTGAATTAAATGCAAAATTTCAAATTTACAATACATTAGTAAAATCAGGACTTTATACTACTGCAAGCGAAGGAAAACTGAAATATGAAATGGAAGCTAATAAAGTGAATTTTGCTTATGCGGCTGCATTATATTCTTCTATAAAAGATAGTGAAGTGAAAATTTCTGATTCAGAGATTGTTGACTACATGAAGAAAAACGAGAAGAAATTTAAAGCAGATGCAACTCGTGAAATTCAGTATGTGCTAGTTGAAGACAAGCCTTCAAAAGAAGACGATGCTGAAATTAAATCTAAAATTACAGCTTTATTAAATGGAAGAGTAGAGTATAACGCTAAAACCGGTAAAAATGATACACTGCCAGGATTTAGAAATGCTGCAAATGTTGCTGAATTTGTAAATGCTAATTCAGATGTGCCTTACGATTCAACATATATCGCTAAAAATTCTTTACCTGCAATTGATGCTGATAAATTATTTAGTTTGGCTCCGGGTCAAATTTATGGGCCATATGTTTTTGGAAAATATTATGCAATTTCTAAATCTTTAGGATTTAAATCAGGAGTTAATGCAAAAGCAAGTCACATTTTAATTGGTTATGAAGGTTCTCAAACTCCAAACCAAAAAGAAAAAAGAACAAAAGAAGAAGCTAAAGCTAAAGCGGAAGAAATTTTAGCTCAGGTTCAGGCCAATCCGGACAGTTTCATGATGCTTGCTTTTACAAGTTCTGACGATTCATCTGCACAGCAAGGTGGTGATTTAGGTTATTTTGGTCCAAACCAAATGGTAAAACCGTTCAATGATTTTGTATTTAATAACGGAATTGGTAAAGTTGGTTTAGTTGAAACTGCTTTTGGATATCATATTATCAAAATTACAGATAAACAAGACGGAATTCGTTTAGCTACAATCGCTCAAAAAATTGAACCTTCTGAAGCTACTTCTGATAAAGTATTTACACTAGCTACTAAATTCGAAATGGAAGCTGCCGATAAAGATTTTGCTGCTACTGCAAAAGAGTTAGGCTTAAAAGTTGCTGCTCCGGTAACAGTAAAAGCTATGGATGAAGCTTTTGGTCCGTTAGGAAACCAACGTTCTATTGTAAGATGGGCATTTGATAAAGAGACTAAAGAAGGTGATGTAAAGCGTTTTGAGATAGCAAATATTGGTCATGTAATTGCACAATATAAAAGTGAAAATAAATCAGGTTTAGTATCTGTTACATTGGCAAGACCTTATGTAGAACCAATTCTGAAAAATAAGAAAAAAGCAGAGCTTTTAAAAGCTAAAATGACTGGTTCTAATATTGAGGCTATTGCTAAAGGTGTTGGAGTTGCAGTACAGCAAGCAACTAATATAACTATGGAAAACCCTACTTTACAAGGGGTTGGTCAGGAACCTAAAGTTGTTGGAAATGCATTTGCTTTGTCACCAAATAAAATTTCTGCTCCTATCGAAGGAAATACAGGAGTGTATGTTGTTAAAAATATCAGTACAATTAAAGCGCCTGCTATAGCTAATCATGCTGAATACGTATCGAAATTAAAAGCTCAGAGTGCATCTGATGCAAGCAGAATATTGCCAGCTTTGAAAAGCAATGCTGATATTGAAGATAATAGATTGCAATTTAATTACTAATTATTTTTAGTACAGATAAAAAATAGGACCCGAAACATTTACGTTTCGGGTTTTTTGTTTAGTTATAAAAATTTTGTAAGATTTTACATTAATTAATATTGATGCTTTTTCTTAAGTTATATAGAGATGATCTAAATATGATTTAAAAAATTTGGGATATTCAAATTATTACATTTAATTTGTCAGAATTTTTGTTTTAACAAAGTCAGTGTTTTTAAAGATGTTAAATAAAAAAAATCAAAGAATTATGGTGAAGATCGCTAATAATCAAGTATTTAATTTTTGTTATGTTTAATCTGTTTAGAAAGAAACCTAAAGTATATTCTAAAATTGAAAGTCACATTTTTGGAATAATATCTGAACTTTTAAAGATCCCCAGTACCGACATCAATGTTGATGAATTAGGAGGGAAATATTATTTGAGTAATGAAGAACAGCACTTTAAAGTTACTATATTAAGCAACGATTATGTTATCAGATTAACCAATACCCGTGATTCTGTTGCCGAAAAGTACGATAAGGTTTTTGTCGAGCATGTTTTAACAGCAGTAAAAGAGGAGAAACACCGTAGAATGGAATTGGTATATGATTCTATTACAAACAGTATAGAAAAAATGGCAGAGCGTTTGCATAATACGCTTATTGAATCTAATGAAACAGAAACAGAAAAGGTTCTTCACCTCGAAACAAAACATACTAAAGGCAATAAAGTAAATTACTAATGCCAATTATTTTTGTAAAATCATTTCATCATAAGAAAGTATAGTTTTATATCCTTTTGAAGTAAAATAATCTTTCGGATTTTCTTTTGAAACGACCATTACAAAATCACCGCCCCACGCACCAAGACTTTTAATTACTCCGTTAAAATCCGGAAAAATCATTTCTTTAATGGTTTGCAGTTTCAGTATATCACTCAAATGGATTTCATGATTTTCTAATGTAATACTAAATTCTTTTAGTGTTTTTGCTTTTATAACCGCATCAGTAAGCTTGTCATTCTCGGATATGTTTGTGGCTAAATGACTGTTTTTGTTGTCGTTGTAAGCTTGTATAGCTGTTTTGCTGCTTTGTTTCTTATTAAGGTATACAAAATGAATATTTTCGGTAAAATCAGGAGAAAATGTTATTTGTTCTACAATTGGATAGTTGTTTTCTAACCGATAAATAATAGGAGTGTCATTCTGTGCGCAGGCAATATCATAACCGCTGCCCCCAAAACTGTTTTTAAGAAGAATGAAAGCATCAATTTGTGCCCATTTTGCAATATTGTTTAATAAAGTTGAAGAGGTGCCTAATCCCCAGTTTTTCGGAAAGGTTAGCTCTGTTGTTACTTTATATCCTTCAGCATTATCAATAAAAGCAGGGTTTAAAAGATAGGATTCATGCAAAATGGTAATCAGTGTTGTTTTTACGGTTTCCATTTCTGCCTTTACATTATTAATTATTTCATTAAACGAAATGGTGTCTTCAAACCAAATTTTTTGATCAGCATTATAACTCTTCCAGATGATTTCCTTGTTTGTACCATTTTCTACAATTAGATTCTGGCCAAATTTTGTTGGTAATGCAAAAGCTTTGGCGCCGTCAAGAACTAAGTATTCTCCTGTTATTAAAAGTTTTCCGTTGCTATAAAAGGTTGTTTTCATTCGTTATTTTTTAGCCCCGATGGTAACGATATCCTTTTGTGGCGGGGTTCGCCATAAAAGATTTAGTGAACAGCGGGAATAGCTTCTAATTATTTTCTTAAATTTTCAATAAATTCAACTACGGCGCTATGTGAAACTGCTATTTTCTTAAAATGAGTTTTTATTAAAAGACGCTCTTGTTCGTTGGCTTCAAATTGGTTAATGATATTGTTAAGATGCATTTTCATGTGGCCTTCCTGAATTCCGGTAGTTGTTAATGAACGTAAAGCTGCAAAATTTTGAGCTAAACCAGCTACGGCAATAATCTCCATTAATTCTTTGGCAGAAGGTTTTTGAAGAATTTCTAAACATAATTTTACTAATGGATGTAACGAAGTCAATCCGCCTACGGTTCCTAAAGCAAGCGGAATTTCCAGCCAGAAAGTAAAAACACCATTTTCTATTTTAGCGTGTGATAAACTTGAATATTGACCATTTCTGGAGGCATAGGCGTGAACACCGGCCTCGACAGCTCTAAAATCGTTTCCAGTTGCCAGAACCACAGCGTCTACACCATTCATAATACCTTTGTTATGAGTGACGGCTCTATAAGGTTCAACTTCGGCAATTTGTACGGCTTGCACAAAACGTTCGGCAAAATCCTGTGGGTTTGTAATATGCTTTTCTGTTAAATCCTTGACCGGGCAGGAAACTTCAGCTCGTACAATACAATTTGGAACATAGTTTGACAAAATGCTCATAATTACCTCAATTTCTAAGTCAGCATTCTGAGCTTCTTCTTTTAAGGTGGTAGCAAATTGTTCTAAACACGAGTTGATGAAATTGGCCCCCATGCTGTCTTTTGTTTCAAAAGTTGCATGAAGCTGAAAATAATTTGCGAGTAAATTTCTCTTGTCTTTTAATTGAATATCCAGAATTCCTCCTCCACGCAATTGCATGTTTTTGGTAATGCTTTTAGTTTCTGAGAAAAATTTTGGCTTAATGAGGTTAAATAACACTTCTAATTTCTGAGCATCTCCATTAAAAGTAAAATGAACCTGACCTATTTTTTCAGTATCGATAACGGTTGTTTTAAAACCGCCACGGGTTGCCCAATATTTTGCAGATTTTGATGCTGCAGCGACAACTGAACTTTCTTCAATGGCCATTGGAATGGTTTTGTTTTTTCCGTTTATTAAAAAATTCGGCGCAACCCCAAGTGGAATATAAAAATTTGTTATCGTGTTTTCTATGAATTCATCATGCAGTTGTTGAAGCTTTTCGTCTGAATTCCAGTAATTTCTTATTATATTATGGGCTTCTTCAGGCGTTGAAAAATATTCATTGACAATCCAGTTAATTTTTTCTTTTTTGGATAATTTCGAAAATCCGGCAACAGCATTGTTCATTTTCAGTATTTTAAATAATAATGTTGCGGCAAAGATACCAATTTAAGGGTTTTGTTTACAATCTATTTAAAATTGTAAAATACGCAATCGTTATTTTTTTTAACATTTAACACTTAAAATGTGTATTATGTTTATTTTTTTCACTAAAATTGGGCTCTTTTTTATATTAAATTAATTCAAATGAATACAAGTAAAATCACTGTTATACTTTTGTTTTTAGTTGCTACTGTTTTCGGGCAACAAAAAATTACTGTTGAAAATATTTATGGTGGAGCTTTTCGAGCCAAAGGAATGGACGAACTCCAATCTTTAAAAAACACGGATCAATATACTGTTTTAAATGTTGATCAGGCCAGCAGAAGTATGCAGATTGATTTATATGATTTTGCAACTCTTAAAAAGGTATCAAATTTAATTGATACAAAAAATCATAAAGATCTTGCTGACGGAATCGATAGTTACACTTTTGATAGTTCAGAGAAAAAGATTTTAATTGCTAATAATTCAAAACAAATCTTCCGTCATTCGTTTACAGCAGATTATTTTTTATATGACATTGCTTCAAAATCACTAATCAAGCTTTTTGATTTTCAGGTTCAGGAGCCAACTTTCTCACCCGATGGAACTAAAATTGCTTATGCTAAAGAAAATAATCTCTATGTGTATGATGTAGCGTCAAAAAAAACGACAGCAATTACTACAGATGGAAAGAAAAATACCATTATCAACGGTATTACGGATTGGGTTTATGAAGAAGAGTTTGCTTTTGTAAGGGCATTTGACTGGAGTAAAGACAGTAAAAAACTGGCTTATATTCGTTTTGATGAAAGTGCCGTTCCGGAATTTTCAATGTCAATGTTTCACAAAGATTTATATCCAACAATCGAAACGTTCAAATATCCGAAAGCAGGAGAAAAAAATTCAGAAGTTTCATTACATATATATGATGCGTCTGCAAATGCAACCAAAAAAGTTGATTTAGGAAAATACAACGACTTTTACATTGCAAGATTACAATGGACAAATGATAATAACACTTTATCGGCTCAGGTTTTAAACCGCCATCAGGATAATTTGGATTTGTTATTTGTTGACGGAACAACAGCTGCAGCAAAAGTAGTTTTGAATGAAAAAGATAAAGCTTATGTTGATGTAACAGATAATTTGACTTTTTTAAAAGACAACAGTTTTATCTGGACCAGCGAAAAAGATGGTTTTAATCATATTTATGTGTATGATAAAACCGGAAAATTGAAAAATCAGGTTACAAAAGGAAACTGGGAAGTAACTTCATACTACGGTTTCGACGAAAAAACTAAAACTATTTTCTATCAATCTACAGAAAATGGTTCAATCAACAGAGATCTTTACAGAATTGGTTTAGACGGAAAAAACAAATTACGTTTGACTTCAAAAACTGGAACAAGCGCTGCGACTTTCAGCCCTAATTTCCATTTTTTTATTACTACTTTCTCTAGTAATTTACAGCCGACAACTTATACCTTAAATGAAGCGAAAAAAGGCAAAGAAATTCAGGTTATCGAAAATAATCAGGCTCTTGCTGATAAATTGAAAGCGTATAGCTTGCCAGCAAAAGAATTTTTTGTTTTAAAAACAGCTAAAGGGAATGAACTTAATGCATGGATTTTGAAACCAAAAGATTTTGATGCTTCAAAAAAATATCCAGTTTTCATGTACCAATATTCTGGTCCTGGATCTCAGCAGGTAAACAACGACTGGAATAATAGTGATGATTATTGGTTTTTATCACTTACACAGCAAGGTTATATTGTAGCTTGCGTTGATGGTAGAGGAACTGGTTTTAAAGGTGCTGAATTCAAAAAAGTAACACAAAAAGAATTAGGAAAATACGAAGTAGAAGATCAAATCGATGCTGCTAAAGTAATTGGAGCTTATCCGTATGTTGATGCTTCAAGAATTGGAATCTTTGGATGGAGTTATGGAGGTTTTATGGCTTCTAACTGTATTTTTCAAGGGAATGATGTTTTCAAGATGGCAATTGCCGTTGCTCCGGTAACCAACTGGCGTTTTTATGATAGTGTTTACACAGAGAGATACATGCAGACTCCACAGGAAAATGCGAGCGGATACGATCAAAATTCGCCAATAAATCATGTTGATAAGTTAAAAGGAAAATTTTTACTGATTCACGGATCTGGAGATGACAATGTGCATGTGCAAAACTCTATGCAAATGATGGAAGCCTTAATTCAGGCTAACAAACAATTTGATTCTCAAATATATCCTGATAAAAATCACGGAATCTATGGAGGAAAAACCAGAATTCAGCTTTATAATAAAATGACAAACTTTATTAAAGAAAATTTATAATACAACTTTATCAATCTTAAATAATAATAGAATAATATGAAAGAAACTCAAGTAAAAACTGCACATCCAAAAGGACTTTGGGTATTGTTTGGGACGGAGATGTGGGAGCGATTCAATTTTTATGGAATGCGGGCTTTGTTAACTTTATTTCTTGTGAATTCATTATTAATGAAAGAAGAAGAAGCATCTTTAATTTATGGCGGTTTCCTTGGACTTTGTTACTTAACACCAATGTTAGGAGGATTTGTAGCCGATCGTTTTTTGGGTAACAGAAATTGTATTTTATTGGGTGGTTTATTAATGGCGATTGGTCAAATGTTGTTGTTTGCCAGTGGAAGTGTTTTTGAGAACAATTTATCTTTAGCAAAAACAATCATGTATTCTGCATTAGCAGTTATTGTTTTTGGTAACGGATTTTTCAAACCGAATATCTCAAGTATGGTTGGAAGTCTGTATCCTAAACAGGAGAAAACAAAATTAGATAGCGCTTTTACTATTTTCTATATGGGAATTAATATTGGAGCTTTTTTAGGTCAGTCTATCTGTCCTTTGTTGGGAGATGTAAAAGATGCCGGAGGAATTAGAGATATTCATGCTTTTAGATGGGGGTTCATGGCAGCTTCTGTTGCAATGCTTTTGGGAACTATTCTTTTTTACTTTTTAAAAAATAAATATGTGGTTTCTCCCGAAGGAAGACCTTTAGGTGGTTTGCCTTCTAAAAATGTTGCTGCTGATTTTGAAGAAGGGGAAGCTCAAAAAGCTAATTTCTCTAATCAGGCTTTGGTGATTGCAGGAATTGCATTTGTTGCTTTAGGTTTCTTCTTTCACTATATTGTAGGGCAGAACTTAATTTATACACTGATTTACTCTAGCGGATTGTCATTGGCCGGATTAATTATTTCAGACACATCATTAACAAAAATCGAAAGAGACAGAATCATAGTAATTTATATCGTTTCTTTTTTCATTATTTTCTTTTGGGCAGCATTTGAACAAGCAGGTTCATCATTAACTTTTATTGCAGACAATCAAACCGATAGAAATTTCTTTGGCTGGCAGATGCCTCCGTCAATGGTTCAGATTTTTAATGGTCTATTTGTGGTTATATTGGCGGTACCTTTCAGTGTACTTTGGGATACTTTAAGAGCTAAAGACAAAGAGCCTATTTCGCCTGTGAAATTAGCAGTTGGTTTAGTGGTAATCTCTATTAGTTTCTTTATGATTGCTACCCAGGTTTCGTATATAGGAACTTCGGGATTGTTATTGGTTAAATGGCTTATCTTGTTATATTTCTTAAATACTTGTGCAGAGTTATGCTTATCTCCAATTGGTCTGTCGTTGGTTGGTAAATTATCTCCAAAACGTTTTGCGTCATTATTATACGGAGTTTTCTTTTTGTCAAATGCATCAGGTTATGCTTTAGGTGGAACTTTAGGTTCTATTCTGCCGGCAACTGGGGATAAATTTGCAAAAGCAAAAGAATTGGGGATTGATCTTCAGGCGGTTTTGGATAATAAAATCATACCAACTGCTGAGCAATTAACTCTTTTGGAAAAGCATCAAATTAGTGCTCATAACCACTTTTTTGTCGGATTTGAAATTCATAACTTATACGAATTCTTTATGGTTTTTGTTGTACTTACTGGTGTTGCGGCGATTTTATTATTTGCTTTGACTCCGTTCTTAAAAAAAATGATGCACGGCGTTAGGTAATATGGAAAGCAAAATCACTTTAGAAGAAATTCAAAATTTTGAAGGCAAGTATCCTAAGCAATTATGGTACTTGTTTTTGGTAGAAATGTGGGAGCGTTTTTGTTTCTATGGAATGCGTGGGGTTCTGGTTATTTTTATGGTTGACCAGCTTTTTTTGAAAGATGAACATGCTAATTTGCAATATGGAGCTATTCAGGCTTTTGTTTATGCCTTTACTTTTATAGGAGGCATTTTTGCGGATAAAGTTCTAGGATTTAAAAAATCATTATTTTTTGGAGCAATCGTCATGATTCTCGGAAATCTTTTAATTGCTTTTTCTCCACAAGAAATGTTTTACTATGGAATCGCTTTCTCGATTATTGGAACGGGTTTTTTTAAACCAAATGTTTCTTCTATGGTAGGAGAATTATACAAAGAAGAGGATGGCAGAAGAGATGCCGGTTACGGAATGTTTTATGCAGGAATTAATGTTGGGGGGCTTTTTGGAGGTGCTTTGTGTGTTTACTTAGGAAAATATTATTCTTGGCAATTATGCTTTTTATCAGCAGCTTTGGTAATGTTTTTAGGTTTGATTACTTTTTTGGTTACTAAGAAATACTTAGGCCCAATAGGGGATTCGCCATTATTGGATTTAGAACCGTCAAAAAGAAGAATTCGTGAAGTTGCTGTTTATGCATCATCACTTTTGTGCATACCGTTTATTTTTATAATGGTGAAAAATACCGATTATACGGATTACTTCATGTATACTATAGGAATTGCTGCAGTTTTATATTTCGCTTATGAATTGATCAAACTTGGAGATGTAAAACTTCAGAAAAAACTTTTTGCTGCATTCTTATTTGTGTTTTTCTACCTTTTATTTAATGCAATTTATGAACAGAGTGGAGGCTCTTTATCACTTTTTGCAAAAGATAATTTAAATGACAAATTATTATTTTTTTCAATTGATCCAAATATTGTAAATAACAGTTCAAATACTTTCTTTGTGGTTGCTTTGAGTCCGCTAATTGGATTGTTATGGATTTGGATGGGAAAAAGAAAAATAGAACCCAATACATTAATTAAATTTGGAATTGGATTTTTGTTTTTAGGAGTTTCATTTTATATATTTTATTTAACTAAATTCTTTGCTGACTCAAATGGTATCGCTTCTTTGAATGTGTTTACTTTGGCATATTTAGTCACAACTATTGGAGAACTTTGTTTAGGTCCAATTGGAATGTCTATAATTACTAAACTATCTCCAAAGAGATTATTTGGTATGATGATGGGTTTGTGGTTTTTAGCATCTGCTTTTGGGCAATTATTCGCAGGTAAATTGGGAGCTGAAATTTCTAAATCAAATACTGGCGATACATTGCTTTCTAAATTGCAATCTTATACTGAGGGTTACTATCAATTGGCAATTTATTCGCTAATTGCAGGAGTTATTCTAATTGCAATATCTCCTTTAATTAAAAAATTAATGCAAGAAGTCAAATAGGTGTTTTGAAGAGGTATTTTTGTTTAAATTTGAAAAAAATAAATAGACATGAAAAAAATATTTATACTTGCATTTTTCGTAATTGGTTCTTTTACTATTGAAGCTCAGAGCTCAAGTGTAACTGAAAAGGGGAATCAACTAAATTGGCATACTGATGTAAGAGAAGCAATAACAGTGAGTAACAAAGAAAAAAAACCTTTGCTGATGTTTTTCACAGGAAGTGATTGGTGTGGCTGGTGTATCCGATTGCAAAATGAGGTTCTAAAAACACCTGAGTTTCAAAAATGGGCCAATGAAAATGTAATTTTGGTTGAATTGGATTATCCTAGAAGAACTCCTCAGGCGCCAGAGATTAAGAATCAAAATGCCGAATTGCAGCAGGCTTTCGGAATACAAGGATTTCCCACAGTTTATTTTACCAGTGCAGAAAGCAAAGATGGAAAAGTAAATTTTAAGGGTCTCGGTCAGACCGGCTATGTTGCCGGAGGCCCAACAGCTTGGTTGGCGGTTGCAGACGGTATAATTAAGTCTCAAAAAATGTAAAAATTCTTTTTTTTAAATATAATCCTTTCACAATTAAAAGTGAAAGGATTTTTTTTTATTCTTTTGGGTATAAAATTTACGGGTTTTTTATTTATAATATTTTGTTTTAATAAAATATTATAAATAAAAAAACATATAATATAATTTTAATACTAAAAAATCTTGTAGAATTAAAATATAATGTTAATTTCGTTTTGCTAACTAACCAAATCTTAGACATTATGATAAAAAAATTACTTCTACTAATTTTCTTTTTAGGATCGATTACTTTTCAAGCACAAAATTTAGTCTGGAGAACCAGTATGGATACTGCTATAAATGCCAGCAACGAGGAAAGGAAACCAATGTTGATTTTTTTTACTGCTTCAAATGCTCCAAGCAATCTTCAAAATGAAGTTTTTAAAACACCCGATTTTGCTGTATGGTCAAGAGATAATGTTATTTTAGTTAAATTAGATTTATCTGATATTAATGCATCTGAAAGTGAAAAAGAACAAAATATTAGGCTTAAAAATGCATTTGGTGTCCAGGATTTGCCTGAAGTCTGTTTTGCAAGTGCTTCTATTAGAAAAAATAAAACTACATTTCAGGCGCTTGGTAAAATTGGATATAAACCTGGCGGTGCTAAAGCGTGGATTTCTGAATCTGACTCTATTTTACATCCAAGTGAATAATTTAAATTAAAGTAAGTTTCTTAATTTAATTTGTAGAATCCCTTTTCGTATATAAGCGAAAAGGGATATTTTTTTTGAAACCTATATAGCTATAAAAATGAGGTATTATTATTTATGAGGTGTTTTTTTTTAGCTTTACTAAAATTTTGCTTTTTTATTATTAATTTGGTGTTTTTGTTAAATTTACATCATTATTTAATTATAATAAGCTTGTTTTGTTGGGATATTGTGTTAATTTAGCGGCGTTAGCCTGCTAATAAATTTGATATGAACAAACAGATCCATTTTGATTTATTTTATAGTATCTGGTAAGTCAAAACGAATTCAGACTGATGTTTTGATATAACCGATTTTGTCGTCTGGTGTTGTGATAATAATGATCTGGGCTTTGTTTCGTACAAACAAGGTGAGTTAAAAAATGAATAGCTGAGGCCAATTTAATTTTAAATCTCTTTTTGCTTTTAAGGCTGAATAATTTTATAAGTGACTCAATGCGGGCGAAGATTTTGACTGATAGATTTGTTACTTATGTTTTCTTAGATCAAAATAATTAAAATCCATTTAACATGAAACAAAAATTACTTTTTCTACTATTTTTTTTCAGCTCATTTCTTTTGCATTCACAAAGTGCTTTATGGAAAACTAATATGAATGAGGCCATTTTATTAAGTGACGAAGAAAGAAAACCGATGTTGATTTTTTTTACTGCCGGACCTATTTCGGAACAAATGCAAAAAGAAATTTTTTCGACTCCAGATTTTATAGATTGGTCTGAGAATGTAGTTTTGTTGCAACTCGATTTATCTGATGCTTCTATATCAAGTACTGAGAGAGAGCAGAATTTAAAATTAAAAGAAGCTTTAGGGGTTGAGGAGTTGCCAAAAGTTTGTCTGGCTACAGCATCTGTCAGAAAAAACAGACCAACGATCAATAAACTTGGACTACTCGATTATAAACAAGGCGGAGCAAAAAAGTGGCTTTCTGAGGCTAAAAGAGTTTTACGGGGAGAATAGACTATAAGAGTTTATAAAAACCATTTTTGGCAGTGGAATGAAAAGGAATTCCTTTTCTAAGGCAAGTCGTCCTCCATTTTTTCTGAATTGAATTAGAATTCGAAGCATCTGTAATTATAATTTTTGGATGTAAATTCTGAAGAACACGTTCCAGATTTATTTTCGGAGATTGAGTTATAAGTAAAATGTCGGGCTGTATTTTGTTTCCATAAACTCCCGAACTATCAATAACAAATATTCTTTTGTCATTAAAAAAAAGTGTGTTCTTAATTTTAGAGACTGATTTTAAATTGCCAAAACTGCCAACAGTATAAGAATTTAAAACATTAGAACTTTTTACCGAAAGCGTGTCATTAGTATAAAATGAAATAGTGTGGCCAATCCTTTCAGAAATTAAAGTGTTTTTTTTAATATTATAAATAACCATTTCATGTTGGCTTTCGCTTTCTTTTTTAGTGTAAATTAAAGAGATCTGTACTGTAATTATCGATATCAGTAAAATGATGAATTTATTATAACTTGGTTTTTTCCACCAGATAATAGCAGAAATAATCATCAGGTAAAAAGTAAAAAGATAATAGAAATTAAAGCTGATGTCTCTTATTACAAACGAATCAAATGAAGCTACAAAATGAATCACTTTATTAAGGAAATAAATACTTTTTTCTAAAATTTGGTGAAGAAATAGAGGCACAATATTAAAAGCTGCCAAAATCATAACGATTATTCCAACAAACATAATGAGAGATAAAATAGGAATAATAATAATATTAGTGGCAAAAAATAATCCTGGAAATTGATGGAAATAATATAAGCACAATGGAAATGTTCCTATTTGTGCAGCAAAAGAAACTGTCAATACATTCCGGATATTTATAAGGATTTTATTTTTTGGAGTCCATATACATTTTAATATTGGCTGTAGCCAAAGAATAAAAAACAATGCCAAGTAACTGAGTTGAAAACCAATGTCAAATAAAAAGTAAGGCTCGAAAAGTAATATTAAGAGTATTGACACCAATAAAGTATGATAGGTGTTACCGTTTCTTCGTAATTGATTTCCGATAGCCAAAAATGAGAACATTACTACTGAACGTAACACACTGGGAGATAAGCCTGAGATTATTGCGAATACAGCCAGTGAAGTTAAAACAGTAATTAATTTTACAATCGAACCTTTTGGTGTGTTTGCTATTGGTTTTAGTATAAAAGCTATAAAAAACATTATAAAACCAACATGCAGCCCTGAAACGGAAAGAACGTGCATTGCTCCTGAAAATTGGTAATCGTGAACAATTTCGGATGATATTTCTTGCCTTTGTCCTAAAATAAGTGCTAAGGCGACATTCATTTCATTAGGATTAAAATGGTTTCGGTTAAGATTATTTACAATTCTTGAATGTAATTTTGCCGAATAATACCATATATTTTTATTTATTGTTTTGTTAATGCTGATTTCTGATTTTG
This sequence comes from Flavobacterium sp. W22_SRS_FK3, assembly GCF_052113665.1. Lineage (NCBI taxonomy): Bacteria > Pseudomonadati > Bacteroidota > Flavobacteriia > Flavobacteriales > Flavobacteriaceae > Flavobacterium > Flavobacterium sp. W22_SRS_FK3. Next base: position 150,561 of record NZ_JBGQOF010000011.1, on the reverse strand, counting down.
TAATATAAACCTGCGCATAAATTTGTTTGTCTTTTAAGTATTTACTGTAATCAAACTGATTCGGATTTTTAGGAGAAGGGTTCCTTTGTAATATGGTTTTTAAACGAATTATATTTCCAATTATCAGCGAATTGGATAAGCTGTCTTTTTGGATGTTTATTATTATTTTACCCGAATAATTCTGATCTTCAATTTTCTTAATCACACCAATATATCTTTGATTATAATCATTGCCTTTTAATTTCTCCCGAAGGCAAAGTGTTATATTATGTGGTTTTTCAAAGGCTTTTTTACAATTTATATAGTTTGTCTTTTGTAAAGATTCAGTATGGAATAATAAAGTTAGACAGCCAATAAAAAATGATGTGAGGTATGTGTTTATTGAAAACAGGAAGATAAACTCCGTTCTTTTTTTTGATAAAAAATAGAAACCAGAAAACGTAATTAGTAAAGTAGTTACCGCTGCATTTATAAAAAACAGACCCGGTTTCCAATAATATGCTGTCAAAACACCAATTATAAAACAAATTGTAATTCTTGTCAATGGAAAATTTAATACTTTCATATTATAAAAGTATTAAAAAAAATGTAAGAAAATTACTTTTTATTTTTTCTTATTCAATTATTCTGTTAATTTGAACAAATGAATTTTTATAGTAGGTTTCTTTTGTAGAAGAAATAATTACTCCCTTGGATGTAGAGGAATGTACAAATTTTATTTCATCATGATTGACTTCAGTTATAAGTCCAACATGATTGATTTGCTTGTTTTTATTGGTTTTAAAGAAAATTAAATCTCCCTTTTTGGCATCATCAAATTCTATTATTTTCCCAACTTTCGATTGCTCGTAAGAACTTCTGGGTAGTTGTATGTTTTCTTTTTCAAAAGTATAATAAACTAAACCTGAACAATCAAAACCTGCTTTTGTAGTGCCAGCTGCTTTATAACGAACACCAATATTATCAGTTGCAGTTTCAATCAGATTATTTACAATGTATTTTGCTTCATGTTTTGATTCTTTACTTACAGAAGATAAACCTGTTTTACATGATGCTAACAAAACAGAAAATAAGATTAGTAAGAATACCTTTTTCAAAACGATAAATTTTATTATTATTTTAAATCTGATACAATAAGTTTGGCTGTTTTTTTACTGGCTCCGATTCCTCCAAGTTTTTGTTCCAGGATATCATATTTTTTTAATAGCTCTTGACGATAATCCTGAGTTAACAATTTTTGCAATTCTTCTTTTATTCTTTTGGTATTGCAATCGTTTTGAATCAATTCGGTTACCACTTCGTCATCCATAATTAAATTAACTAGGGAAATGTATTTTAAAGTAATAATACGTTTTGCAATTTGATAAGATGCCCAGCTTCCTTTATAACAAACTACTTCCGGTACTTTAAAAAGGGCAGTTTCTAAGGTTGCTGTTCCTGAAGTTACTAGGGCAGCTGTTGAAGAACGAAGTAAATCATAGGTTTTATTCGAAATAAATTTTATGTTTTTATTCGAAATAAACTGTTGGTAAAATTCAAAATCCTGACTCGGTGCACCCGCAATTACAAATTGATAATCTTTAAATTCATCAACAACACTTAACATTACTCTTAACATTTTGGTGATTTCCTGTTTACGGCTTCCTGGTAAAATAGCAATAATTGGCTTGTCATTTAATTGATTCTCCTGCCTAAAAACAGTTTCATCAAAAACAGTCTCATTATTGATAGCATCAATTAATGGGTGTCCAACAAATTCTACCGGAAAATGATGTTTATCTTCGTAAAAGCTTTTTTCGAAAGGTAAAATCACGAACATTTTGTCGATATCATTTTTTATTGCCGTAATTCGATTTTCTTTCCATGCCCAAATTTGAGGCGAAATATAGTAATGAGTTTTGTAATTTAATTCTTTTGCCCATTTTGCAATTCGCATATTGAATCCAGGGTAATCAATAAAAATGATTACATCAGGTTTAAATTCTAAAATATCTTTTTTGCAAAATTTAATATTGTTTAGGATAGTTTTCAAATTAAAAACCACTTCTATAAATCCCATGAAGGCCAACTCACGATAATGTTTTACCAAAGTCCCACCTGTTTTTTGCATTAAATCTCCTCCCCAAAATCTAATTTCAGCTTCAGCATCTTCATGATATAAGGCTTTCATTAAGTTAGAACCGTGTAAATCACCAGAAGCTTCACCTGCAATAATGTAGTATTTCATACGTCGATAATATTTTTTAAAAAGAATAAGTTACTCTTGACTTAATAAAGGCAAAAAATGTAATACAAAGATAGCAACTTAAGTCAGTAAAGTTGAAATTGCCAAAACAATCACTGATAAAATGACACCGCCGGCCATAAATTCTTTATCTTTTTTTAGTAAAACTGCAAAAACGGCAAGGTCTAAAGTCGTTCCTAATGTTATGACTTTTCCTAAATAACCATTTTCTTTTATTATTTGAATTCCGGATGAAATATCAAATCTTGTAAAAAAGGTAATGAACAAATAACTTCCAAGTAAAGAAGTGAAAATTCCAATAAGAAAGCCTATGAGTATGTCTCTTTTATTCATTTAAATCCCACGTATTTAGTTGTTGAATTGCATGATGAGCAGTTAAGTCAAATTGAACCGGAACTACAGAAATATATCCATTTTCTAATGCCCATTCATCAGTATCATCTCCTTTATCCTGATTTACAAATTCTCCCGAAAGCCAATAATAGTCTTTTCCGAAAGGAGTTTTTCGTTTGTCAAATTTCTCTATCCAAAGTGCTTTTGCCTGTCTGCAAATTTTAATGCCTTTGATTTCTTTTTCTTTTAATTTGGGAAAATTTACATTTAAAATTACACCTTGGGGTAGTTTTTTTTCAAGAGTTTCTAAAACTATTTTTTTGATAAATGTTTTAACTGGATCAAAATCAGCATTCCAATTATAATCTAATAATGAAAAACCTATCGCCGGAATTCCCTCAATTCCTGCTTCAACAGCAGCACTCATGGTCCCTGAATAAATTACATTTATTGAAGAGTTTGAACCGTGATTGATTCCTGATACACATAAATCTGGCTTTCTCTTCAAAATCTCATTTACTGCAAGTTTTACGCAATCTACAGGAGTTCCCGAACAGCTGTATTCTGTTACAGGATCATTTTCTTTAGAGATTTTGTCCAAATATAAAGTGTTGTTAATCGTTATGGCATGCCCCATAGCACTTTGCGGTTTGTCTGGTGCTACAACAATCACTTCGCCAATTGCTGCCATAATATCAATTAAATTTCTGATTCCGGGAGCCGAAATGCCATCATCGTTTGTTACTAATATTAAAGGCTTTTTGTTTTTCATGGTGAGGATATGATAAGAATTATTGCGAATATAAGATTTTGAAGACAAATGTAGGAACAGATTTTATTAGAATACTAACAAATAAATTAAAATTTGTCAACTAAATTATCTAAGTTTTTTACCATTCAAAGATTTTCATATCTTTAACAAAAAATTATAGTAAGCTTGGCTTTATTGACTTGGTTTTTACTATAACTTAGATTAAAAAATTGATGAATGCTATTATTAAATTTATGAAAAGAAATTATAAAATTCTCATAGCCGTATTGTGCTTGTCTGTAACCTTGTTTGCATTCAAGGTAAATGCAGATAAAACAATAGATCCGGATCCAAATAAAGACAAAATGCTTTTAGAGTTGTTGGCTTTTGTTATAGAAAAAGGACACTATAGTCCGCCTCCAATTGACGATGCATTTTCAAAAGGGATTTTCAAAGATTATATTGAAGCACTTGATCCTTCGAAACGCTTTTTTCTGCAATCTGATATTGATGAGTTTAAGCAATATGAATTAATGCTGGATGAGCAGTTCCTTAATAAAGATTTGACGTTTTTTAATCTTACCTATACCAGATTAATGAAACGTATGGAAGAAAGCAAAAAAAGATATAAAGTTATTTTAGCACAACCATTTAATTATGATGTTGATGAAACTTTTAATGCAGATTATGAGAAAATTCCGTATGCAAAAAATGGTGCAGAAATAAATGAAAGATGGAGAAAGCAAATTAAACTGTCTACCTTGTCATCTTTGGTAACAAAACAAAAATTAGAGGAAGATAAAAAGAAAACGGATCCTACTTATAAAATAAAATCTTTTGAAACCCTAGAAAAAGAAACGCGCGAAAGTTCTCTTAAATCACTAGATGATAATTTTAGTTTAATAAAAGATTTGGACAAGCAAGATTGGTTTTCTGTGTATGTTAATTCAATTATGACTCGTTTTGATCCCCATACAAGTTATTTTGCTCCAGAAGAAAAAGATCGTTTTGATGTCAATATTAGTGGGAAATTAGAAGGAATTGGAGCTCGTTTGACTAAGAAAAACGATTTTACGCAAATTGACGAATTGATTTCAGGAGGTCCGGCGTGGAAAGGAAAAGAACTGGAAGCAGGTGATTTAATTCTGAAAGTAGCACAAGGGAACGATGAGCCAGTAGATGTTGTGGGTATGCGTCTTGATGATGTGGTGAAAAAAATTAAAGGCCATAAAGGAACAGAAGTAAAACTTACAGTAAAAAAAGTCGACGGAACAATTAAGATAATTTCGATTATTAGAGATGTAGTTGAAATTGAAGAAACATATGCTAAATCAAGTATTGTTGAAAGAAATGGATTGAAGTATGGTGTAATTTATTTGCCTAAGTTTTACATTGATTTTGAAAACAAAGATGGTCGAGATGCAGGTAAAGATATTGCTTTAGAAGTAGCAAGACTTAAAAAAGAAGATATTAGCGGAATCGTACTTGATGTACGAGATGACGGTGGTGGATCGCTTTCCACTGTAGTTGATATTGCCGGTTTATTTATTGAAGAAGGACCAATTGTTCAGGTAAAATCGGCTGGAAAAAAGAAAGAGGTTTTATATGACAAAGATAAAAAAATTGAATGGGATGGTCCGTTGGTAATAATGGTTAATAGTTTTTCAGCTTCAGCTTCAGAAATTCTTGCTGCAGCAATTCAGGATTATAAACGTGGTGTTATTATTGGTAGTAAACAAACTTATGGCAAAGGTACGGTGCAAACAGTTATCGATTTAAATCAGTTTGTTCGTAACACTGAATTTGGGGATTTTGGAGCTTTGAAAGCAACTGCTCAAAAATTCTATAGAATTAATGGAGGTTCTACACAGTTAGAGGGAGTTAAAAGTGATGTTGTAATGCCAGATCGTTACGCTTATTTAAAAATGGGTGAGCGTGATATGGATAATGCAATGCCTTGGGATAAAATAGATCCGGCAAGTTATAGCACATGGAATTCCAATGAAAATTTTAATCAGGCGATATCAAATAGTAAATTTAGAATTGCTCAAAATCCTCAGTTTAAATTAATAGAGGATAATGCTAAATGGATTGATGTTAAAAACAAAGAAAATACGTACAGTCTGAATATTAAAAGTTTCAAAGCAACACAAGAGCAAGTAGAAAGTGAAGGAAAGAAGTATAAACCAATCGCTGATTATAAAAACAATTTGATTTTTAAATCATTGCCTTATGAAAATCTTGAAATTGCTAATGATGCTTCTTTAAAAGAAAAAAGAGAAGCCTGGCATCAAGCCCTTGCCAAAGATATATATGTAGAAGAGGCTTTGAATGTATTAGATGATTTGCAGCCTAAAGGCAGTATTAACAAACAAACTAATTCTTCTAAAATTAAAAAAGACAAACTGGTTAAATCTTAATTTTTGAAATTGAACTTAGATAAAAAGAAAAGCTCCATATTACTAAATTTATGGAGCTTTTCTTTTGAAAAAAATATAATCTCATATATGAAAAAGGTATTCGTTTTATTTATAATCACATTATTTATTGTTTCTTGTAAAAACGAAAAAAAAGAAATACTGCTTGCTCAAAATACTTTTGTAAACCAATCGCAAAATGTTTCCCAATCAGTTTATTCAATTGCATATTTACCTACTTCTACAACCAGGCAAATTGTAAAACATGATTATTATACATTATCATATAATGAAAAATTTGAACAGGCAGAATGGGTAGCTTATGAATTAAAAAAAAAGTATTTGAAAAACAATGATTTCAAAAGGCCTTATTTTATCGAAGATCCAATGGTAGGAACTGGTTCGGCAGATTGGAGAAATTATAAGAAATCCGGGTATGACAAAGGACACCTCTGTCCGGCAGGTGATATGGAGTTTGATAAAAAAGCATATGATGATACGTTTTATACTTCAAACATTTCTCCTCAAAATCATGATTTTAATAGTGGAATCTGGAATCGTTTAGAAAATAAAGTGCGTTATTGGGCGGTGAAGTATAACGATATTTATGTAGTAACTGGAGGGATTTTAAAAGATTCTGATAAAAAAATTGGAACAGAAAAAGTTTCTGTTCCAAAATATTTTTATAAAATTATTTTGGCTAAATCAGGAAAAGATCACAAAGCAATTGCTTTTTTAATTCCAAATGAAAAAAGTCAAAAAGGAATTTATGAGTTTGTTGTTCCTGTTGAAACTTTAGAAAAAATGACTGGAATTGATTTCTTTCCTAATTTAAAAAACTTAAAAAGCAGTAAGGATTTTTAAGTCGGCAATAGTTGTTGTTGGATTTCCTGCTTTAAAAACAAAACTTCCTGCGACTAAAACATCAGCACCCGCTTCTACTAATTGCTTTGCATTTTTATTCGTTACACCACCATCAATTTCAATAAGTGTCGAAGCATTTTTGCGTGTAATTAAAGCTTTTAGTTTTTTAACTTTGTCATAAGTATTTTCTATAAATGACTGTCCACCAAATCCTGGATTTACACTCATGATGCAAACTAGGTCAATGTCATTAATTACATCTTCTAATAAATCAATATTTGTATGAGGATTAATAGCAACTCCTGCTTTCATTCCTTCAGCTTTAATAGCTTGTAAAGTTCTGTGCAAATGTGTACAAGCTTCGTAGTGTACAGTTAAACCATTGACACCTAAATCAGCAAATGTATGAATGTAGCGATCCGGATCAACAATCATTAAATGTACATCAATATACTTTTTTGCATGTTTTGAAATTGCCTCTAAAACGGGCATTCCAAAGGAAATATTTGGAACAAAAACACCATCCATAATATCAATATGAAGCCAATCAGCTTCGCTGTTATTGATCATTTCGATATCACGTTGTAAATTGGCAAAATCAGCTGCAAGAATAGAAGGAGCAATAAGTGTGTTCTTCATTGTGTAGTTGTGTGTTGTGTTTTTTTTGCAAAGGTAATTATAAAAAATAAAAAACTCCGGTAATCAGCCGGAGTTTCAATCATCAATCAAAAAACGAACAGTCAATCAAACTGTTGTTTACTATATAGTCGAAAGTCTAATGTCTAAAAGTCGAAACAGATTTTGGACTTTTATTAACTTTCTAACTTTTAGACATTAGCCTAAATATGTTTTTAAGATTTTACTTCTTGAAGTGTGTTTTAATCTACGGATTGCTTTTTCTTTAATCTGACGAACACGCTCGCGAGTTAAGTCAAAAGTTTCTCCAATTTCTTCTAAAGTCATTGGATGTTGATCGCCAAGGCCAAAATACAAACGAACCACATCAGCCTCTCTTGGGGTTAATGTTTCTAATGAACGCTCAATTTCAGTACGTAATGATTCGTGAATTAACTCTCTGTCCGGGTTTGGAGATTCTCCAGAACGTAAAACGTCATAAAGGTTTGAATCTTCACCTTCAACAAGAGGTGCATCCATTGATAAGTGACGACCAGAGTTTTTCATAGACTCTTTTACGTCATTTACAGTCATGTCAAGTTCTTTTGCAATTTCTTCAGCAGAAGGCGGACGCTCGTTAGATTGCTCTAATAACGCATACATTTTGTTGATTTTATTGATAGAACCAATTTTGTTTAATGGTAAACGAACGATACGTGATTGTTCTGCCAAAGCCTGAAGGATCGATTGACGAATCCACCAAACTGCGTAAGAGATAAATTTGAAACCACGGGTTTCATCAAAACGTTGAGCTGCTTTGATTAAACCTAAGTTTCCTTCGTTAATTAAATCAGGAAGTGTTAATCCTTGATTTTGATATTGTTTGGCCACAGATACTACGAAACGTAGATTGGCTTTTGTTAGTTTTTCTAATGCTCTTTGATCACCGGCCTTTATTCTTTGTGCTAATTCTACCTCTTCATCAGCGGTAATTAGGTCAACTTTTCCAATTTCTTGTAGATATTTGTCTAACGATGCAGTTTCACGATTGGTTACCTGCTTGGTGATTTTAAGTTGTCTCATGTTGTTGTCTCCCTATTTTTTAAAGTGTACAAATGATTATACGTAAGAAGGTTTCAAAAAGTTACAAAAAAGATTTTTAATTTTTCTCTGGCTTCATTTTTAATGAGTAAATATTATGTATATATTTGAATTACTTGTGATTAATAGACTTTTAAAGGCTGTAAATTAATTAAAAAAATAAAAAAATAGAGTGTTGAAATAATGAATACTTAAATATAAAGTGCTATTTAACGCTAATCGTTTTAGAAACATAAACCGGTTGTCCGTTTTCTGTAAAACCTTCTAAAATGACTTCAAAATCGCCTTTAATATCTGATGTGTAAAAAGATAAAGTGTCTTCTTTTTTATCTAAAATGAGATTTGGTTCCCATAATAATTGATATCTGTAGTCGGGAATTCTTTTCAAATTATTTCCGGCTGAATAATCAGGATTATAATATACTTTTTTCGAATTTGGTCGTTGAATTTCAATTGTTTTCAAATATTTTTTGGCATATGTAGTAGCAAAATCACTGTTTTTGGTTTCAAAACTAATCATTCCTCCATACAGATTTGGGCCATAAACATATGGCTCATTGATAAGGCTTACTTTGTCAACATTTCCCATGTTATAGTCAAATAAATCACTTGGATCCTGTATTAATAACCCGTCAACAAGAACCAAGGGCGGACCATATATTTCTAAATCTTTATGATCATTTCGCACACGTAATTTGAATTTACCGTTTTCCTTACGATAATAAAGTTCTATAATAACTTCTACTATACTTTCTTTTAAGGTTGGGAAACGTGTATAATCATCAAGTACATATGTCTTTTCTATAGTGTTGAAAAATGGATTTATTACAGCCTCGGTTGCTAGACTATCCTTTTTAATTTGATAATAGGCATTTTGGATTTGACTTGCAGTTGACCTTTCTTCAATATCTTTTTTTAGATCTGGTGTTAAATTAAGTTTTGATGTAAATTGTAACCCAGAAGTGTCAAATTTCGGAAACGGATCGAAAATAATTGTATAATCGTTACTTTTATCATCCAAAACCTGAACTATTGCATTGGAAAAATTTGGAAATTTGTCCAATAAAAAAGCAAATTTTCCCTGAGCATTTGTTTTAACTATTTTTAAAACAAATTCTTTTCCCGGTAAAGAAAGCGAAAGAGACTTTTCATTTACAGGAAGATCGTTTTTAGATACGATTATACCGGTAATTAATTCTGATCTTAATTCAGGTATGTAAGTAAAAAAAGATGTATTGTAATTTGTGTAATTGTCAGTTGTTTTTTTTACAAATTCCAGTGGGCTTAATTGTTTTAAAGTAGGAATCTGGTCAATTTTTCGAATTGAGAGAGAGTAATTGCCTTTTTCTACTGTTTCTGTTAGTGATTTTAATTTTATATTAGCTTTATCTCTGGTATAATAGCTTTCTTTGTCAAATTCAAAATCTACTCTTTTTTCGTTGCTTAAATTTGAAGATGTTGAACTTTGAACAGTTGAAATAGCACTCTTTGAAGTAGTATCAAAAGTTATATTTTCATTCGGTTCCTGAATTTGAAATGGATTAATAATAAAAATATCTATTTCATGCGTTTGGGATTTAGGATTGTTAAGCATCCATTTTGTATAAGCAATTACTTTATAGTTTCCTGTTTTTAAGGTAGTTGGAATGAAGTGTTCTCCCGTGCCAATTCCTTTTTCCAAATACACTTTATTTTTTTGAAAGGAATTCTTATTGTTATCAACCAACTCGATATAAGCAATTTTGCTAATCAGACTTGGAGTGTTATTTATTGTATTTAGGGAATACAATTTATAAAACAAAGTTTCACCTGTTAGAAACGTTGTTGTATTGGTATTCACAAAAATCGTTTCCTGCATTGAGACGTTTAAACTTTTGTTTTGAGGAATGCTATTTTGAGCAGAAGCAAAAAAAGTTACCATTAACAAAAATGTCAAAAGTAAAATTGGTTTGATTTTATGCAAAATATTTGTTTTATTGTATGTAGAAAATGTTCTCATAAATTTTAAAAGATTAATCAATCCAGAAAGGAGGAATAATATTCGATGAAAATGTAGTGCAATCTCCACAAGCAGCTTTTACCATAAAATAAGTCCATGGCTCGCTGAAGGATACAAATGTACTTGATTTAGTGCGGATTAAAGAGCGTAAAATGGCTTGTTTACAAGGGAAATCGCCAGGGCAATCAAGATAATCTTTAATTTCACAATCACTTTCATAGTAAGGAGGAAGTGGCTTGTTGGGAAATAAGTCTGCATAATTGAAAAATATTCTTTCAGATGAAACTGCAGAAACTTCAAAATAACCAATAACTTTTTCGTTAGGATTTTCTACTGACTTTATATTTCCATAAAAGAAGCCAGGCTGTTTTGGAGAAAGGACACTTCCTGATGTTGATAAATCTTTTAAGGTTTTGTAGTACGTATAGGCAGCTAAATTCTGTACATACTGTTTTACAAAAATACTGTAGCGGTGCGATATGATATAGTTTTGATCACTTATAAAACGTATAGGAAAGTGTACTCTGTCGTCGCTTTGATCATTTGTACTATTTAGAAGAATATCTTCTGATTTTTTAGTCGAAAAGCAGGTTTCTGTTTCCTTTTTTCGTTGAGATATTAAAATGTATTCTGATGCGGGAGCTCCTGGGAAATCATTTTCAAGATCCGGCGGAATTGCAGGGCTTATTTGTATAGTAGTTTCTAATGGTGACCAAACTGGGGCTACAATTTTGTAGGTTTCGGCATATTCGTATCGATAATATTTTGAAGAATTTGTTGGGTCAAAACTATTTACATTTATTTGTACTCCAGTTTCGGAACCAACCCTTTCTACAGTAGCTGTTATATTGTCAATTTTGGTTTCTGTAGTTAAAGTTTGTTCGTCAGAAGTATAATTTTTGCCCGCCTGGGTTTTAATATTTAATTTGTATTTTCTTCCTGGTTCGGCTCTAAACTGAGTCAAAGAAGCATAAACAGTATCTTTTTCTTCAAACTGATATTCATTTCCCTGATCATCTGTGATAAAAACATTTGCACCCTTTTCATATTTCGGACCGGTTTCATCAAGTTGATAAACCTGAGAAACCCTTATAATCTGATTTTTAACTTCGTTTGTAATAGTTCCTTCTACAACAAGAGCGCTTTCAAAATCAGTATTTTGAAAAACATACTGTTCAGTACAGCTTGTTAAGGTAATTGACAGAAGAAGAAAAAGTGATATTTTATTAAAATATTTCATGATTTTAAAACTTGAAATTATAGGTAATACTAGGAATCGGAATAGCAAATATGGAAGTCTTATAGGCTTTGATTTGTCCTTCATCTGTTACAAAAAATACAGAATATGGATTATTTCTTCCCAAAACATTATAGACAGAAATGTTCCAAAAACTATGTGCTAACTTTTTTATTTTATGATTTCCTTCAATATTAATGCCGATATCTAATCTGTAATAGTCAGGAATCCTGAATTTATTACGATCACTATAGACTGTATATTGAGCATTTCCATAGTCGTAAGTTCCAATAGGATAGGTTATAGGGCGTCCTGTTTGATAGATGAAATTACTTGAAAAGCTATAACGTTTAGTAAATCTGTAGTTTAATACTGCACTAAAATCGTGAGGTTTATCAAAATTTGAAGAAAAATACTTTCCATCATTCACTTTTTCTTCATTAAACTGACTGTTTAATTTTATTAATGATCTCGAATATGTGTAACCTAGCCAGCCATTAAGTCTGCCTTCTTGTTTTTTTAATAATACTTCTATTCCGTAAGCTTTTCCTTCTCCTTGCAAAAGTTCAGTTTCAATGTTTTCGTTCAGTAATAAGTCAGCACCAACCTTATAATCTAAAATATTTTTAGAGTTTTTGTAATATCCTTCTAAATTAAGTTCAAGTTCATCATTATTTAAATTTTTATAAAAGCCTAAAGAAAATTGTTGCGCGCTTTCTGGTTTAACATTTAAATCTGAAAGTTTCCAAATATCTGTTGGGGATTGTGTTGTATTATTTGATAATAAATGAATGTATTGATAGGTTTTGTCATAACTAGCACGAACAGAGAAATCATTTGTTAAATAATATCGCGCTGCAATTCGGGGTTCAAATCCTCCATATTTTTTAATTATTTCATTATTTGCATAGGTTTTTGTTTCAATAACTGTAGCATCGCTTATAGGGAGATTTTGTTCATAAATTCTTTGAGTAGATTTTCCTAATGCAGCAAATGAAGAATAGCGTAAGCCAAAGTCAAGTAAGAATTTATCGCTTATTTTAAAATTATCACCAACATAAAGAGCAGATTCTAATCCTTTTTCTGTTTCTACATCAACAGGAACCAGAGAAGATTGGGGATTTTTAGGGTTTAAATATCCGGGATCAACACCGTACAATTTGCTTGAGATGCCATAACTAAATTTATGTTTTTCATTATAGGTATAAGTCATTTTTGCAGCCAATTGAGTTTCGTTTATTTTATAACCAAAATCAAATGAATTTATCCCAGGCGATTGATAATCAATATTAAATTTATACTCACTATTGGTTAAAATTAGTGATCCTTTGTTTTTTTCATTAAAGGTATGATTCCATTTTAATGTTGCTAGTCTGTTACTGTACTTGTACAATGAATCTGATGAAACGCTAAACTTGTCATGACTATAATATAATGTTGATTCAATGTCATTATTGGTGTTTATTTTGTGATTGTATTTTAAAATAATATCATAAAATGAAGCCTGGCTGTTTTTTAATTTTTCATCATCTAAGCTTTTTAAAATCCAGTCTGAGTAACTTGCTCTTCCTCCCACAACCAGACTTGATTTTCCTTTAATAACAGGTGTCGAAAGCATCAAATTGCTTGTTGCAGGGCCTATTCCGCCTTCACCTTCAAACTTGTCAAAATTTCCGGTTTTTGAAGAAATATCAAAAACAGATGACAATCTTCCGCCAAATTCAGCAGGAATACTTCCTTTGTAGATGTCAACTTTTTTTGTCGTGTAAGGATTTAATGCAGTAAAAAAACCAAAAAAGTGAGATGGATTATATAAAACGGCATGATCTAATAAAAATAAATTTTGATCCTCTTTGCCTCCTCTTACATTATAACCAGATGAACCTTCTCCTGCTGTTTTTATTCCAGGTAAAGTTAAGGCTACTTTTAAGATATCTCGTTCTCCCAAAACCAGGGGTACGTTTTTAATTCCTTCAGAGTCAATAGTGGTAACCCCTGTTATTGCAGCTTTTGCATTTTTGTTTTTATTTGTTTTTACTAAAACTTCATCAAGTTGGTTCATATTGTCTATTAAAGAGAAGTTAAGCGTACCATCATTGTAAACCATAATTTTTTTGCTTACCTTATCATATGAAAAAGTCTCTGTTTCAACTATACTTATTCCGGGAGGAACTTGTAATTTATAGTAGCCGTTTTTATCTGTAATGGTTGTAAATTCAGTTTTTGGAATTTTTACTATTATATTGGAAAGTCCTTCCCTGTTTTTACCACCTCTTATGTAACCGGAAAGTATGTAAGTTTTCTTCTTTTGATTTTTTGCCTCTTTACCAATAAGTACGATATCCCGAATATTTTTATTAGGATTTCGTGTATTCTCTCTTTTCAATGAATCAAATTGTTGATAAAAAATGGGGGCTATTGCAATTCCATTTTCGTCTTTCTCTAAAGGAATCCCAAAATAATCATCCGGTAGCTGATTATAAATTATGCTATTGTTAGTTAATATGATTTTGTTTTCAGAGATGTAAAAATTAAAACTGGTATTTTGTAAAACTTCATCAAGGACTTCCGCTATTCGCACTTCTTTAAATTGTTTTGTTATGGCTATGCTATCCGATTCCAGCCATCTTTCATCAAAATAAAACTTAAAATATGAAGTTTCTTCTATGTTTTGTATAACAGTTCGAAGATTAGCATTTTTAAATTCAACAGAAACTTTGTCACTAATAACTTGAGAATATGTAATGTGATGAAGGGCAAATAAAAATAATAAGAGAGTAATTTTTTTCATTTAATTAGAACTTTTTCTTAAAAGACCATTGATTTGTTTTGCTATATTTTCCATGAATTGTTTTTTATCTGAATTTTCTAACTTCCTGTTTGTTTTATAAAAATTATTAATTTCCTTTTTATATGATGGGAAGATTGCTCTTATATCTTTTACAGATTGAATTTTATAAAATAAGCCGTTGTATTTTATAATAAAGTCAGTATAATAGATGAAATTGTAATAAACCCCATCAGCCTGAAATATTTTAATTTTTTCTTTTCTGTGTTTTGTATAAAAAGAAATATCAGTGTCTGTAAAATTCTCTTCATAAATGCCATTAACGAGTTTAGGGAATTTAATGGACTCAGATTTTAAATGGATAAATTTTTTATTCTTAAAGATAAAAAAATCAACCTTGTCTTTTATAAGAGTTATAGGCAGGTTGCTTGTTTCGCCATTTTGTTTGTAAATAACCTGGTCATCATAAACATCATATTTTATGTTAACATTCGCATAAATTTCATCTTCAAAACTTAAATCACCAATATTAAATTCGTCAATATAATATCTGTTATTTTTTGGCATTGGACGAAAAGGCTCGCTATGCACAACTCCATTATTAATATTGAGATTGTCTTTTCCTACAGCATTATCAAAATAATTGTATAATGAAGAATTTTCATTAGTTTGGCAATACAAATAAGAAACATTCAAGAAGATGCTAAAAATCAATAGATTTATAGTTTTTTTTTGACGATTTTTCAAAGGAATTGATGTTTTTATGGTTTTAATTTGGCATGTTTCAAAAGTATTGAAAAAATGTTACAAAAATAACTTAAGACTGTTAAAATGTAATAAAAATTCTATTTAAATAAAACAAAAACCCCCAATTCAAATATTTGAATTGGGGGTTTTCTATGAATAAACCTTTAGTAAACTAAGATCTGATTACTCTTTTTTCTCCTCACGCGGAGGTCTTTGTAAAAGCGCTTTTCTTGACACTTTTTCTTTTTTCGTTTTAGGATCAAGCCCTAAATACTTCACTTCAAACACATCACCCATGTTTACAACATCAGTAACGTTTTCAGTGCGTTCCCAGGCTAACTCAGAAACGTGTAATAAAACTTCGTTTCCTGGTGCAGCAGTATATTCAACTACAGCTCCAAAATCTAACATTTTAATTACTTTCACTTCATAAGCTTCTCCCATTTGAGGTTTGAAAGTGATTGACTTAATTTTAGCTAATACTGCTTCAATTCCAGCAGGATCAGTACCTAAGATTTCGATAACACCTTGTTCATCAACTTCGTTGATCACAATAGTTGTTCCTGTAGCTTTTTGTAATTCCTGAATCACTTTTCCACCAGGCCCAATTAATGCTCCAATAAAGTTTCCAGGAATAGTTCTGGTGATGATTTTTGGAGAATGTGCTTTTACATCTTCTCTTGGAGCTGCGATAGTTTCAGTCAATTTCCCTAAAATGTGTAAACGTCCTTCACGGGCTTGCCCTAAAGCTTGCTCCATAATATCATAGCGTAAACCATCAATTTTAATATCCATTTGACAAGCTGTAATACCGTCAGCAGTACCGGTTACTTTAAAATCCATGTCTCCTAAGTGATCTTCATCACCTAAGATATCAGACAATACGGCAAATTTCTCACCGTCAGTAATTAATCCCATAGCAATTCCAGAAACTGGTTTTACCATTTGAACACCAGCATCCATCAAAGCCATTGTTCCGGCACAAACTGTTGCCATAGAAGAAGAACCATTAGATTCTAAAACTTCAGATACAATACGAATTGTGTAAGGACAGTCAACAGGAATCATGTTTTTCAAAGCTCTTTGAGCCAAGTTACCGTGACCAACTTCTCTTCTTGAAGTTCCTCTTAGAGGTTTTGCTTCACCAGTTGAAAAAGGAGGGAAGTTATAGTGTAAATAGAATTTTTCTTCACCTTGTTCAGATGGTGAATCTATTTGGTTAGCTTCTCTAGAAGTTCCTAAAGTTACAGTAGCCAATGCCTGGGTTTCTCCACGAGTAAACAATGCAGAACCGTGAACTCTTGGTAAATAATCAATTTCACACCAGATTGGTCTGATGTCTGTTGTTTTTCTACCATCTAAACGAACACCTAATTCTAATACTACGTTACGAACAGCTTCTTTGTTTGTTTTGTAAAAATATTTAGAAACTAAATCTCCATCAGCAGCCAATTCTTCTTCTGTAAATAAAGCTTTTATTTCTTCTTTTACTTCAGCAAATGCAGCAGTTCTTTCGTGTTTAGCCGAACCAACTTTTGCAATAGCATAAATTTTATCGTAAGCTGCAGCTTTTACTTTTTTGTAGATATCTTCGTTTTCTTTCTCACCTTCGTAAGTACGAATTTCTTTTTTACCAAAAGCAGCCTGGAGACGCAATTGTGCTTGAATCTGAACTTTAATAGCTTCGTGAGCAAATTTAATAGCTTCCACCATTTCAGCTTCTGAAATTTCTTTCATCTCACCTTCTACCATCGCAACAGAATCCATAGAGGCTCCAATCATCATATCGATATCAGATTTTTCTAAGTCTGCTCTTGTTGGATTGATAACAAATTTTCCGTCAATACGCGCAACACGAACTTCAGAAATTAGGTTATAAAAGGGGATGTCTGAAACTGCTAATGCTGCAGAGGCAGCTAAACCAGCTAAAGCATCTGGCATTACTTCTTCGTCATGAGACATTAACTGAATCATAACTTGCGTTTCAGCATGGTAATCATCTGGGAAAAGCGGACGCAAAACACGGTCAACTAATCTCATTGTTAATACTTCACTGTCGCTTGGACGAGCTTCTCTCTTGAAAAAGCCTCCCGGGAAACGACCTGCGGCTGCAAATTTTTCGCGGTAATCTACCGTTAATGGTAAAAAATCAACGCCTGGGTTAGATGTGCGGGCTGAAACTGCTGTTGCAAGTATCATTGTGTCGCCCATTCTAACTACTACCGAACCGTCAGCTTGCTTAGCTAAACGTCCTGTCTCGATTGTGATGCTTCTGCCATCACCTAAATCGATACTTTCTACAAATAATTGTGGAATCATAATTTTTCCTTATTGGTTATACAATGGGTTTTAGTTGTGTTGTAGTTGTTGTGTGTAGTTGTTGTTTCTAAAACCCAATGAAAAACCAAACTTTTTTTAATGTTAATATCAATTTCAAAAATCAATATTAATTCGTTTGTAAAATTAAAAATCTAAACTCAGATTTTTAAAATTTAAATAAAAAAAGAGGCACTCTCGCACCTCTTTACTATATTGATTATTTTCTGATATTCAATACTTTGATAATCTCACGATATCTGTTGATCTCTTTCTTTTTCAAGTAATCCAACAAAGATCTTCTTTTACCTACTAATAGTACAAGTGAACGCTCAGTGTTGTAATCGTGACGATTTTTTTTCAAGTGTTCAGTTAAGTGTGAAATTCTGTAAGTGAACAATGCAATCTGACCTTCTGCGCTTCCAGTGTTTGTTGCACCACCGTGTTGTGCGAAAATCTCTTCTTTCTTTTCTTTAGTTAAATACATTCCAATATTATTTAATGATTTTTATGTATGTCATACAGCTTTTGTAAGACGGGTGCAAAAATAGAACTTTTTTTTGAGAAAATAAATTTATAAATTGAAAATTTTAATGATTAGTGAATTTATGGCGCTAAAAAGCTTTTATTTGTTGATTTTCAGTTTGTTTCGTTTTTAAATATTGCTATTTGAAAGTATTTTTTCAGGAATTTATATTAAACGAAAATTACTTTTTCTTTTCCAATCTTTTACCAGTTTGTTTTTCATTCAATGAAGAATAAGAAGTCTTTACATTGTTTTCGTCTATCCTTATTCCTGAAACCAGAATTCCCTGATCATAATTATTGGTAAATGTAATTTTTAGTACGTTATCATTTCCCTGCCAGACACCTTGCTTTAAACCATTTTTAATGGCTCCTTTTTCTGTTACGGATTCATTCTTGTCTTCGTATTCTCCATTTCCGTCAATTACAGTCTGATTTTTATTTTCATCCCAAAAATTAAGAATTAAGGTTTGAGATTTTTTAGTTTTAGGATCCCAAAAATGCTGTTTGTCAGATTTTTTACTTTGGTTTTCGTACCAATTGACTTCCTTTCCTGATTTATGATCTTCTGAATAATTTATAACCGATTCTTTTGAACCATTCTTGTAATAATAAATAAACTCGCCGTCTTTTTTCAAGACGTCTCTGTCTAAGGTTGTACCTGTCATTTTCTTTCTTCCGTTTTTATAAAAATCGGTAACGACATATCTAACACTTTTTTGAGAATAGTTTGTGATTACCCGCGTATAACTATAATTTTCTGGAGTTGCTTCACGATTCAAAGAATCAAGAAAAAACTTTTTCGAGACCATGCTAATTTGTGCAAATAGATTTCCTGAAATTAGAAGGAGAAATATTAGGGACATATTTTTTTTCATTCAGATCTATTTTTATATAAAAATAGGATTTCTAGAATAATTTAGCAACCTCCTGATTTACAAATTCTAAAAAACGCTCATCAGCTTCTGTAAACGGATCAATCACGTGACTATCAATATCAATTTGACCAATGTTTACACCATTAACAAATAATGGAACTACGATTTCTGATTTTACTGTAAAACTGCAGGCAATATAATTGTCCTGAGCTGCAACATCCGGCACTACAAAATTTGCATTGCTTTCAGCAACTTGTCCGCAGATTCCTTTTCCGAAAGGAATTACGGTGTGGTCAGTTTCAGCACCTACATAAGGGCCTAAATGCAAAGTTTTATTTTCATGATTGGCAAAATAAAAACCAACCCAGTTATAATATTCTACATTTGTATTTAATAATTGACAGATTGCCAATAATTTTTCATCTCTTACGGTATTTGTATCAGCTACAATACTACTTATCTTGGGTTGTAATTCCTGAAATATCATAATTTAAAATTTTATACAAAAGTATTTAATGCTGAACTCAAAAAGATATAAATTTGAAAAAAAATCTTTTGAAAAAATATTTAATACAATTTAAGCCCTTTCTACTTTTTATAGTGACTTTTTTTTTCGCTTACA
This sequence comes from Flavobacterium sp. W22_SRS_FK3, assembly GCF_052113665.1. Lineage (NCBI taxonomy): Bacteria > Pseudomonadati > Bacteroidota > Flavobacteriia > Flavobacteriales > Flavobacteriaceae > Flavobacterium > Flavobacterium sp. W22_SRS_FK3. The sequence continues at coordinate 131,123 of NZ_JBGQOF010000011.1, read as the reverse complement.
TTGTACTGACTTTACTTTATAAACTTTATTTAAATAGTTTTGAAACGAACGATGTAGATGGAGTTACAAATATTGTGGGTCGAAATGTTGAACAGGTAATACAGTTGTTTAACTGTGACATTAGAATTCAGAAAAATCAGTTGAATCCTTATTTAGAAGTCTGGTATAATGAAAAATTTACAGTTCGAATTGTAGAAGGCTGTAATGCGATAAGTGTTATTATTCTATTTATTTCTTTTGTAATTGCTTTTTCCGGTAAATTTAAAACTACCATTTCTTATATTTTGTTAGGGAGTCTTTTTATTTATATTTTAAATGTAATTCGAATTGCATTATTAACCGTTTTATTATACCGTTTTCCAGAAAAAGCACACATTTTACATGGAGTCCTGTTTCCTTTAATAATTTACGGATTGGTTTTTATATTATGGATATTTTGGATTAATAGATTTTCAAAATATGCTAAATAAAATATTTGAACATAAAGTTAAAATTCTTATCACAATAGTAGTTGTGCTGTGTTTGGGATTGGTAAGGGCGTTTGAGAACCAATTGTTTTATGATCCTTTTTTAGATTATTTTGAGTCAGATTTTAAGAATTTGCCAATTCCTGAATTTGATGTTTTAAAGCTTTTTTTCGGACTTTTTTTTCGTTATTTGTTAAATACTATTTTATCACTAATACTTATTTACAATTTGTTTCGGGTTCCTGGGATTTTAAAATTCACTACTTTTATATATGTTTTTTTTCTAGTGATGTTGTTTGTAATGTTTTTTATAATTCTAAATTATTTTCCTGAGTCAAATTGGCTGCTTTTTTACGTGAGAAGATTTATCATTCAGCCCATATTAGTGTTGCTGTTTATACCGGCATTTTATTATCAGGGGCAAAATCTCAAAAAATAACATTTTATTAGATTTTGTAAAAACTTTTTAAATACTTTTGCAGTATGAATTTAAAGAAATGCACAGGATTATTTTTAGCGTTCCTATTGTTGGTTTCCAACATTGGGTTTGCTTTTGATGTGCATTATTGCGGAGGAAAAATAGCTTCTGTTTCATTAAATGCCTCTTTTTCAGTATCTCCTGAAAGAAAATGCTGCGAAGCCAAAGAAAAAAAATCTTCTTGTTGTAAAGACAAAGTAGTTCATTTTGAAAAAAAATCAGATGATGCTACTCTTAAGATTTTCTTTTTTCAGATTGCTTTTCCGGCAATAATTCAGGAACTTCAACCCATTGCTTTTTTATCAATTCCAAATTTCAAAAGCAATCAAATCCTTTCGTATTATGCTGATGCGAATGCACCTCCTTTATATCAACTACACCAGCAATATATTTTTTACGCCTGATTTTAATGTTTAGAATCAAGTCAGTTACGACTTGTGCTTTACTGTTTTTTGTTTTTTAATGTTAAACGAAAAAACAGAATTATCTAAATAATTAAAATCATTTTTTATGCAAAAAAATATCATGCTTTTTGTGATGTTTTTACTTTCTGTTTCTGTGTTTTCGCAAGAAGATCTGGAGGAAGTGAAAATTACAAAAAAGAAAAAAGGACTTAAAAAATCCTATACGCTTACTGCCAATACTACTGTAATTACAAGCAAGGAATTGCTAAAAGCAGCCTGTTGTAACCTTGCAGAAAGCTTTGAAACCAATCCGTCAATAGATGTCAATTTTTCTGATGCTTTAACAGGGACAAAACAGATAAAAATGTTGGGTTTAACTAGCCCATATCTAATGATTACTGAGGAAAATATTCCTTCCGTACGTGGGGCTTCTCAGGCTTATGGTTTGTCATTTACACCTGGAACCTGGATAGAAAGTGTTCAGATTACAAAGGGAGCCGGAAGTGTTATCAATGGTTACGAAAGTATTTCGGGACAAATAAATACAGAACTTTTAAAACCTTTAAGCGACATTCCGTTTTTTCTGAATGCTTATGGTTCTACCGATTCCCGTTTTGAATTGAATACACATTTCAATAAAAAATTATCTGATAAATGGGCAACAAGTCTGTTTCTGCACGGAAATACTCGTGTGGCAAAAAATGATATGAACGATGACGGATTTTTGGATAATCCGTTAGGGAAACAAATTAATGTTTTAAACAGATATCAATATTATAATGCGGAAAAAGGTTTGGTTAGTTTTATCAATTTCAGATATATGAATGATCAAAAGCAGACCGGAGAAGTTGATTTCGATAAACATACAAATCGAGGAACAACCAATCATTGGGGCTCAGAAATCAATACTGAACGTTTTGATGTTTCGACAAAAATTGGTTACGTTTTTCCAGACATGCCATATCAAAGTATTGGTTTTCAAAATGCTTTTAATAGTCATAATCAAAATTCTTATTTTGGTTTAAACCAATACGATATTAAACAGAATAGTTTTTATTCGAATTTAATTTTCAATTCGATTATCAATAATACGATGCATAAATTTACAACCGGCCTAAATTTTACTTACGATCAATATCAGGAATTTGTGAATGTAAATGATTACAGTAGAATCGATAATTCGGTTGGGGCATTTTTTGAATATACATATGATAATACAGATAATTTTAGTGTAATTTTAGGAGGAAGAATCGATAATCATAACCGATTAGGTTTTTTTGTAACACCTCGTTTACATGTGCGATACAACCCGTGGAAAAATGGCGTTCTTCGTTTTTCTGCAGGCAGAGGAAAACGTTCGGCTAATATTTTTGCAGAGAATCAACAGCTTTTTGCGAGCTCAAAAACTTTTTCCATTTTAGATCATAACGGAAAAATTTATGGACTAAATCCTGAAATTGCATGGAATTATGGCTTGAGTTTTTCTCAGAAATTTAAACTTTTCAATAAAAATGCCGAAGCAGGTTTTGATATCTACAGAACTGATTTTCAAAATCAGGCCATTGTCGATTTAATGCAAAGTCCTCAGGAAGTTTTGTTATATAATTTAAAAGGAAATTCATTTGCAAATAGTTTGCAGGTGGAGTTTAATTATGAGTTAATTCATAATCTGAATTTAAGAACAGCATATAAATATTATGACATTCAAACGGATTATTTAAGAGGCACTTTTCAGAGACCAATGCAGGCAAAACATCGTTTTTTAGGAAATCTTGAATACGAAACCAATTTGAACGGAGACAAACAATGGAAATTCGATTATACACTTAATTGGTCAGGGCAACAACAATTACCTTACACGGCATCAAATCCTGCAGTAGATCAGTTTTCTGAGTTTTCACCTTCTTATGCAGTTATGAATGTTCAGGTCACCAGAGTTTTTTCTCCCGTTTTGGAAGTGTATATAGGAGGAGAGAATATAAGTAATTATAAACAGGAAAAAGCAATTTTAGGTTCAGATGATCCATTTGGCCCTAATTTTGATGCTTCTGTTGCATATGCTCCCATTTTTGGACAAATGTATTATGCAGGGTTAAGATTTAAAATAAAATAATTGCAATATCAAATTCAAAAATCAATTACAATAACACTAATATTTAATAAAATGAACAAAATAATTTTAATAGCACTAATGGCTTTTTTAGGATTTTCAGCTCAGGCTCAAACTAAAAAAAATAAGAATTTAAAATATACTACAGAAGTTAACGGAAATTGTGAGCAATGTAAAAAACGTATCGAAAAAGCGGCTTTTAGTGTTCCGGGTGTAAAAACCGCAAATTGGGACGTTAGCTCACACCAGCTTACAGTTATTTTAAATGAGGAAAAGTCATCAACAGCAGATCTGAATAAGGCGGTTGCAAAGGTAGGTCATGATACAAAAGAAGTAAAAGCATCTCAGGAAGATTATGATAATTTGCATACTTGCTGTAAGTATGAAAGACAATAATTAAGGAGCCCAGGTTTAAAAAAAAGCCTGGGCTTTTTTAATAGTTAATTTATCTTTAAAATACCGTATTTTATTGTAGTTAAATTAAATTATTGTTACTTTCACACACTTATAAATGTAACCAAGCCCCATATGAATAATTTTGACTGGACTCAATTAATAAACCCTGAATTTTACATCACATTAAGTATTGGTGGCTTTCAAATTGGTTTATTTATTGTTTTATTTATAGTTTTTGCAGAAACAGGATTGTTTGCCGGTTTTTTTCTGCCTGGTGACAGTCTGCTTTTTCTAGCGGGGATTTACAGTCGGGAACTGATAGAAAATATGGTTTTTATTTCTAATGATTTCCTAAATGTCTTTATACTATCTTTTTTGGTTGCTATAATGGGGGTTTTTGGTAATATGACAGGATACTGGTTTGGTGCCAAAAGTGGTTATTATTTATTTAAAAAAGAAGATACATTTTGGTTTAAAAAGAAATACCTCTTACAATCGAAGGATTTCTTCGAAAAGTATGGAGGTAAGGCTATCATTTATGCAAGGTTTTTACCAATTTTCAGAACATTCGCTCCCATTATAGCGGGTATAGTTTCTATGGATAAAAAGAAATTTATGTTCTATAATGTTTTGAGTTCTTTTTTATGGTCTTTTATACTAATCTTTTCGGGTCATTATTTATACGGCGTGTTTTTAAAACAAGGAATTGATTTGAAACACCACATTGAATATATCATTATTATCATTGTGATTATTTCTACATTCCCTGTTCTATTGAAACTTTTAAAAAAAAGACCAATTGAGAAAATCTAATTTTTAGTTTAATAAAAATTAGATATTTCCAAAAAGATTAAAAATAGATCTTGCAAAACGCGAATTGTTTTTTTCTTCTACAGTTTCATAACATGAGAAGCCTAAAATAATTTTAATCCCTGGAGGAATACTGTTTAAAACATCTCTTTTCTGTTCGTCTAAAAGCAATTTTAAACTTGAAGTTACTTCAGTATTATACTTCAAATAAGAAATAATAAGTAAAGCAGAGAAATTTAAAACCTCACGTGCTGTTTCACTTTTAATGCCAACTTCATTCGAAATCATTTCGGTAATTCTCGCTCTTTTAGTTGTGAAAATTTTTTCTAAAAGGTGATTGCCTTCCAGTTTGTAATTATCATCCACAGATAATATTCGGGAAGAAGCAAAATCGACTTCCTTATAAAAAATAGTGTTTTGGACGAAATTAGTCATTTCTTTTAATGTCTTCTCATCAAAATTGTTGTAATATCCCATTAAAACAGTTCCTAACGATACGTCTATAGCCTTAATTAATAAGGCATCATTTTCGTAATAAAATTTGTTCAGTTTGGATATTACATTGGAAGAGATAAAACGGCGTAGTTCAATTTGTAGATTTGGGGTCATAATTGTATACTGGATTAATTAATAATTGCTTCAAATAAATGATTAAGGGTGGTATTTTATCATTTATAGTGATAAAAATATAAAATAAATTAACATATCCAAAAAATAAGTTAAAAATTTTATTTTATCTCTTTTGTAATTTAATTAACAAAAATTGATATAATCAATAACTATAGTATCTGGTTATCAAAATAAAGTAATAATTTTTTATTTTTTATTTTATTTTTATTTTTTAAAAAATAAGAAAAAGCTTAAGCGTAAATTGTGGACTAAAACAATAATTCTCTATTTTGCCAGATTATATTAATAAATATACCTAAATAAATTACGCATAATAAAAAATTTATAAAACTTGAGGCTAGAAAACCAATTAATGAGCCTGTTGCTGCTTTTAATGCTCTTTTATGGTTTTTTGAATCATATATGATTTCCCCTATAAAAGCTCCTGCAAAAGGGCCAATAATCACTCCAAGAGGAATTGGAGCCAAAATACCAACTATTAAGCCAATGTTGGTTCCCCAGATGCCATAAGAGCTGCCTCCAAAGCGTTTAGTTCCTTTAGCCGGAATTATGTAGTCTAAAATTGTGACGAAAATCATGATTATAAAAGTGATACTCAGAATCCAGTAGTTGTTTTCGACTGCTTTTGCTAAATAAAGTAATAATAATCCAATCCAACAACTTGATAAACCCGGTAAAATGGGTAAAAAGCTACCCAAGATTCCAATAATCATGCATATAAAACCAAGTAATATCAATAGTAAATCCATAATATTTTTTTGTAATTTTGAGTGTATCAACTTTTGCAGCAATTAAAAAAATGAAATTTCTCCAATTAATATTGCTTTATTTTTTGATTTTTTCTGTTTGTGACAGTCAGGCACAAGCTGGAAAATTTTCTATAGACGATAAGCTGTTACAAGACAGCATTTATAAAAGTAATAAGAAAAAAGTTTCTAATTTCTCTATGAAAGAATTTGACTCACTTTTTTTTGATTTTTTTAATAAAAAAAATGACCCTAAAGTTATTTTGACTAAAACCGAATTTTATAATTACACAGTTCAAATCGCCACATTTTCAGACAGACTTGCGGCATTGTATCCTGAACAAAAAGAGGTTGCAGCTCAAAACAAAGAAAAGTGGCTGTCAGAAAACTATGAAGAATATTTACAATACAAAGCTTCCCAAAAAAAATAATTGTATTTTTACATTTAAACACTAATTTCAATTCAACATCAAGATCTTGAAGCATTTTTTCCTTTTTTTAATTTTTATATTTTTCAATTCTTGTCAATATTTTGACAAGCAGGTTCCGTCTGAAAAAGAATTACTTCAAAAAGAGTTAAAATCAATTAACTGGAAAGAAGTCGATGAATACCCATCGGTTGCAGATTGTGAGAAAATCAGCGATAAAAAGCAACGTCAACAATGTTTTTTCGAAATCATGTCACAGCTTATTCAGGAAAAATTAGACATAGATACATTATCCGTTTTATATCCCGAATTAGATACTATAGAAGTCAAAGTAACTGTTTTTCCTAACTCAACTTTAAAATTTGAGCCACAGTTTCCGAAAGATTCAGTAACATACGATACCATCAGAATGGACAGTATCCTTCGTGCAAGATTAATTGATTTTCCAAGAGTAAATCCTGCTATAAAACGAGGAATTCCGGTAAAAACACAATTTATTTTACCTGTAATTCTTAAGGAAAAAGAAATAAAATAAATTAGAAAATTTTTCAGGAGCCATTTCCTGCTGTCCGCTGTATCTTTTTATTTTTAAAGAAAAAACAAAAAGGATGTCGCTTCCATCAGGGCTAGGCACTAAAATACAACAGAAATTATATTTTAAATCGACGTTCTTTCCATTCATAAGAGCCAAACAAACTGTACAATGCCACAGCCGAACTAAAAAAAGGATAAAATAAACTGCTTAATAGCAAATGTTTTATTCTGGCTTTTGTCAAAAATTGATTGGTAATATAAAGAAGTACAAAATCTATAGCAAATTTTAAAACGGCATACAAAACCAAAAGCGCGGATGACCAAATTCCAAAAAGAAAAAACACAAAACCAATTACAAAACTCAGGTTTACAAAAAAAACAATCAATCCTAAAATCTTTCCAAAATTACTTTGATACGAACTTGTTTTTGCCGCCCAGCGTACTCTCTGATAAAATAAAGATTTCCAATTTTCTGTAGGTTTGGTAATCACAATAGCTTCTTTAGCTTTTAAATAATGAACTTCATCAGGAAATAAATTGAAAGCTTTTTGCAGTAAAAACACATCGTCGCCACTGGCAATTTTATCGTTTCCTTCAAATCCGTTTACTTTTTCGAATAATGATTTTGTATAGGCAAAATTAGCTCCGTTGCACATAAAAGCTTTATTAAGTCCAAAACTTCCAATTGTAGCACCTTGCAAACTTGTCAAATCTAATTGTTGAAAATAATCTAAAAATGAGCTTTCACAGGCATATGAAACAGCACCAGCTAACATTGAAACCTGCTTTTCCTGTATATAATTATCGAATGTCAAAAGCCAGTTTTCAGGCACAATACAGTCTGCATCAGTAGTAATAACCCAATTGGTTTTTACGTGTTGCATTGCTGTAGAAATAGCATCTTTTTTAGGGGAATCAGAAATCCGAAGGTTATCCATTATAGAAACTTGGAATTTGGGATTTAAAATTTGGAATTTCTGTATTGAACTATCATCCACCAAAATCACTTCAAATAAATCAGTCGGATAATTTAGATTTGAAAAGCTTTCTAAAAGCTTCGGTAAATTTTCAGCTTCATTCCGAAACGGAACAATAATGGTAAAACTCGTTTGTTGAGTTAAATTCGTCTTTTGATATTTTTTTACTTTGGTAAAACCATAAATAAGCAAGCTAATACTTACGACGTAAATATTCAATATTAAGAATAAAACCAAACTCATGCTATTGCCGTTTTTGGTTTAAAATTCAATACATAATAGCTGCCTAAAATAACGGGTAAAACTACATTTAAAAACCACATTAGTGTACTGATAAAAACCACAATCCATTCGTTTACCCCTAAAATTCCGAAGAAATAAATAGCAACACTTCCTTTTACGGCAAAATCTAAAAACTGAAATGTGGGCAATGATGAAGCCAAAAAGTAAACAACGGCAATTGTTGAAATCAATGTCAGATAAGGCAAATCAACATTAAAAGCCAAAAACAAGAAGTAATATTGGTGCGAGAAAACGAGATAACGTAAAATCCCTAAAACAATATTTTTTTGATGAATTGGTTTGGGAATTGTATTGATCTTTTCAATTAATTTCTCAATAGAATATCCCTTTATTTTTATCTTTTTTAAGAAGAAAGAAAACAGAAAAATGAAAACTGCGATGCCGATTATTCCTAAAAACCATTTCGAATGCCCGATAATTAAAATACCAATAGTTCCAAAAACAACAGTTAAAACCATCTGGATTCCATTGCAGATTAAATTCAGAAAAACAACATTTTTCGTTTCTGATTTTTGAAAGTAAAGTGCTTTTCCGGCATATTCTCCAACTCCGTTTGGTGTAAAAATTCCGGCGGTTAAAGCAGCCAAAACCTGTTTCGTAGCTTCGCCTAAAGATATTGGATAAATGACTCGGGCTAAATTCTGCCATTTCAAAATCTCAAAATACCGATTCATTACACTCAAAAGCAAAATAAAGCCAATACCCAAAACCGACTTATTTTTATGAAAAACCGTTATAAATTTTTGCCAGTCCAGTTTATCATTATTCGCCAATTGATTATAAATAAAATAAAATGCACCACCTACAATCAAAAGTTTGACCAGAAGAACAAGGAATTGTTTAGCTTTGTGAGGAATTGAAATCATGGTGCAAAGTAAAGGAAAAACTATTACACAAAGTCATGCGAAGGTCCACAGAGTTTCGTAAAGATTTAAATTATTATAGTCAGAAATAAAAACTTTGTGAATCTTTGAGTTTTATTCTTGAATCTTCGTGAAATAAAAAATGACAAAAGAACGAATCATATTAGGTATTGACCCCGGAACAACAATCATGGGTTTTGGATTGATTAAAGTTACCAATAAAAAAATGGAGTTTTTGCAGCTTAACGAATTGCAATTGTCCAAATATGACAACCATTACCAAAAATTAAAAATCATTTTTGAGCGTACCATCGAATTAATTGAGACACACCATCCTGACGAAATTGCGATCGAAGCACCTTTTTTTGGTAAAAATGTGCAGTCAATGCTGAAGTTAGGTCGTGCGCAAGGTGTTGCCATGGCAGCCGGACTTTCAAGAGATATTCCAATTACGGAGTACGAGCCTAAAAAGATAAAAATGGCGATTACCGGAAACGGAAATGCCAGTAAAGAACAAGTGGCCAAAATGCTCCAACAGCTTTTAAGTTTAAAAGAATTACCTAAAAATCTCGATTCAACTGATGGTTTGGCGGCTGCAGTATGTCATTTTTTTAATTCGGGGAAAATTGTGGCAGGAAAAAGTTATTCCGGATGGGATGCTTTTGTAAAACAAAATGAGGAACGAGTTAAAAAATGAGTTAATGTGCCAATTTGATAATTCTGTAGACAACTAATAAATCATCTAATTGACACTCTCTCTAATTATCTAATTAAAAATGTCAGGAATCTACATTCACATCCCATTCTGCAAACAGGCTTGCCACTATTGCGACTTTCATTTTTCGACTTCGATGAAAAAGAAAGATGATATGGTTTTGGCTTTGGCCAAAGAAATTGGTATGCGTAAAAATGAGTTTGAAAATGATGTTGTAGAAACTATATACTTTGGTGGAGGAACACCTTCTGTTTTGAGTAATGACGAAATTAACTTTTTAATTGCTGAAGTTTATAAAAATTATAAAGTTTCTGAAAATCCCGAAATTACGCTCGAAGCCAATCCTGACGATTTATCTTCAGAACGAATTTTAGAATTATCTAAAAGTCCAATAAATCGTCTGAGCATCGGAATTCAGTCTTTTTATGAAGAAGATCTGAAAATAATGAATCGCGCTCATAATTCGGCGGAAGCCAAAAAATGTTTAGAAGAAGCGATTAAATATTTCGATAATATTTCACTCGATTTAATTTATGGAATTCCGGGATTAACTGATGAAATGTGGAAACAAAATATTGACACAGCCTTGAGTTTTGATATTCCTCATATTTCCAGTTATGCTTTGACCGTCGAGCCTAAAACAGCTTTAAAAAAATTGATTGATACCGGGAAAATTGCTGAACCGCAAGACGAAGTGGCTTCGAATCATTTTATGATTTTGGTAGAAACACTTCAAAAAAACGGTTTTATTCACTACGAATTATCCAATTTTGGGAAAGAGAATTACTTTTCTAAAAATAATTCAGCCTATTGGCTGGGAAAAAAATATATCGGAATTGGTCCTTCGGCACATAGTTATGATGGTAAAAAAAGAGGATGGAATATTGCCAATAATACACTTTACATAAAATCGATTCAGGAAGATGTTTTGCCGATCGAAACCGAAATTTTATCAAAGTCTGATCGTTATAATGAATACATTATGACAGGCTTAAGAACAATTTGGGGCGTTTCATTGGACAGAATTGAAAAAGAATTTGGTTTGGATTATTTGAATTACCTTCTAAAACAGAGTGAGAAATTCTTGAGTGACAAGCTAGTTTCCATTGAAAATAACATCCTAAAACCAACCGCAAAAGGAAAATTTTTGACCGATGGAATAGCAAGTGATCTCTTTTACTTAAATTTGGAAGAATAAAAACCTTACGGTTAAAAAAATATGTTAGCAAAAATCAACAACTTCGAAATTGACTTATCAAAACCAATTGATATTTCTATTCCATTAACGAATACTGATGAAAACCCGATTGCCTGGTACATCGAAAAACCGGTTATTGAACCTGTAGTTTTTGGTGATTGGATTGGGAAAGTTTCTGAAGGAAAATCATCCACAAACTTCAATACTATTTCCTTTAATCCTCACGGACATGGTACTCATACAGAATGTCTTGGGCATATTACAAATGATTTTTACAGTATTAATCAGTCTTTAAAACAGTTTTTCTTTTTTGCCAGATTGATTACTATAGAACCTGAAAAAATGGGCGATGATTTGGTGATTACTAAAAAGCAGGTTTCAGCTTTAGTAAGTGAAAAAACAGAAGCAATAATAATTAGGACACTTCCCAACCAAAAAGATAAAAAGTCTAGAAAATATTCGAATACAAATCCTCCTTATTTGTCTGAAGAAGCGGCGATTTTCATCCGCGAAAGCGAAATTCAGCATTTATTAATTGATCTTCCAAGTGTTGACAAAGAACATGACGGAGGAAAATTATTGGCACACAAAGCTTTCTGGAACGTGAAAGACACGCACAACATAAATAGCGAGGCCCGTTTTGAAGCCACAATTACAGAAATGATTTTTGTGCCCGAAGAAATTGAAGATGGAGATTATCTCTTAAATTTACAAATTGCTTCTTTTGAAAATGATGCAAGTCCGAGCAAACCTGTTTTATATGCTATCGTAAAATTTTCATAATTAATTTATCAATTTAAATTTGTAGTTTTATAATTACTAATGTGTAATTATTTTACATTGAAAGCAGCTACCAAAAAACATTTAAAGCGAACAAATGATTATGCACTTTTTGCAGTTTTATTTTTTATGCTTTTTTCTTTGAGTTTTACAAAATTATTTGGCCAGAATAAAACAGAAAAAGACACTGTAAATTTTATTTATTATCCAGATAAAATCATGATTAGGGCAAACGTAAGCACGCAAAATGATGCTTATTTATTGACAAATAATAACGGTCCAAATCTGGATCTGGAAACTAATAATAGTTACAAACTATTTTTAAGTATCGACTATAAATTTATCGGTTTTAGTTATGGTTTTTATCCTAAATTTTTTGGAGGAAATAACGATGAAGATTTAAAAGGAAAATCTTCTGTTTCAGATTATAATTTTCGTTTCTTCTTAGGCAGATGGCTTCAAACGGTTAATTACAGTAAAACGAAAGGATATTATGTATCGAACATGTCTGAATTTAATCCGGATTGGGTGGAGGGAAAAGATCCGTATCTTCAGTTTCCTGATTTTAAAACGGTACAATACGCAATGTCGACATCTTACCTTTTTAATCCAAAATTCTCTCTAAAAAGTATAACTTCATTTACAGAATGGCAAAAAAAGAGTGCCGGAAGTTTTGTCCCGTCTCTAATTTACAGTTATAATAAAATTACTTCCAGATCAGATGATCTTGACGGGAAACAAAAAGAGTTTGATATTCGATTGTCTGTAGGTTATTATTATAATTTTATCATTCATAAAAACTTTTATATTGCACCGCATTTATCCCCTTCGATTGGAGTCAAATTTTTAAATGATAAAAGTATTGATTCAGGTGTTGGAAGTATTGAAAAAGAAAGTTATTTTACAAGAAATATTGAAGGCGGGATAAAAATAGGTTATAACAATGAACGCATTCTTTTTGGGGCAAGTTTAAATTTTGACGGCAGTTCTTATAATCAGGATAAAACAACGGTTATTACCAATGATAAAGTTTATGGATTATTGTATTTTGGATATCGATTTGATGCCCCGGGTTTTATTGCAAAACCAGTTGAGAAAATAGATGATAAAATTAAAATGTAATCAATACTGATCCTGTTAAAAATTAGATCTCTATTAAAATGTATCACGAATAATGAATCAAATTACCGTTTCGACTGATAAAACAAAACTTAACATTCCGTTTATACAAAACTTTTTAAAAGATGTTTATTGGGCAGCTGGGCGAACGATAAAGGAAGTACAAACTACAATTGACGCCTCGGTTTGTTTTGGAATCTATTTAAATGACGATCAGATCGGTTTTGCCCGTGTGATTACAGATTATGTTGTTTTTGGATATGTGATGGATGTTTTTATTACCGAAAAACAACGCGGAAAAGGGTATTCGTCTGTTTTAATTAAAAATGTGATGAACGAACCGCTTTTAAAAGATATTAAAATTTGGAGATTAGCGACTACAGATGCACATTTTTTATATGAAAAATTTGGTTTTAAACCCTTAGAAAATCCTGAAAAAATGATGGAAAAGAAATGATGAAAACAGCTATTAAATTAGAAGAATTAGGATTATTTGTTCTAGGAATCTATTTGTTTAATCTACTAGATTATCAATGGTGGTGGTTTTTGGTTTTGATTCTGGGACCGGATTGTTCGATGCTGGGATATGCCATAAATAATAAAACCGGAGCTTTTTTGTACAATGCATTTCATCATAAAGGAATTGCGGTTTTGCTTTACTTAACGGGCTGTTATTTACAAATTGAATTAGTGCAGCTTATTGGTGTTATTTTATTGGCTCATTCTGCAATGGATCGCATTTTTGGTTATGGATTGAAATATAAAAAGGGTTTCAAATACACTCATTTGGGTGAAATTGGTAAATAAAAAATGATATGAATTTAGAAACGTTTTACGAATATTGTCTTTATAAAAAAGGCACAACAGAACATTTCCCTTTTGATGAGGATACATTGGTTTTTAAAGTTGGCGGAAAAATATTTGCTTTATCTTCCTTGTCACAATGGGAAAAGAACGAACAGGCGGTCAATTTAAAATGTGATCCTGAACGTGCGCAGGAATTGAGAGCTGAATATGATGAGATCAAACCGGGCTTTCATATGAGCAAAGTACATTGGAATACTATTGCTTTAAACGGAAATCTATCAACAGCTTTAGTTAAAGAACTTATCGATCATTCGTATGAATTGGTTTTCAAAAGTTTGACAAGGAAAATTCAGAATGAAATTATTGAATTAGAAAATTAGGCATTACATTTGTACTATTACGACAACAAAACTTAGCAATTCATCACCCATGAAAGAACAATTTAAAAAATTTCTAAACGAAGAACAAGATCCTAAAGCGATTGAAAAAATCACTTCAAAACTCAATGATTTATTGATGAAAGGTGAAGAAATTGGATATATTGCCGTTCAAAAAAAACCGGCAATTACTGTTTTTCCTGATAGTATTGTATTAACAAACAAACGAATCATTATTTGTCAACCTAAAAATTTAGGTCTTTCAATGGATTTTACAGATTATACCTGGGATAATGTTGCGGGTGCTTTTGTAAAAGAAAATATTTTAGGTTCAGAATTCTCATTTAATACGAATACTGATTTATCAATTTCGATTGATTATATTCCGAAAATCCAGGCTCGAAAAATATATACTTACGCAAAAGAGCAATTGGATTTGATTAAAAATCCTGTTGTGATTTCTGCTCCAACTATAGAAACTGCTCTTCCTGAAGAAGAATCTTCAGAACCTGAAATTGAAGAAATTGAAACAGAAGAAGTAACTAATTTTGCTGAAATTATGCCGGCAACAACTCCGTCTTATACGGAAACTTTTGAACCAATTCAGCAAACTCAGCCCTTAACTGGAGAGCGCAAGTTAAGCGAATTGTCTAAAGAGGAACTTTTTGATAAATTACAGAATTATAAAAAATTATTAGATAATGGTTTAATTCTTCAGGGAGAATATGACACTTATAAAAAAGAAATTTTAAGTTATATGTAATAAAAATCCGAAGTTTATAGCTTCGGATTTTTTTATTTTAAATTTTAGAGATTACCATTCATTTACTTTATTGGCATCCATTTTCAAGAATATAAAAAGTAAAATGGTGAAACCCCACAAACCTGAACCGCCATAAGAAAAGAAAGGAAGTGGAACTCCAATTGTTGGAAAAATACCGATTACCATGGCAATGTTCACAAAGAAATGAATGAATAAAATTCCCGCAACACAATATCCGTATACTCTGCTGAATTTTGTTTTTTGTCTTTCAGCTAAATAAATCACTCTCAAGAATAATCCGACAAATAAACTGATAACGATAAACGAACCTGCAAAACCCCATTCCTCACCAACTGTTGTAAATATATAATCAGTATGCTGTTCCGGTACAAAGCCACCTTTTGTTTGTGTTCCTTCTAAAAAACCTTTTCCCAGCCAGCCACCGGCTCCAATAGCAATTTCCGATTGATTAGTATTATATCCAATGCCTTTCATATCAACAGTTTTACCAAGTAAAATATTAAAACGATCTCTATGATGCTGCTTGAATACATGTTCAAAAACATAATCAACTGAAAAAACAAAAGCAGAAATAATTACCAGAAGTATACTACTCAAAATAATATTTCGGTCGACTGCCCTACCTTTAAAATATAGTATTGCCAATACAGCTACTGCTAATAAAATAACCACATAAGGTTCTAAAACGAGTGTCAAAACAAATAGCAGTATTGTTATAAATCCAGTCCACACATACCATGAAGGCAGGCCTTCACGATATAAAACAATAATGAAGATACTGTAAATTAAAGCACTTCCGGGATCTGGTTGAGGCAAAATCAAAAGTACAGGTAGAAATATGATTGCAAGCGCCTGAATCTGACGATTAGTTTCTTTAAGATTAATTTGAGTATCACTTAAATATTTGGCCAATGCTAATGAAGTTGCAGCCTTTGCAAATTCTGAAGGCTGAAGCGTAAAACTCCCTATAGCATACCAGCATCTTTGTCCAGCAATTGTTTTTCCAAAGAGAAACAATCCCGCTAATGATAATAAAGAAACGCCAAAAATGATACTGGCGTATTTTTCATAGAATTTTCCATCAACAAATAAAACGATGAGAATTAATGGGATTGTACAACAAATGAATATAAATTGTTTTTCATAAGTGCCCTCTGTAGAAGATAAAGAAGAGGAGTATATATTTAACCACCCCAGAATTACCAGTACACTATAGATAATTACACTTATCCAGTCAATATTATTTTTTACACTTTGATTTTTCATTTGAAATAATCCGTATTAATTTTCTTTTGTAGTGTCTACTGTAGTTTTTTTAATTTCTGTTTTGGGTATTTCTGTTTTTGGAGTAATAATCTTAGCCTTCAAAATAGAATCTTTAGGTGTTGATTCTATTAAACTTGCTTCTGTCATCCCTCCTAATTTTGCATATTCACCCTTTAAACTTTTGTTTAAAACCCTAACTTCTAAATCGGTTCTTGAAATTTTCTTTTTCAGGTATTTTTCAATCATTAAACTGGCAATAGGTCCCGCAACTGTAGCTCCAAATCCACCATTTTCAATCATAATGGCAATGGCAATTTTTGGATTATCCTTTGGTGCAAAAGCTACGAAAATAGAGTGATCTTTGAGTTTTTCTCTTTTACCATTTATTTTTGCATAATTTTCAGCTGTACCGGTTTTTCCACAAATATCAATACCAGGAACATTTAATCCATGAGCAGTACCAAGATTATATACATCAAATAGACCGCTGATAACAGGTGGGAAATATTTTTTATCTATGGTTGTTACATGTTTAGTAGTAAACTTTGCATCAATCTTTTTGCCTTCTATTTTTTTGATGATATGTGGTGTATAGTAATAACCCTGGTTAGCAACAGTTGCCATCATATTTGCCAGTTGAATTGGCGTCATTAAAACTTCTCCCTGACCAATTGCATTTGATACAATTGTAGTGCTTCGCCAGCCTCCATTTGGATATATTTTTTTATATGTTTTTGAAGTAGGGATATTTCCTCTTTTTCCTGTTGGCAAGTCATAACCCATAAACTGACCAAGTCCAAAGCTCTTTACATGATTACTCCAAACATCTACAGCCTTCGCTGGATTATTGTATTTATTTATAGTTAACATGTATGATTGAGCAAAATAAGTATTGCACGAATTGTAAATTCCATTATGTAATTGATGAGGTCCAAAACCGTGACATTTCATAAAACGTCCTCTACCATAGCTAAAACCATGGTGACACATAAAAGTAGTCTGTTCATCGATTACACCTTCTTGCAACGCAACCAGACCTGTTAAAATTTTGAAAGGAGAACCCGGAGGATACTCAGCTAAAAGCCCTCTGTCATAAAGTGGTTTTGCAATAGAATCATGATATAAAAGAGTGTAGTTTTTAGAACGCTGTCTTCCTACTAAAATTCCGGGATCATAAGAAGGCGCCGTTACCAAAGCTAAAATTTCTCCTGTTTGAGGTTCAATTGCTACAATACCTCCTCGTTTATTGATCATTAATTCTTCGCCATATTTTTGAAGTGCAGCATCAATAGTTAAATTAATATCTTCTCCTTGTACGGCAATAGTATCATATTTGCCATCCTTATAAGAACCAATTTCCCGGTTATATTTATCTTTCTGAATGTATTTTACACCTTTTATTCCGCGTAGAACTTCTTCATAACTTTGTTCAACACCTTGCATTCCAATTAAATCACCGCTATTGTAATATGGGTTTTTTGCAATCAGTCTTTCGTTTACTTGCGTAATAAAACCAAAAATATTAGCACCATAATCTACCTCATAATCACGAAGAGAACGTTTTTGAAAATAAAAGCCCTCATATTTCCTGATTTTTTCCTGAAAAGCGGCAAATTCTGTCTTATTAAGTTGTGATAAAAAAACAGAAGGTAATCTTGGGCTATAAACCTTTGCTTTTGCTAGTCGTTTGTCGTAATCTTCTTTTGTAATTTTTAATAATTCGCAGAATTCTGTAATATTAAGGTCTTTTTTAATATCCCTTGGGATTACCATTATGTCATAAGAAGATTGATTTGCAACAAGAAGTTTTCCATATCTGTCGTAAATATATCCGCGTTCAGGATAATCATATTTTATTTTAATAGCATTATTTTCTGATTTCAATTTGAAAGAATCATCAATAACCTGTAAATAAAATATCCTGATCACTAGCAAAGATGCTGCAATAATAATTAAAGTGGGCAGCAGGACTTTTCTCATCGTTTATTCGGCTTAATAAGATATATGATTATTATAGAAATGAGTATTGTAAAAACGGTACTAAATAGAGTTCTTAGTAAAATATCCCAAATGAATTTAAATTGAAAAGCTTCCAGAATAAATAAGACTATATGATGTAGTAAAACGGAAACGAGAATGAATGAAAAACGTTCAGGTGTTAAAGATTCGTTCAGTTTTATAGTTTGATATTCATAGCTTAATCCGAAAGAAAACTTAAAAATGTAAGGCCTGTAATAGGCTAAAATCAGGCAGGCTGCTGAATGAATACCTCCTGAATTACAAAACATATCCATTGTAAAACCCAATAAAAAGCTGGAAATTATTAAACCGGATCGATTACTGTTTACAGGATATAAAATAATATAGAGAACATATGGAAAAGGACTAATGTATCCTAAGAAATTCATATTATTAAAAATAACAATCTGAATCGCCAGCAACATAATAAATCGAAAAATATTGACTAACAATGCGCTATTCATCCTTTTCCTTTTTTTCTAAATTAATAAGTTCTTCTCTGTTCTTACTCTTGATAATATAGACGTGTCCTAAATTAGTCATGTCGTTAAATAATTTAACATCAATGGTATAGAATGTAGTTTTTGTGTCTGTATAAATTTTATAAACAGTACCTATGTTTATATTTTCAGGAAAAATTACAGATTGTCCTCCAGTAACGATAGTATCCCCTTTTCTAACTGAAGCCAATCTCGGAACATCGGTTAATTGAACATAACCTGTACTTTTTCCATTCCACGTAAGTGAACCAAAGTGATTTGACTTTTTTATTTTTGCATTAATCTGAGATTTCATATTCAAAATACTAACTACAGTAGAATAATTAGGTGAGATGTTGTCTACGATACCAATAATTCCTAAACTGTTAATTACTCCCATGTCTTGTTTAACACCTTCTTTAGTCCCGGAGTTTAAAGTAATGTAGTTTTCGTGCGTACTGTATGAGTTATGAATTACTTTAGAAACAATAATATCAGCAGGTTTTACTCCTTTAAGGCTATCAATCATTGGCTTTTTGGTAGTATCTTCTATGTTAAATAAAAGACTTTTTAATCTTGCGTTTTCAAGTACCAGTTCGTCATTTTGGGTTCTCAAATTCAAATACTCATTAACGTTGCTTATTTTTTCATAAACCCCGCCGCTAATAAAGTTAGCAGAACTGATTATTCTGCTTCTGTGAAAAGAGTGAGATTGGATTGTGAGTGCCAACGAAATACCTAAAAGCAGCAAAAACAGCAATCGATTACTGTTTCTTATAATGAAATTAAAAATTTGCTGCATTTCTTGTTTGGTTATTTTGTTTCAGGATATGCTTTTGGACTTCAAATTTACAAGAGTCAAACCATTAAATTTGACTCTTATAAAAATATTTTTATTGTTATTTTGAATCTTATTTAATTAAGATGCTTTTGAATTTTGCGATGTTTTTAAGCGCCATTCCAGTCCCGCGAACAACAGCCCTTAACGGATCTTCAGCAATATAAACTGGTAAATCTGTTTTTTGTGAAATACGTTTGTCAAGCCCTCTTAACATCGATCCGCCACCAGCTAAATAAATACCGGTATTGTAAATGTCTGCTGCTAATTCGGGAGGAGTTTGTGATAAAGTTTCCATTACAGCATCTTCAATACGTTGAATTGATTTGTCTAATGCTTTGGCTATTTCTCTGTACGATACATCTACTTGTTTTGGTTTACCTGTAAGCAAATCTCTACCCTGAACGGACATATCTTCAGGAGGACCATCTAAATCTTCGATAGCAGCTCCAATTTGAATTTTTATTTTCTCTGCAGTACTTTCTCCCACAAAAAGGTTGTGTTGGGTACGCATATAATAAACAATATCATTTGTAAATACGTCACCTGCAATTTTTACAGACTTGTCACAAACAATTCCACCTAATGCGATAACGGCAATTTCAGTTGTGCCACCTCCAATATCAACAATCATGTTTCCTTTTGGCTGCATGATATCTATACCAATACCAATTGCTGCTGCCATCGGTTCATGGATCAAATAAACTTCTTTTCCATTTACTCTTTCACAAGATTCTTTTACCGCTCTCATTTCCACCTCAGTAATGCCAGAAGGAATACAAACTACCATGCGCAAAGCTGGAGTAAACATTCTTTTCTTTAATGCTGGTATGCTTTTAATGAACATATTGATCATTTTTTCTGAAGCATCAAAATCGGCAATTACACCATCCTTCAAAGGCCTTATGGTCTTGATGTTTTCATGTGTTTTACCTTGCATCATGTTGGCTTCTTTACCAACAGCGATGATTTTCCCTGATACTCTATCACGCGCTACGATAGAGGGGCTGTCAATAACAACTTTATCATTGTGTATGATTAAAGTGTTTGCGGTACCAAGGTCTATCGCAATATCCTCGGTCATGAAATCAAAAAATCCCATAAGTTTTTTAGGGGTTTAAAATGTTATAAAATTATTTATCGAACAAAGTTAAACAAATTAATGTTTAAAATGACGTGTTCCTGTAAATACCATTGCAAGATTATTTTCGTTACAATAATTTATGCTTAATTCATCTTTTATTGAACCCCCTGGCTGAATTACTGCCGTTATTCCTGCTTTTTTGGCTAATTCTACACAATCCGGAAATGGAAAAAATGCATCGCTGGCCATAGAAGCTCCGGTTAAATCAAAGCCAAAAGCTTTTGCTTTATCAACTGCTTGTACTAAAGCATCAACTCTTGAAGTCTGACCTGTTCCTGAGGAAATTAATGTTCCGTTTTTTGCAAAAACAATTGTATTTGATTTTGTGTTCTTGCAAATTTTTGAAGCAAATATTAAATCTTCGATCTCTTGGGCTGTAGGTTCTGTAATTGTAACGGTTTTTAAATGCTCTTTAGTATCCGTAATATTATTTCTTTCCTGAATTAACAAACCGTTAAGACATGTTCTTACTTGTTTTGAAGGTAATTCAACTTCATTTTGAACTAATATAATTCTGTTTTTCTTTTCTTGTAAAACAGCAATTGCTTCGTCATCATAACTTGGAGCTATTACAACTTCACAGAATAATTTATTGATTTCCTGTGCTGTAGTCAAATCAATTTTGGTATTTGCAATTAAAACACCACCAAATGCTGATGTGGGATCGCAAGCCAAAGCTGCTAAATAAGCCTCGCTGATTGTTTTTCTGGATGCTAAACCACAAGCATTATTGTGCTTTAAAATAGCAAATGTTGGTCCGTCAGTTTTAAATTCATTAATTAAGTTTACTGCAGCGTCAACATCTAATAAGTTGTTGTATGACAATTCTTTTCCATGAACTTTTTTAAACATTGCATCAAAATCACCAAAGAAAAATCCTTTTTGATGAGGGTTTTCGCCATATCTCAAAACCTGACCATCTGCAATACTTTCTTTGTATATTGTTTCGTCAGTATTAAAATAATTAAAAATTGCTCCATCATAATGAGAAGAAACGTGAAATGCTTTAGTAGCAAGCAATCTTCTGTTCTCAAGAGTTGTTGCTCCGTTTTGTTCTGTAATTAAATCTAAAAGTAAACTATATTCGTTTACGGAAGCTACAATTACAGTGTCTTTGAAGTTTTTCGCACCTGCCCGGATTAATGAAATTCCGCCAATATCAATTTTCTCAATAATATCTTGTTCGCTTGCACCAGAAGCAACTGTTTTTTCAAACGGATACAAATCAACAATTACTAAATCAATCTGTGGAATATCAAATTCTTTCATTTGCTGAACATCACTTTCGTTATCCTGACGATTTAAAATTCCGCCAAAAATTTTCGGGTGTAACGTTTTTACTCTTCCACCAAGAATTTCCGGGAAAGAAGTAATATCTTCAACAGGAACCACAGGAATACCAAGGTTTTTAATGAAATCTTCGGTTCCTCCAGTTGAATAAAGTGTAACGTTTTGTTCGTGTAATTTTCTAACGATAGGCTCTAATCCATCTTTCGAAAAAACAGATATTAAAGCTGATTGTATTGTTTTAGTTGTGCTCATTGTGTAGTTATAATTTTCAGACTGCAAAAGTAGTTTTTTTTGATAATATATTTAAAGGAATTCTTGTAACATTATATTAAAAAAAACTACTGATGAGTTAGTTACCTTTTATTAGGTTTTTGATTTAAATTTATTGAATTTTACTTTATCGAAAAAAACGAAAATATGCTACTTTATCTTAGGTTATTAAAAGAAAGTCTGGGCTTTGCAATTAATGCTTTACGAAATAATAAATTGAGAACTTTATTGTCATTGTTAGGCGTGACCATTGGTATTTTTTCAATCATTGCTGTACTTGCCGCTGTTGATTCTCTGGATAGAAAAATTTCTAAAGATTTGAGCAGTTTAGATAAAAATACGATTTATTTAATGAAATATTGCTTTGGTCCTTCAGAAATTCCACAATGGAAAAGAGAACAGTTTCCAAATGTTAAATATGACGAGTATGTCAATTTAAAAAACTCATTGAATAATACTGAGCAGGTGGGATATCAGTTATTTGTAAATAGAGAAAGTTTAAAATACGATTCAAAAACTGTTGCAGATGTAAATATGGTTCCTTCTTCGTTTGAAATGGTTGATATTGACGGATTAAGTTTTGATAAAGGAAGATTTTATAACGAATCTGAATCAAATTCAGGAACTCCTGTAATTGTTTTAGGTTATGATATTGCTAACGGGCTTTTTGGAGATAGTGATCCTATTGGAAAAAATATTCGTTTGTATGGACAGCGTTTTACGGTTATTGGTGTAATGGTAAAACAAGGAGCAGGTTTTTTTGGTGACAGTAATGATACTTCAGTTTATTTTCCGGCTAATTTTTTACGTCGTATGTATGGAGATAGTGATGCAATGACTCCCGTAATTGTTTTAAAACCTGTAAAAGGAATTGATATGGATGCTTATAAAGCCGAAGTGGCACAAAAACTCAGAGCAATTCGTGGCATGAAAGCAGGGGAGATGGATAATTTTTTTATCAATGTGCTTTCCGGATTTACCGATTTCATTGATGGAATTTTAGGACAGATGAATGTGGTAGGATGGATTATTAGCGGATTTTCTCTCTTAGTGGGAGGTTTCGGAATTGCGAATATTATGTTCGTATCTGTAAAAGAAAGAACGAATTTAATTGGAATTCAGAAATCACTTGGAGCCAAAAACCGATTTATTTTATTTCAGTTTTTATTCGAAGCTATAATTCTTTCTGTAATTGGCGGAATTATTGGTTTACTAATGGTTTGGGGAATTGCACTTATTCTAACAAAAGCGCTCGATTTTGAATTTGTTTTAAGCTTTGGAAATATAATTTTAGGAACTACTCTGGCTGCCCTTATTGGATTAATTTCAGGGATTTTACCGGCAATTTCAGCTGCAAATTTAGATCCGGTTGAAGCTATTAGAACAGGAATGTAGTTCTTTTGAATATTAAAAGGGTCAGATTAGAAAAAGCTTCTGAGTTTGTGATTAATTTCAATAGTAATGACATGTTATATGTTATAGATATAAAAAAATCCCACCTGCTATTTAAGCGGATGAGATTTTAAATGTTGTTAGCGGTTTCAAAAAAACTATCTAATGTCGTTATTCTGAATCAAATCAATATATAAGTTGATTTTGTCTTTTAAATCTTTTCTTGGGGTAATAAAATCAAGGAAACCGTGTTCTAAAAGAAACTCAGCAGTTTGAAAACCTTCCGGTAAATCTTTCCCTGTTGTATCACGAACGACTCTCGGACCAGCAAAACCAATCAAAGCACCTGGTTCAGAGATGTTGATGTCTCCTAACATCGCATATGATGCTGTTGTTCCTCCGGTAGTTGGATCTGTACATAAAGAAATATAGGGTAAACCAGCTTCGGCAAGTTGAGCAAGTTTTACTGATGTTTTAGCTAATTGCATTAATGAATAAGCGGCTTCCATCATACGAGCTCCACCAGATTTAGAAATCATTACAAAAGGCAATTTGTTTTTAATAGCGTGATCAATACCTCTTGCAATTTTTTCACCTACAACAGCTCCCATAGATCCTCCAATAAAGGCAAAATCCATACAGCAGATTACAAGTTCTTTTCCTTTCGATTTACCTACTCCGGTGCGCACTGCATCTTTAAGATGTGTTTTTTCCATTACATCCTTCAATCGCTCTGCATATTTTTTTGTATCCACAAAATGCAAAGGATCTTTTGATGTCATGTTTTTATCTAACTCAACAAATTCGTTGTTGTCGAATAAAATTTCAAAATAGATTGCGCTTCCAATTCTAACGTGAAAATCATCTTCAGGACTAACAAATAAGTTTCGGGCCAATTCGTCGGCATCAATAATTTTTCCTGTTGGAGATTTGTACCACAATCCTTTCGGAACGTCCATTTTATCTTCTGTAGCGGTCGTAATCCCTTTTTCCTGTCTTTTAAACCAAGCCATCTCTCTAAGTATTCAGTGTTCAGTAATCAATTTCAGTAATCAGTTTTTTATTTAGTTTTAAGTATTCGGTTTATTTTCGACTGAATACTTAAAACTACTATATACTGATAACTTTTTTATAATGTATTTACGTTATTCAAGTCTGCAAAAGCCTGCTCAAGCCTTTTATTGAATGTCACTTCGCTTTCACGAACCCATCTTCTTGGGTCATAATATTTTTTATTAGGAACATCAGCACCTTCCGGGTTACCGATCTGAGATTTTAAATAGTCAAGGTTTTTAACCATATAGTCACGAATTCCTTCAGTATATGCAAATTGTAAATCTGTATCGATATTCATTTTGATAACTCCGTAGCTAATTCCTTCTCTAATTTCTTCAAGTGTAGAACCTGAACCTCCGTGAAAAACGAAATCTACCGGGTTGTGACCAGTATTAAATTTGTTTTGAACGAAATCCTGAGAATTTTTTAAGATTTTTGGAGTTAATTTTACGTTCCCTGGTTTGTAAACACCGTGAACGTTTCCAAAAGCTGCAGCAATTGTAAACTTAGGGCTTACTTTAGATAATTCTTCGTAAGCATAAGCTACTTCTTCTGGCTGCGTATATAATTTTGAGCTGTCAACATCAGAGTTGTCAACACCATCTTCTTCTCCACCTGTAATACCAAGTTCGATTTCTAATGTCATACCCATTTTGCTCATTCTAGCTAAGTATTCTTTACAGATCTCTATATTTTCTTCGATTGGCTCCTCAGACAAATCGATCATATGAGAACTGAATAATGGTTTTCCTGTTTCTGCAAAATGTTTTTCAGATGCATCTAACAAACCATCAATCCAAGGCAATAATTTTTTTGCGCAGTGGTCAGTATGTAAAATTACAGTTGCACCGTAAGCTTCTGCTAAAGCATGGATGTGTTTTGCTCCAGCAATTCCACCAGCAATTGCTGCTTTTTCGCCTGCATTAGATAATCCTTTTCCAGCGTTAAATTGTGCTCCTCCATTAGAAAATTGAATGATAACCGGTGCATTTAATTTTGCTGCAGTTTCTAAAACTCCATTGATTGTACTAGATCCTGTAACGTTTACTGCAGGTAAAGCAAATCCTTTTTCTTTCGCATAATTAAAGATTTCCTGTACTTGATCTCCTGTAGCCACGCCGGGTTTGATATTGTGTGCCATTGTAATTTTTTTTAGTTGTTTTTAGGTTTTTAGGTTGCAAAAATAAGAATTAATTAGCATTAGAATGGATAATTTATCCCAAAATTTAAAACCGAGTGCCCAAAATTGTACTCTTTGAACCAACGGTCACCCGGCTCATGCGCCGGATTATAAGTCTTAAAGCCTAAATCTAAACGAATAACAAAAAAACTTAAATCATAACGTAAACCAAATCCTGTTCCCAAAGCAATTTCTTCGAAATCGTTTAAGCTGGAGAATTTTGCCTTTTCATCGGTTACATTATCAAGTACATTCCAGATATTTCCGGCGTCTGCAAAAATTGCGCCCTTAACATCTCCGAAAATTTTGAACCTAAATTCACCACTAAGGGCAAGTTTCATATTAGCTTCATTAAAGTCATTGACAGCATCTGTACTTCCGGGACCTAATGCATAAGGCTGCCATGCGCGATTGTCATTGGATCCTCCAGAATAATAACTACGTGAAAAAGGAATATAATCTGAATTTCCAAAAGGAATTGCGATACCAAAAAAGCTTCTGACAGCTAATACTTTTTCTTTTCCAAAATCCCAGTGTTTGATATAATCAAATTCGGTTTTTATATATTCTGAATATTCCAGATTAAATATGTCGTAATTTCCACTTGAATTTTTAGGTAAACTTGCCAAACTTGAAATGGCTGATAATAGAGTACCTGCTGATTCTATTTTGGTTTTAAATTGATAAAAAGTATTATCAGCTAAATCTTTTTTGGTCGTTTTAGTAAATGTATAACTGGTAGCCAGTATAAAGTCATTTTCAGTAAGTCTAATTCTTCTTTCTTCAATGCTTTCTACATTCTGGTACTCATTAGTTTGTGGAGATAAGACAGTATTACCTGTCAAAACATCATTTGTAAATCCTGTAGTTCCTTCGTTTATAATCAAGTTTCCCTTACTGTCAATATTATTAGGGTTTGTATTGTAAACGTCAGCAATACCGTTTAATTCATCATAAGAAGAGGTATAAACTCTGAAGTAGTTGTCTGGATTTAGATTTCGTACATATTGTGCATTCAGTAAGTCTAATTTTGCAGTATTATATCTTTTTGGAGACCAAAGATAGGACAGGCCGCCAGTAAAGTTTTCTTTGTCAAGACCAATGTTTCTTTGTTTAGAAAAACCTGCCGCTATGGATGTAGATGGAATCATGCTTTTTGGAATAATTTTCTCAGTACCAAAAGGCATCAGAATCCTAGGGAAATTAAGTTTCATGTCAACTCCGTATTCCGAAACATTAAAGAAATTATTATTAGGATTGGCCATGTCTTTTGAAGAGCCGACGTTTACACGTGCTGAAATTTCTAAGGTTTCAGCTCTGTTAAATACATTTCGAATCGTTTCTGAAATGCTGGCCCCTATTCCAAAATCCTGAATATTAGAATGGGTTAAATCTAAAGTAGCTCCAAAACTATATTTTTTTCTTGGCGTTAAATAAACATTTGCAATTAGTGATTGCGCTGTTGAATCCCGTTTGTCAACTTCATATTGTATAGATGGATAATTAAAAATTTTCAGGTTGTTTAAATAACGTGATGAAAGAGTGGTTCTAAAATCAGCATAAGTGCCTCCCTTAGTGATAAAAATGGCATCTGTAATCGCGCGGGGTTTGTATTTTAATTTATCGTAACTATACAAATTAAAGTTGTTGTAAGTCGTACTGTCCTTAATTTGACTTTTTGAACGGGCAGGAGAATAATCGGTATAAATATTAACGTCACTTATCTTATACAATTTAAAAGGTTCTGTTCTGCTGGAATCCTTTTCTTGTATGCTATTGTCTTTTATAATTAAATTTATATCGGCTTTGTTTTTTTTTCCAATAGTATCTACGTCGAAAGTAACATAAGTAGGCTGAAAATAGTAAGCTCCGTGATTTCTAAAATAGGTAGTGATTCGATTTTTTTCTTCTTCAAAATCACTGGTTTTGAATTGATTACCTGATTTTAAAACAGAAGGTTCGGGGTTTTTTTTATGTAATGAATCTAAAGCCGGAGTACTAATACTGGCTATAATTGAATCTAAAGTGTAGACAGGCCCTGTTGTAATGTTGTAATTGATTTTTGCTTTTTTATACCCTACGCTGTCAATGTCATAAGTAGTTGCTACATTAAAATAACCATTGTTAAAATAATAAGATTTTAAGCGAAGTAAGGTTTTTTTAGTTTTTGAAGTATCAATAATTACAGGAGCTTCACCGGTTCTTTTTAAGAATTCATGAATTCCTTTGTATAAAAAAGATTGCCCGAGACGATCAACTTGTTTAGCAGATAATATTTTGGATTGACGTTCATATTTGCCTGGGTTGTTTTTAAATTTTGCCTGATAGGAAGAATCAGGATTTAATTTTGCCAGATTATATAAATTTAAACGCAGGCGATATCCTAACAAATTACTATTTGGCTTTTGATACATCTGATTAGAAGCGGTTTCATCATTTGTAGATTTACCGTTTACAATAATGTCATTTTTTGTAAGTAAGTTTTTTCCGTTTGGAACTCTTTTCACAGCATTACAAGCGCAAATAAGTATTGCTATTAGAATAAATGCTGTTATTTTTGTAAAAATCTTTTTCAAGTGTTTTTTAATATTTAATTCAAAAGTACATTATTTTATGATTAGTAAAAACCAAATAAAACTTATATCAGGTTTACATCAAAAAAAGCAACGTTTTGCTAATCGATTATTTTTTGCCGAAGGAATAAAAGTAATTCAGGAATTGTTACGATCCAATTTTGAATTAGAACATTTGTTCACTACGCAAAATGATTTTGAAACAGTTGAATTTTCAAAACGCATTTCTATTACAGAACAAGAACTTAAAAAAATAAGTGCTCTTTCAACTCCAAATACATGTTTGGCTGTATTCAAAATCCCTGCCGAAAAAAAAGTAATCGACTCCGGTTTACTTTTAGCTTTGGATGATATAAGGGATCCAGGAAATTTAGGAACCATTTTAAGGCTCTGCGATTGGTTTGGAATTCAACAAATTGTTTGCTCAAAAGAAACTGTCGATATTTACAACCCAAAAGTCGTGCAGGCTACGATGGGGTCTATTGCACGAGTAAATGTAAATTATGTTGATTTGAAATCGTTTATAATAAACGCAAAATTGCCTGTATTTGGAACTTTTATGAATGGGGATAACATTTATCAATCTAATTTGCCTCAAAACGTAATCATTATCATGGGCAATGAAGCCAATGGTATTTCTGTAGAGATTGAAAAAACAGTAACAAGCCGACTCACAATTCCAAGATTTGGTAAACTACAAAAAACCGAAAGTTTAAATGTTGCCACCGCAACTGCTATTGTTCTTAGTGAGTTTAAACGAAATAGTTAAGTTTTTGTTTTAATGAAAAGTAAAATTTATTAAAATCGCTCTCGATTTCATTGAATCTATATTATCTGTCCAGGGACTTGCCTGACCTGGGTTATCACGAATTAGTTCGTCACTTATTCCAAACATACCTCTGATAGAAGGTGAAAATATAAAATATTCAGAAAAAATATCAATCCCGAAACCAATTTCGTAAGCATAACTCCATGGCTTAACTCTAAATGTACCTTCAAAGTTATCATCCTTAGATTTTGAATTACTGGATAAATTTAAAGTGGTAGAAAATCCCCCTGTTAAATAAGGGCGGATATTTCCGGTACGTAAAGATGAAAATTTTAATAGTAACGGAAAATGAATATATGTACTGTTGACTTCTCTTAAATAGTCATTTTCTGAAGTGAAATTAGGAAAATATAAATCTCGTTTTGTGTAGTATAAACCTGGCTCAAAACGTAAATTTACATATTCCTGCAGTCTTAAATCTGCGACAACCCCAACATTAAATCCTGTTGTTTTTTTTACCTGAATATCCTGTGTAACTTCTTTGTAATCAAATTTAAAATCAAAGCTGTTAAAACCTAAATAATACCCAAAGTACAAACGTTGCTTTTGCCAGTTTTCCAGATTAATAATAGGATCTTTGCTAAACATACTTTTAGCAAATTGAGAATATCCTTGTGTCGATAATACTAATAAAATTAAGACTACTGTTTTTTTCATACTATTTTTTAGAAGCAGAATATATGGTTGCAACTCCAAAAGTTTGAGGCATAGCCACAACATCTATAAACCCAATTTTTCTCAAAATATTGTTCAGGGCTTCTCCATAAGGAAAAACAGCAGCAGATTCTGATAAATATCCATAAGCTGAATTATCTTTAGAGAATAATTTCCCTATAATTGGAAGTATATTTTTGGTATAAAAACGATATCCTTGTTTATATGGTGTTTTTACTGGAACTGATGTTTCTAAAATTACAAATACACCGTTTGGTTTTAAAACTCTTAAAATTTCAGCAAAGCCTTTTTCTAAATTCTCGAAATTTCGAACTCCAAAGCCAACTGTAATAGCATCAAAATAATTATCCTCAAAAGGCATATTTTCAGAATCCCCTAAGACTAACTCAATACTATTTGAAAGTTTTTTTTCTTCCACTTTTTTTCTCCCAACTTCGAGCATTCCCGCAGAAATATCTAAACCAATAATTTTTTCGGCATTGCTTTTTGCCATCAAAATAGCAAGATCCCCGGTTCCGGTAGCAATGTCAAGTATGATCTTTGGTTTTGAGTCAGAAACTATTTTTAAAACTTTTTTACGCCATTTTACATCTATTCCAAATGAAATTACACGATTTAAATTATCGTAGTTTCCTGATATAGTGTCAAACATTTGTGCAACTTGTTCTTTTTTGCCTAATGTTGAGTTTTTGTACGGAGTTATTTTTTCAGACATTTTTTTTATTTACGCAAATATAACATAAAGTATTTAACTGCAATTGTGTTTCTTAATTACGATAAAAAATGTTTTTCAGATTTGTAGAGATTATTTTGTAAAATCACTAAAAGTGGGTATTGTAGGTGAAGTATTTATTGGTCAATTTAGCATCTGTAAAAATGTTAATATTTTTTCAATGATAAATAGAGATACAATGACCCAAATCAAATGGGTGCTTCTTGTGCTTAGCATCTCATTTGTTCTTGTAGGCTGTTTTGAAAGTGCTGTTTTTGAGAGCAGTATTATATTTAAAGCGCAAAATACGTTCTTAGGATTAAATTTGTTTTTGGAAATTTTAATTTTCTTTGCCTTTAGTACCTTCGTGGTATTTGGTATTAAGGGTTTTTTTGAGATGTACTCTCAAAAAATATCAAATGTTATCATATTCCTTTCAGGAGTATTTTTAATATTTGTAATTTTTATTTTATGTTATCAAATACTGTTTCTAGAGTAGGTCATTGCTCTTATCATTGGATTTAAATAAAAACATCCTCAAGCAATTGAGGATGTTTTTTTATTTCTTAATGTATGTTTCGTAAGTATAATCATAAAGATGGGTCTCGTTTTTAAAGTTTGCTTCAGATTCTACCAACTGCCATTCCTTTTCATTGATTTTAGGGAAAAACGCATCTGCTTCAAAAGTATGATGAACACGTGTTATTTCAATTATATCAGCATATTGTAAGGCTAAAGTGTAAATTTCTCCACCTCCTATGATATATGAATCTTCATTTTCAGGACAAAGAGCAATCGCTTTTTCAATACTGCCAACTACAATACAGCCTCCCGGATTATAGTTTTCTTGTCGTGATATTACAATATGTGTTCTGTTAGGTAAAGGTTTTGGGAAACTTTCAAAAGTTTTTCTCCCCATTATAATATGATGATTAGTAGTTAGAGATTTAAATCTTTTAAAATCATTTGGCAGATGCCAAACTAATTTATTTTTTTTGCCTAAGGCATTATTTTCGGCAACAGCCGCTATCATTATTAGCATAGTATATTAAAACTAAATTATATTTTCAGGATTGTCATTGATAGAAGATTCTAATTGATTGATTCTCTTTTGTTGGAGAGCAACTAATCGGTCAATTTGGTCCCTTTCCCATTTTTTATTCATAAATCTATCCGTTATATAGATTTTTATGAAGTGTAAAATAAACACAAAAAACCATAAAGTAATGATCCAAATACACCAATTTTGTTCTGTTCCAATGCTAAAACCAAAAAATCTATTCGCTATAAATAAAAATAAACTTCCCAACAGAAAAAGGACAAAATGAAAATATAATACTTTTTTCTGTCTGATTCTTTTACGAGCATACTCGTATTGCTCATGAACTTCTTTTTCCATAATTAATTCAAAATAAGATTATAAAGTTATAATTTATTTTGAAAATTCACCATTTTGGATAAATAATATTTGTTCAAAAATTGACTGTAAATCCGAATTTAAAAATTTAAAAGCTTAAAAATGGCGATAATATAAAAAAAATACTTCTGATTGCTATAATCATAAATCACATTTTGAAGCATTGTTTACTCAAATGAATTTGCGAACTTTGAGTGTATAAAACTAAAAATGAAACAGTTATGTCTTTAAAAAAACAATTTATAAAAACGAAACCAGTTTGTAAAGTGACATTTGCAATTGAAGCGAAAGATGCTAGTTCTGCTGCTG
Organism: Flavobacterium sp. W22_SRS_FK3; assembly: GCF_052113665.1. Lineage (NCBI taxonomy): Bacteria > Pseudomonadati > Bacteroidota > Flavobacteriia > Flavobacteriales > Flavobacteriaceae > Flavobacterium > Flavobacterium sp. W22_SRS_FK3. The sequence goes on along the minus strand of NZ_JBGQOF010000011.1, from coordinate 98,748 downwards.
TAGTTGGGGATTTTAATAATTGGAATGCCGAAGAAGGAACTTTAAGCAAGTTAAAAAACGGAACTTTTAAAGCTACTTATGACTTAGTAAAAGATACTATTTACGAGTTTAAGTATGTAATTGATGGCATGTATGTAAATGATCCTGAGGCAGATTCTTATAAATGGAATGATTTTGCAGGAAGTGAAAATAGTGTTTTAGTAATATAAAAAATCCGCTTAATTCAGCGGATTTTTATGTTTGTTATACGGCAACGCTTCCTTTTATCCCAGCATGAGGTTCGTAATCAACAAGGGTAAAATCGTCATAATCAAAATCAAAAATATTCTTGACTGCAGGATTTAAAATCATTTTTGGTGATGGTTTTGGTTCGCGTGTTAATTGCAATTCCAATTGCTCAAAATGATTGTTATAAATGTGTGCGTCACCAAAAGTATGAATGAATTCACCATATTCTAAATCGCAGACCTGAGCAATCATCATGGTTAACAATGCATAAGATGCAATATTAAAAGGTACTCCTAAAAAGATATCAGCACTTCGTTGGTACAATTGGCAAGAAAGTTTGCCTTTTTTCTCTCCTTTTTCAGTATCGGGACTTGAAACATAAAACTGAAAGAAGGCATGACAAGGAGGTAAAGCCGCCTTATTATTAGATACATTTTCTTCAAATGATTTTTTTGTATCTGGCAAGACAGATGGATTCCATGCAGAAACAAGCATCCTGCGGCTATTTGGGTTTGTTTTTAATTCGGTAATCAATTCAGAAATCTGATCGATTTCTTCGCTGTTCCAATTGCGCCATTGGTGTCCGTAAACAGGACCTAAATCTCCATTTGAATCTGCCCATGCATCCCAAATTTTAACTCCGTTTTCCTGAAGATATTTAATATTGGTATCACCTTTTAAAAACCAAAGTAATTCGTAAATTATAGATTTCAAATGTAATTTTTTGGTTGTTACCATTGGGAAACCTTGACTTAAATCAAAACGCATTTGGTAGCCAAAAACACTTTTAGTTCCTGTTCCGGTTCTATCTCCTTTTTGATTGCCGTTTTCTAAAACGTGTTTTACTAGGTCTAAATACTGTTTCATAATTGCTTTAAGCTTTATGCTGTAGGCTTCAAGCTTTTGCTTAATGCTTACATTTGATCTTTAATTTCTCTTTTGCTTTCATGCTTTGAGCTTATTGCCTAAAGCTTATAGCGTAAATGCCTAACGTTTCGAGATTTCGTCTCTAATTTTTGCTGCTTTTTCATAATCTTCCTGAGAGACTGCCTGATCTAAAAGTTCGTTTAGCTCTTGTAAACTATGTTTGGCATAAAGATCTCCAGACTGGTTGGTTTCTTCTTCGTGTCCAAAAGTTTCAGGATTAGAAAGGACATCATCTATTTCCTGAGCTCCCTGATCGGTATCTGCTGTATTCGATTTTAAGTAAATACCGGCTTTATCTAAAATGTTTTTATAAGTAAAAATCGGAGCGCTAAAACGTAGTGCCAACGCTATAGCATCGGATGTTCTGGCATCTATAATTTCTTCGATTTTATCTCTTTCGCAGATTAAACTTGAATAAAAAACACCATCAACAAGTTTGTGAATAATGACCTGTTTAACCACAATATCAAATCTTTCTGCAAAGTTTTTAAATAAATCGTGAGTTAATGGTCGAGGAGGTTTTATTTCTTTTTCTAATGCAATAGCAATCGATTGGGCTTCAAAAGCGCCAATAACAATTGGTAATTTTCTTTCGCCATCAACTTCATTCAAAATTAGGGCGTAAGCGCCATTTTGAGTTTGACTGTATGATATTCCTTTTATGGATAATTTTACTAGACTCATATTTATGGTTAAAAAAGGGCAGTTAATGCCTCATTTTAATACTTTTTTTGATTGGAAAATAAAGGTGCAATTTTAATCAAAAATTATGGAACAAAAAAGCTACCTAAAACAAAGATACGATTATCTTGTTTTTAGGCAGCTATATTTTTATAGAGAATTTCTTAAATTAAGAATGTTGTGCTTTGAAAGCTTTTAGTTTCTCGGTTAATTTAGGAACAATTTCAAACGCATCTCCAACTATACCATAATCAGCCACTTTAAAGAAAGGAGCTTCAGGATCACTATTAATAACTACTTTTACTTTTGATGAGTTGATACCTGCAATGTGCTGAATCGCCCCTGAAATTCCAACTGCAATATATAAATTGGTTGCAACCGGTTTTCCTGTTTGTCCTACGTGTTCGCTGTGAGGTCTCCATCCTAAATCTGAAACTGGTTTAGAACATGCAGTTGCAGCACCTAAAACAGACGCTAAATCTTCAATTAGTCCCCAATTTTCTGGGCCTTTTAATCCACGTCCGCCAGAAACTACGATATCAGCATCTGCTATAGATACTTTTCCGGAAACTTTTTCTACAGATTCTACTTTTACACCAAAATCATTGTCTCCAATTGATGGATTAAAATCTTCTTCAGTGGCAGCTCCTGCACTTTCAAAAATTCCGTAAGAGTTTTTAGCAAGACCCAGAACTTTTACATCAGTACTGATTTCTGTAATATTGAAAGCTTTGTTTGAGAAAGCATTTCTTTTTACCTGAAAAGGTGAAGTGCTTACCGGTAGTCCAACAACATTTGAGGCGAAACCGGCATTTAAGGCAACTGCAACTAATGATGAAAGATAAATACTATCTGTTGTAGAAGAAAGTAAAACTACTTTTGTGCCTTCTTTTTCAGCAGCCTGTTTGATGACATCGGCGTAAGCCTTAGCTGTAAAACCGGCTAATTTATCGTTGTTTACTTTTAGTACTTTGTCAACTCCGTATTTAGATAAGTCGCTTACATCGTTAATGTTAACGGTTAAAGCAGTTACGGTAGTTCCTAAAGTTTCGGCTACTTTTTTAGCGTAAGAAGCCAATTCAAACGCTACTTTTTTAAATTTTCCTTCTGCAGATTCTGCATATATTAATATTGACATGATGTTTTTTATTTAAAAGTTTTAAGTTTCAGGTTTCAAGTTCATAAACTTAAACTGGGACTTAAAACTGATTATTAGATTACTTTCGCTTCGTTGTGTAATAAACTGATTAATTCATCTAAGTTGTCAGGAGAAACTAATTTCACTGCTGATTTTGGAGCTGGTTTTTCAAATTTTACTGCTTTTGTATTTACAGGAGCATCAACTGGTTCCAAAATAGTTAAAGCTTTAGTTCTTGCTGTCATGATTCCTCTCATGTTCGGAATACGCAAATCTTTTTCTTCAACAAGACCTTTTTGACCGCCAATAATTAAAGGAAGAGTAGTGCTTACCGTTTCTTTTCCACCATCAATTTCACGAACAGCTTTTACATTATTTCCGTCAACAGTTAAAGAAGTACAAGAGTTTAAAAAGTTAAAACCTAAAATTCCTGCAATCATTCCAGGAACCATTCCGCCATTATAATCTAAAGATTCTTTTCCGGCAATTACTAAGTCGTAACCGCCATTTTTAATTACTTCGGCCAATTGTTTTGCAACAAAAAAACCATCAGTTGGGTTTGCGTTTACGCGAATTGCCTCGTTTGCGCCAATTGCCAATGCTTTACGTAAAGTTGGCTCCGTGTCAGGTCCTCCAACATTTACTACAGTAACATTTGCGCCTTGTTGTTCCTGAAACCAAATTGCACGCGTTAAACCAAACTCGTCATTAGGATTAATTACATATTGTACACCGTTGGTATCGAATTCTGAGTCACCATTGGAGAAGTTAATTTTTGAAGTAGTATCAGGCACATGGCTGATGCAAACTAATATTTTCATAAGTATATATTTTATATTTATTTAATTCCTTTTACAAATTTAGAATTTAATTTGGAATAATTATACTATGCATGCATAATATTTTTAAAAACTATTACGATTTCGAAAATTATTGGTTTTTTGCATGTTATTTTAGATAAAAATAAAAATAACATTTCTTTGACTAATATTGATTCTTGGCATATTTTTGAGTTTTAAAAATGTAAGATGTTTGTTAACAGGAAATTAATACTTGGTTATTGAATTTTCATAGAAAATAATTTCACATGTTTTCGGAATAGAAAAATAAAATCGAGTTTTTATGAGATATCTTTTAGTGAAGAAAAGTGTCTGTTTATCTGTTTCTAAATATCACAATAAATTTTAAAAAGTTAAAAGTGAAAGAAGAAGGAGAAGTTACTGTTATTTTAAACTCAATTTATGCATTTAAGTTATTTAAAATATTTATTTTTGCTCATCAGAAAAAAGAACATAATATACAACTATGAGAACAATACAATTTAGAGAGGCCATTTGCGAAGCGATGAGCGAAGAAATGCGTCGCGATGAATCCATATATTTAATGGGCGAAGAGGTTGCAGAATACAACGGAGCATACAAAGCTTCAAAAGGAATGCTTGCTGAGTTTGGTGAAAAAAGAGTAATCGATACTCCAATTGCTGAGCTTGGGTTTACAGGAATTGCAGTAGGTTCTGCAATGAACGGTAACCGACCAATTGTAGAATATATGACTTTCAACTTCTGTTTAGTTGGTATTGATCAAATTATAAACAACGCTGCTAAAATGCGTCAAATGACAGGTGGACAATTTAATGTGCCTATCGTTTTTCGTGGACCAACTGCTTCTGCAGGTCAATTAGGAGCTACTCACTCTCAGGCTTTAGAGAACTGGTTTGCTAACACTCCGGGTCTTAAAGTTATCGTTCCTTCAACTCCTTATGATGCAAAAGGACTTTTAAAATCTGCCATTCGTGATAATGATCCTGTAATTTTTATGGAATCTGAGCAAATGTATGGTGACAAAGGTGAAGTGCCGGACGGAGAATATACAATTCCACTAGGAGTTGCTGATATTAAACGTGAAGGTACAGATGTAACTATCGTTTCTTTCGGAAAAATCATCAAAGAAGCTTTTATCGCTGCAGATGAATTAGCTAAAGAAGGAATTTCATGTGAGATTATCGATTTAAGAACCGTTCGTCCAATGGACAATGAAGCGATTTTAAAATCAGTTAAGAAAACAAACCGTTTGGTAATTTTAGAAGAAGCGTGGCCATTTGCAAGTATTTCATCTGAAATAACCTATATCGTACAAGAACAAGCTTTTGATTTTCTTGATGCGCCAATTCAGCGTATTACAACTGCAGATACTCCTGCGCCTTACTCTCCTGTTTTACTAAAAGACTGGTTGCCAAATGCAGCTGATGTAGTAAAAGCAGTAAAGAAAGTAATGTACAAATAGTAAATTAAACAATACTTATAAAACTTCATCAGTCATAGTTAATTGATGGAGTTTTTTTTTGCCGGAATATGAAAAGAATAATTTTACTCAGCCTGTTTTTTGTATTTGCTTTCGCAAATATTGTCTTTGCACAAACGAAAGTGAGTGGAGTTGTTATGGACAAATCCAATCAGCCTATTCCGTTTGCAAATGTTGTTTTCAAAGGATCAAATACCGGAATAGTTTCTAATGAAGATGGCCGTTTTTATTTAGAATCACCCAACACATATACTACTTTAATTATTAGTTCTGCAGGTTTTTCGGATAAAGAGGTTACTTTAGAAAAAGCTGTAAACTATGATTTTAAAGTTGTTTTAAGTGAGGCGGAAGCATTGAATGAAGTCGTGATTTTTACTGGTAAAACATCAAAAAAGAATAATCCGGCATTGGATATTTTGAGAAAAATATGGGAAAGAAAGCGTAAAAACGGACTTTATCAATTCAATCAATATCAAATGCAGAAGTACGAAAAAGTCGAGTTTGATATGAACACTATCGACAGTGCTTTTATGAAAAATAAACTCTTCAAAGGAATGGAGTTTGTTTTCAATCATGTTGATACTTCAGATGTTACCGGAAAAACCTACCTGCCAATTTTTATCAACGAATCGGTTTATGATGTATACGGAGATAATAAATTAAAGAAAACAAAAGAAAATATTACCGGAAGCAAAACCTCCGGATTTAATGGAAATCAACAGATTTTATCTTTTGTAAAAGACCTTTATTCAGACTATAATATTTACGATAATCACTTGAAATTTTTTGATAAAAGTTTCACAAGCCCACTTTCAAAAACCGGAATTGACGTATATAATTATGTTTTGAAAGACAGTGCTTACATTGATAAAAAGTGGTGTTATAATATTGTTTTCTATCCAAGACGTAAAAACGAACTGACATTTAAAGGAGATTTTTGGGTAAATGACTCCACATTTGCCATTAAAAAAATTAATATGGGTGTTACTAAAAGTGCCAATATTAACTGGGTAAAAGATATTTATATCGAACAGGAATTTGAGGTAGAAAACGATTCGGTTTTCCTTTTAACCCGTGATTATATGATGTCTGATTTTGCCTTAAACAAAAAAGAAAAATCAAAAGGGGTTTACGGAAAACGAACTACACTTTACCGTGGGCATAAATTTAATATTCCAAAACCTGAAAAATTTTATAAAGAAGAAGTCAATTATATTGACAATGCTGTTTATGACAGGCCAGATGAATTTTGGGATGAAAATCGTTTTGAGAAACTAAATAAAGACGAACAAGGCATTTATAAAATGCTGGATACTTTACAGACTGTCAAGAAATTTAAGCAATTGTATAATTTGGTTTCCATTTTGGGAAGCGGTTATATAGAATTCAAAAACTTCGACTATGGTCCTATATTCTCCACATTTGGTTATAATGAAGTTGAAGGTTTGAGACTAAGAGTTGGAGGAAGAACTTATTTTGGACCAAACGACCCTTGGCGTATACAAGCTTATACCGCTTATGGCTTCGATGATAATAAATTTAAATATGGAGTTTCCGGGAAATGGATGCTTGATAAGAAAAAAAGATTTATTATTTCCGGTGGAAACAGGCGTGATATTGAACAAATAGGAGCCAGTCTAACCACAACAAACGATGTTTTAGGACGAAGTTTTGCTTCTTCTGCATTGTTTACAACCGGAAGCAACGGAAAATTAACCAGTATCAATCTGAGTAATGTTTCTGCTGAAATGGAGCCTTTGAAAAACTTTGTTGTTCAGGCGGGCCTTTCATACAGAACATTAGAATCAGCTTCTACTACTTTTAGTCTGGATTATTATACAACATTACCTAGTCCTTCAAATCCGGATGGCATTATAGAAAGTAAAGTAACACAATCTGAGGCTAATATTCAATTTGAGTTTATGCCAAACCGTAAAACTATTGGTTTTGGTGTAGAACGGGACCTTGTTGATAGTCCTTATAGCCATTTCTTTGTGAATTTCAGCTATGGTTTAAAAGGAGTTTTAAATAGTAATTTTGCTTACGAAAAAATACAACTATACTACAAACAGCCCATTATTATTGGACCTTTGGGAAGATCAAATATTATTCTGGAAACCGGAAAAACATTTGGTACAATTCCGTTAGGGTTAATGAGTGTTATTCCAGGAAACCAGACTTATTTTACAATCGAAAATACGTTTAGTAACCTGAATTTTTATGAATTTGTTACCGATCAATATACAACTTTGCAATGGAATCATGATTTTGGCGGACGATTGTTTGCGAGAATTCCATTTATGCGAAAACTAAATTGGAGAGAATTTGTGGGTGTCAGAGCAGTTCATGGAACCATTTCTGATGAAAACCGTGCGATAAATGCTTCCGGACTCCCATATAATGCACCCGAAAATGTGTATTGGGAATATAACGCCGGAATCGGAAATATCTTTAAAGTTTTCAGAATTGATTTTTCATGGAGAGGGAATTATTTGAATATGCCGGATGCGGCTAAATTTGCCGTAAAAGGATCTTTTGGGTTTTATTTCTAGTTGTCATTTTGATTCTTAGTTTTCATTATTATAATTAATAAAATTTTATGAGGGAAAGCCTAAATACTAATAATTTATCCTGGACAACTAATTTAAGAGTTGTAGCAACAATCGGTGTAATTTTTCTGCATGTTACAGCAGACATTCTTTATGAATATGGAACTATTTCTAATTCTATTTGGTGGACAGGTAATATTTATGATAGTTTAGTGCGATTTTGTGTTCCAGTTTTTGTCATGCTTACTGGAGTTTTATTGTTAGGAAAAAAATATGAATTGAATGATTTTCTCAAAAAAAGATTTTTAAGAATTGTTCTGCCCTTTTTATTTTGGAGTCTGATTTACGCATTGTTTTCATTAATCATTAAAATTTTTGGAGGTAATAATGAAATGTCTTTTTTTGAAATAATAAAATGGCTAATCAATAAATTAAAAAACGGTAGCTCACTTCATCTTTGGTATATTTATATGATAATCGGAATATATCTTTTTATTCCAATACTGAGCAAATGGATTCAAAATGCAACTGAAAAAGAAATCCTGTATTTTATATTTATCTGGCTATTTACCTTATTTATTAATCAGCCCATTTTGTCAAAGTTCAGGGTGGATATAAATTTGACTTACTTTTCTGGATTTATAGGATACATAGTTTTAGGATATTATTTATCCATTAAAGAGTTTACAATTAGTAAGGGAACGATTAAAATGATTTCTATTTTTCTAATAATTTTAGGAGTAAGTATTACGATATTAGGAACTTATTTTTTAACTGTTGAGAATAATAGTTTTCAGGAATATTTTTATAGTGACACTAGTTTAAATGTTTTGATTGCCTCTGTTGGAGTTTTTATATTTTTTAAGAATGTAAAAATTTCTAATCTTTTCTTTACACGAATTATAACCTTTATCAGCGAATACAGTTATGGTGTCTACTTAGTGCATATTTTGGTTTTACGATTAATGGGTATAGTGAAAATAAATAATAATTTTATAAATCCCATATTTGGAATTCCTTTAGTAACTATAATTTGCTTATTAATTTCTATATCAATAATATATATAGTCAATAAATTACCTTTGGGTAAATATATATCTGGATAGAACGTCTTAAAAATAAAGGTATAAGCTGCTCTGTAAAAGATTAAATCATAGTTATTATGCAAGAAGCTATCGATTATTTATTAACCAAGAATTCAATATTTCAGGAGATTATCGAGAAATATGGATTGCCGACAATTCCAAAACGGCCACAGGGTTTTGAAACTTTGGTACTGTTAATCCTCGAACAACAGGTTTCTATAGATTCGGCGAAAGCCACCTTCTTAAAAATTAAAAACCATGCAACATGTAATCCCGAAACAATGTCGGTTTTACCAGATGAAGAGTTTAGAAATTTGGGTGTAAGCCGCCAGAAAACAAAATACATTAAGATTTTAGCGGAAGCAGTTTTAAACAAAGCATTAGATATTGAAAGTTTAGCCACAAAATCGGCAAAAGAAGTTCGGGAAGAACTCATTCAGTTAAAAGGTATCGGAAACTGGACCATTGATATCTATTTGATGTTTTGTCTTCAGGAGCCGGATTTGATTCCGCTTGGTGATATTGCAGTCATAAATACGATCAAAGAATTATTGAATATTCATGACAGACAGGAAATGGAAATTCATGTGGAACAATGGAGTCCATACCGATCTTATGCGACCTATTTGCTTTGGCATTATTACCTAAATAAGCGAAATAAGAAAATTACGTATTAACTGTCTGTTATTTAAAAGAAAAGTACACAGATTAATGGAGTTTTTCATTGTAAAAAAGGATTCTTTGGTTACTTTTGCAACCGAAACCCATAAAAATAAAAAAATATTCCGATGAAATAAAAGTGGGTTCCTGACAACCAAAATTTAAATAGTATCGGAAAGAAATTATAGAAATAATAAAAAATAAAAATGACCGCAGACAAACTAACAACTTTCGATGTATTAATCGAAATACCAAGAGGAAGCAGAAATAAATATGAGTACGATTTTGAAATCAAAAGAATGCGTTTTGACAGAATGTTATTCTCTTCTATGATGTACCCGGCAGATTACGGATTTATTCCGGAAACTTTAGCTCTTGACGGTGATCCTCTTGATGTATTGGTTTTGATTAACGAACCAACTTTTCCTGGATGTGTTATAGAAGTAAAACCAATTGGAGTTTTCCATATGGCTGATGATAAAGGACCTGACGAAAAAATTATTTGTGTACCGGTTTCTGATCCAATCTGGAATTCATTAAATGACCTTTCAGATATTAATGGGCATTTACTTAAAGAAATTGAACATTTCTTCCAGGTTTACAAAGACCTTGAAAATAAAAAAGTAGATGTTGAAGGTTGGGGAGATGTAAAAGAAGCTTTTGCAATTATTGATGAGTGCACGAAGCGTTTTAATGATATTGAAAACAAACCAGAAGGATTATTTAGTATTAAATAATTTTAGGCCACATATTTTATAAAAAAAGCAATACTCCGTTAAGAGTATTGCTTTTTTGTTTAAATTCGTTTTGTTAGTTTGTTGATTATTAACCAAAAACCATTAAAATATTATGAATGCATTTATGATTTATTTGCCAATTCTTATGGCAATTATTGGATTACTTTTCATGGGAATAAAAAGGACTTGGGTTTTAAAACAAGATGCCGGAGACGGCAAAATGAAAGAGATTTCAGATCATATTTATGAAGGGGCGCTTGCCTTTTTAAAAGCCGAATATAAGTTGTTGACTATTTTTGTAATCATTGCAAGTATAGCTTTAGCAGGAGTTACTTTTATTCCGGGTGTAAAAACACATTTATTAATCGTAGTTGCATTTATTTTTGGAGCGTTATTCTCAGCTTATGCAGGTAATATAGGAATGAAAATCGCAACTAAAACAAACGTTAGGACTACTCAGGCAGCCCGAACCAGTTTACCGCAGGCTTTAAAAGTTTCTTTTAGCGGAGGAACTGTAATGGGATTAGGAGTGGCAGGTTTAGCAGTTTTAGGTTTGACGGGTTTCTTTATCATTTTCTTTAATCTTTTGTCTGGCGGCGTTTGGAAAGATACAGAAACCATGACTGTTGTTCTGGAAACATTAGCAGGATTTTCACTTGGCGCAGAATCAATTGCTTTGTTTGCCAGAGTAGGAGGTGGAATTTATACAAAAGCGGCCGATGTTGGAGCTGATTTAGTGGGTAAGGTTGAAGCCGGAATACCGGAAGATGACCCTCGTAATCCGGCAACAATTGCAGATAATGTGGGAGATAATGTGGGTGATGTAGCCGGTATGGGAGCTGATTTATTTGGTTCCTATGTAGCAACAGTTTTGGCTGCTATGGTTTTAGGAAATTACGTGATTAAAGATATGGGTGGGAACATTCAGGATGTTTTTGGCGGAATTGGCCCAATTTTACTTCCAATGGCAATTGCCGGTTTCGGAATTCTATTTTCGATTATCGGAACCATGCTGGTTGGTATTTCTGATGATAATGCCAAAGAAGCGCAGGTACAAAAAGCTTTAAATATTGGAAACTGGGTTTCGATTATATTGACTGCAGTTGCCTGTTTCTTTTTAGTACAATATATGTTGCCGGAAACCATGCAAATGAGTTTTTTCGGAGAGGGTTCTAAAGATATTTCTTCCATGCGTGTTTTTTATGCTACATTGGTTGGTTTAGTGGTTGGCGGGGCTATTTCATCAGTAACCGAATATTATACAGGATTAGGTACAAAACCGGTAATGGCAATTGTACAGAAATCTTCAACCGGAGCAGGTACAAATGTTATTGCAGGTTTGGCAACCGGAATGATTTCTACGTTTCCAACCGTATTATTGTTTGCAGCCGCAATCTGGATTTCATATGCTTTAGCTGGATTTTATGGTGTTGCTTTAGCGGCTTCGGCAATGATGGCAACTACAGCCATGCAATTAGCAATTGATGCTTTCGGACCTATTTCTGACAATGCGGGAGGAATTGCTGAAATGAGCGAATTACCAAAAGAAGTCCGTACCAGAACTGATATTTTGGATTCTGTCGGAAACACAACGGCTGCAACTGGAAAAGGTTTTGCCATTGCTTCTGCAGCTTTGACTTCATTAGCATTATTTGCAGCTTATGTAACTTTTACAGGAATTGACGGAATTAATATTTTCAAGGCACCCGTTTTAGCCATGTTATTTGTTGGTGGAATGATTCCGGTAGTTTTCTCTGCTTTAGCCATGAATTCTGTTGGAAAAGCGGCTATGGATATGGTGTATGAAGTTCGCCGTCAGTTTAAGGAAATTCCGGGTATTATGGAAGGAACCGGAAAACCGGAATACGGAAAATGTGTGGAAATTTCGACAAAAGCCGCTTTACGCGAAATGATGCTGCCTGGAATCTTAACAATTGGTTTTCCGATTGCCATTGTGTTATTAGGAAAATTAGTCTACGCAGATAACAACCAGTTAATCGCCGAAATGTTAGGTGGTTATATGGCAGGAGTAACCGTTTCAGGTGTACTTTGGGCAGTTTTCCAAAACAATGCGGGAGGTGCCTGGGACAATGCTAAAAAATCTTTTGAAGCTGGAGTTTTAATCAATGGCGAAATGACCTATAAAGGTTCTGATGCTCATAAAGCAGCGGTAACAGGAGATACTGTTGGAGATCCGTTTAAAGATACATCTGGGCCATCAATGAATATTTTAATTAAACTAACTTGTTTGATCGGATTGGTAATTGCGCCAATTTTAGGAGATGGACATGCACCATCCGATATTGCTGCAAAAGGTTCTTGCTGTAAAATGGAGATGCATGCAGGTGGAGTTTCTAAATGCGGAGATGTGTCAGGAATGACTAAAGAAGAATGTATAAAAATGTGCAAAGAAAAAGGTTGTTCAGCCGAAGAAACTGCAAAATGCCTGGCTCACTTTGATGCGAAAGGGAAATACGTTCATCAAAAAACAGATTGTTTTGATACAACCAAATATGATAAAAATAGAGTTGAGGTTAATTTGTCCACTACAAATGGTGTAACTGTTGGAACCGTTACCAAAACTGAAAATGGTAAGACAACTACAGAAGTTTATGAAGGAACAGAAGCAGATGTTAAAGCAAAAATTGAGGCTGCCAAATAGTAAACAGTTTTGTCATAGTTTCTGATTTAAACAAAAATAAATAGGCAAATGCCTCATTACAATTTTTAGTAATGAGGCATTTTCTATTAAAACCTATTTTTAATTAACTAATTCAAACCTAGATTTTAATTTAATAGCTGCAGATGAGGTACCAATCATGATTTCAAAATCTCCCGGTTCGGCAACCCATTCTAATGTATTATTGTAAAAAGAAAGTTTTTCTTTGTCAATTGTGAATTCAATAGTTTTGGATTCTCCGGCATTTAGGTTTACTTTCTGAAAATCCTTCAATTCTAAAACTGGCCGTACAACAGAACCAAATTTATCCTGCAAATACAACTGAACGACTTCTTCTCCAGCTACTTTTCCAACATTTGATAATTGAAAAGAGACTTTAATGGATTCCATATTTTTTATTTTTACAGAAGATAATTTCAAATCACTATAATTGAATTTGGTATAGCTCAATCCATATCCAAAAGGGAATTTAGGAGAGTTTTTCAGATCAATATATGCTGAAACATAATTAGTTGCCTCGTCATTTGCGGCAGGTCTTCCGGTATTGAAATGATTGTAATAAATTGGAATTTGCCCCACTTCTCTAGGAAAAGTCATAGGCAGCTTACCAGACGGATTGTAATCACCAAACAAAACATCTGCGATAGCATTTCCGGCTTCGGTTCCTAACCACCAGGTGTATAAAATGGCAGGAGCATTATCAGCAGTCCAGTTAAAAACAAGTGGTCTCCCTGCATTTACCAAAACTACAACCGGTTTTCCCGTAGCCATAATAGCTTTAACGAGATCTTCCTGAACCCCTGGCAAATGAATATCACTCCGGCTTTTGGCTTCCCCGCTCATATTGTGTCTTTCGCCAATACTTAAAATAACAACATCAGCTTGTTTAGCTTTTGCAACAGCATCAGCGAAACCATTCTTATTATCTCCATCGACCTCACATCCTTTGGCATAAAGCAATTTAGTGTTTTTACCAACTTTATTTTGTAAACCATCCCATTGCGAAACTACCCATTTGTCATAATTTACTTCCGGTAAATCAACAGCCCAGAAACCCATATTGGCTTTGTATTCTTTTACCATTGGGCCAATAAAGGCAATGGTTTTTACCTTTTTAGAAAGAGGTAAAATTTCGTTTTCATTTTTTAGCAAAACAATACTTTTTTTAGCCACCTCAAGAGCTGCTTTTCTGTTTTCGGGGTTGTTCAGTTCTTTTTCTTCTCTTTTTCCATCTGAATAGCGGTAAGGATTATCAAATAAACCTAACTCGAATTTTTTACGAAGAATTCTTTTTACCGCATCATCAATCAGATCAATAGAAACTTTACCTTCTTTAACCAATTCGGCTAAATTATACCGATAGGCATTACTTTCCATATCCATATCACTTCCGGCTGTAATGGCAGAAAGAGCAGCGGCTTTTAAATCTTTTGAATAACCGTGTGCAACCATTTCTCCAATAGAACCCCAGTCTGATACTATAAATCCCTGAAAGTTCCATTTCCCTTTTAGAATGTCTCGTTGTAAATGTACATTTCCGGTAGCCGGAATTCCGTTAAGATCATTAAATGAATTCATAAAAGTCGCTGCTCCGGCATCTAAAGCAGCTTTAAAAGGAGGCAGATACGTTTCCCACAACATTCTTTCGCTCATGTCAACAGAGTTATAATCTCTTCCTCCAACTGCAGCACCATAAGCTGCAAAATGTTTTACACAGGCCATAACCGAATTCAAATCGCCCAATTTATTACCCTGAAAACCTTTTACTCTGGCATAAGCAATTTTAGAACCCAAATAGGTGTCTTCTCCGGCACCTTCCATCACGCGTCCCCAACGAGGATCACGACCAATGTCTACCATTGGTGCAAATGTCCAGTGAATGCCGCTTGCTGAGGCTTCTTTTGCGGCTACTCTCGCTGCCAATTCTATAGCTTCCAAATCCCAACTCGCTGCTTCTGCGAGGGGAATTGGAAATGTAGTTTTGTATCCGTGAATAACATCCTGACCAAATAACAACGGAATTTTAAGACGTGACTGCATCGCTAGCTCCTGATATTGTCTGGTATATTTTGTTCCGATAATATTTAGCATAGAACCCACTAAACCTGCTTTGATTTCTGCCTGTTTGTTTGGATTTATGGTAATAGGACCCGTTGCAGAGTTGTCACCCGTATATTGATTGAGTTGACCTATTTTCTCTTCAATAGTCATTTTTTTCAATAAAACATTGACTTTTTGATCTATAGTTTCTTGCTGTGCCGTTGCAAATAAGGACACTATCATCAGGGTCATTGTGGTTATTCTTTTCATTTTTTTAGTTTAATTAATTTCAATAAAGACCGGCAAGTGATCTGAAGGATATTTTAAATCTATTGCGTCACTTAAAACGGCATGTTTTTGAACTTTTAGTCCGCTATTTTTTGAGATGAAAATATAGTCTATCAATAAATTTACTGGTTTATCATGCTCGAAATTATTGAAAGTTCCGGCTGGTCCAAAAGGTTTTTCTGTCGAAACATCTCTTGTGTCATCCATTACTTTTTTGATTTCTGCAATTTGTGGTGTATCGGGTTCTGAATTAAGATCCCCCATTAAAAACACAGGATATTTTTTAGTGTTTACAGTCGCTATTTTAGAAAGTATCAATTGTACTCCTTTGATTCTGGCCTCTTTGCCAATATGATCCAAATGGGTATTAAAAACCCAGAATATTTTTTTTGTTTTTAGATCTTTAAACAATCCATACGTACATACGCGATGACAGGCTGCATCCCAACCCATCGATATTTTATCTGGTGTTTCAGAAAGCCAAAACGTGTTGTAATCCTGTACTTGAAAACGGTCTTTTTTATAATAAATAGTACTTGCTTCTCCTTTTCCCTCACCCTCTCTGGCCATTCCAAATCTATTGTAATTGGGTAGTTCAGCAGCAATATCAGTCACTTGGCTTGGCGTTGCTTCTTGTACGCCAAAAATATCCGGGCTGTAAAATTGTATTTGCGACGTAAAAAAATCTTTTCGGTTGGGCCATGCATTTTCTCCGTCTGAAGCTACGTTGAGACGAATGTTATAGGTCATAATTTTTAAATTTTGACCATAATTTGAAATGCTAACCAATAATAGCATCAGTAACAAAAGTAAAATGTTCTTTGTTTTCATAACATACATAATTTTAAGGACAAAGCTTTTTTATTGATAGCGCTTTGATGAAAAACTAATGTAACAAAATATTTGATGACCTACTTTAACTTACCGTGAACATTCAATTTTTAAGATATTCAGGCTGTTTTAAGGTTTTTATTTTTCAACTTTAAAATCTAAATAATTTAAATTAAAACCGCCTTTTTCGAAAATGACTCTTACTTTATTACTTCCGGCATTTAACTGAAGTCCTGATAATGTGACGGTTTTCCAATCAGTATCTGAGCCTGTTGCAGGAAGTATCACACTTTTTGATTTTTTGCCATTGTCAGTTTCAAAATAAATTTGTCCTATACCTTTTATGCTAGAATACCGAATCGCCACTTTGTAAGTTTTGGTTTTTGCTACTTCTGTTGTAAACTGTAGCCATTCTCCGTCTTCTATGAAAGAAACCTGATACCCATTTGACCCAGAATCTTTGCATGGTAAAATATCAACTCCATCATTTCGCATGGTGTTTCCTTTATTCCATTCTTCAAAATTCCCTGTTTCAACCCTGTAATTCACAAAGTCTTTATCCAGATAAGCATATCCATTTGTTCCTAAATCATATTGCGAAGCAAAAATTTTCCCAGGAATGGAGTGTTTTTTATATGCTTTTGTATCATTGGTTTGAATTTGCCTAAACATGGCATCAATTACATCCGGTTTTACTGTTACGTTTTCCATTTTGTAATTATCTGCTATTTTCATTAAAGTTTTCTTGGCAAAATCTGCAGAAGGTTTCTCACCGCCATCTTTCCAATACTTTAGTAAAATATCATATTCCGGAATCTTGGTCACTGAAGTAATGCCTGAGATATTTTCTATTTTCTTCATTGGCCAGAAAGCCCATCCGATATTATTTTTTTCGACAAGCGAAATAGCCTCTTTAAACCAAACATTGGAGTTTTCGCCACTTTCTCCCATCCAAATCGGGACATCATATTCTGTCCTGTAATCCAGCATTTTCTGGATAGAAGCGGTCGTATTATAATTCCAGTATTTATGAAAACTCAACGCCATGTTTTCATCCCATAAAGGAAAAATTCCGTTGTAATTATTTCCCCAGCAATTACCTTCAATAAAAATCAAGTGATTCGTATCTACTTCACGAATGGCTTTTGTAACGGCTATCATTAATTCTCTTAAAGGGCCATTTGAATTTTCATCACACCCATTTTTATTAGTTCCGGTAAAATTCCAGTTTGGTTCGTTAATGATATCATAAGCTCCAATCCAGGGATTATCTTTATAACGAGAAGCTAATTTTTTCCATAAGGCAATCATTTTTTTCTGATTGGCTTCACTTTGCCAAAGTGAAGGTTTGGTTGTGTCATAGTCTGAAATAGCAGCATCATTTCCTTGTCCGCCGGGAGCTGCATGTAAATCTAAAATCAAATATATTTTGTTTTCAGCACACCATTTCAGCAAATTGTCAGTCATGGTAAAGCCATCTTCAATCCAGCTGATTTCACCATTTTTTTCTGTTTCAACAGGAGGTGTGTATAAATTATAATGCATGGGTAAACGAATAGAATTAAATCCCCAGGCTGCTAATGAATCGATATCTTGTTTTGTAATTCCATTAGCTTTATAAGCTTTATAAAATGCTGTTGTGTTTTCTCTACCAATTAAATCCTGAATTTTTTGTTTTATCATATATTGTGGACTGGCGAAAGGCTGTGTCTGAAGCATATACCCTTCCTGGACCATCCACCCACCTAAACCCAGACCTCTCAAAACTACATTTTTTCCTTTGCTGTCGACAAGTTTTTGTCCTTCTCTATGCAGGAAATCCTGTCCCAAAAAGATTATTGAGAACAATAATGATAGTAAGGTTAAAATTAATTTAGTCATAATCTTTTATTTAAATGAAATTATATTGTGAAAAAAGACATTGTAAAAAAGCCACGAATTTTACAAACGGACACAAATAAAATTGTGAAAATCGATAAAATACGAAGAAAAAAAATCGATTAAATGAGGGAAAGAAGTGATTTTCAATCCTAAATTTTTTGTTCTGATTTTATTGTAAAGAAAAATCTTTTTTCAGATCTGAAATCTGAATAGTAAAAGTTCCTTTTTCAGAAATCCATTTTAAATCGTCGTTTACAAACTGTAAATCTTTTTGATTTAGGATAAATTTCACTGTTTGAGTTTCATTTGGCTCTAAATTAATTTTTTCGAATCTTTTTAAAGCTTTAAATTCCGGTGTAATAGTTGCAAAATTGTCAGATAAGTACAATAACACTGATTCTTTTCCAGTTCTTTTTCCGGAGTTTGTAACATCTACAGAAACATTTATTTCGTCTGTATTATTAATTTCCGTTTTATCAATTTTTAAATTCGAATATTTAAAAGTTGTGTATGACAATCCTGTTCCGAATTCAAACTGAGGCAAATAACTTTTTTCATATTTAGCATCATCATTTTGTTCACCTTCAGAAATACTTTCAGTATATTTTCTGTTATATTTCTCTAATGAATTTGGATATTTTGGATAATTGTAAGGTAATCTTCCACTTGGATTTACTTCACCATAGATTATATCAACCAAAGCCCGTGCTCCTTCATTTCCTGGAAGATAACATTGAATTACAGCATTCATTTTATCTTCAAAATCACTAATTAATCTGGGTCTGCCTTCGTTTAAAACTAAAATAATTGGTTTGTTTAATTTGGCTAAAGCTAAAGCTAATTTAACTTGGGAATTACTCATGTAGAGATTGCTGATATCACCAGGAGTTTCAGTGTAATTTTTCTCGCCTAAACACAAAATTATTTTAGAAGCATTTTTAGCTAAATCAACAGCTTTTTGAATTTCAGCATCATCTTCATTTTCTAAATCTGCGCCTTTCGTATAAAACACATTTTCTTTTCCTATTTTGTTTTGAAAAGCCTCCAAAATGGTCAGCTTATCGGAAGCATAAGCATCTGAGTTTTCACCTTGCCATGTATATGACCAGCCTCCGTTTAGATATTTCATACTATTTGCAGTCGCTCCGGTAACTAGAATCTTTTCGTTTTTACCCAAGGGCAAAACGGCATTATTATTTTTCAGCAAAGTAATTGATTCTGCTGCGGTCTTATAAGCTTCCTGAATATGTTCTGCTGATCCGAATTTTGGATAATCTTTTAAATCAGCAACGCTATTCTGAAATAAATTTAACTCGAATTTCATTCTTAAAATTCGGGTAACCGCATCATCAATTCTTGACATTGGAACTTCTCCTTTTTGAACCAAATCAACTAAGTCAGTATAAAAAGAAAATTCTTCTGGAACCATACTCATATCAATTCCGGCCATAACCGCTATTCTTACCGCATCGCGTTTGGTTTCGGCTACTTTATGCCTTGTGTTTAAGTAGATAATATCTTTCCAGTCAGTTACTACAACTCCGGTAAAACCTAATTCAGTTTTTAAGATATCAGTAATTAAATGTTTGCTGGCATGAACCGGGGTTCCATTGATCTCGCCCGAACTTACCATCACGCTTTTAGCTCCGGCTTTTATGGCAGCCTCATAAATTGTTAAATCGTACTGTCTTAAAATACGTTCTGGAATAATGCTTGGCGTTCTGTCTTTTCCTGTAGTTGTGCTTCCGTAACCGATATAATGTTTCATGCAGGAAGCAACACTGTATTTTGAACCAACATTATTTCCTTCAAAGCCATCTACTAAGGCAACTGCCATTTTTGAAGATAGATAGGCATCTTCTCCAAAAGATTCCCAAATTCTTGACCAGGCTGGGTTTCTTGGAAAATCTAAATCCGGCGAAAAAACCCACGGAATGGATGAAGCTCTGGTCTCGTAAGCCGAAATTTGGGCACCGTGTTTTACCAAATCAGTATTGAATGTTGCCGCCAGGCCTATTTGTTGTGGAAATAAAGTTGCACCTGCTGTATAACTCGCTCCATGAATAGCGTCGATGCCATATAATACCGGAATTTTAAGTCTTGTTTTATTCGCTTCGTTGGTAATAGCAGTGAGGGTTTCCTGCCATCTTTGCAAAGTGGGCGCACCTGGATTTGGAACATTTAAAATGGAACCAATGTGGTAATTCTGTATTCCTTGTATTAATTTTGAAGAATCAAAGTAACCCGGTTTCTTTGGGTCTTCAAAAATCGTAACCGTGATTTGTGTCATCTGGCCCACTTTTTCCTCAAGAGTCATTTTTGAAAGTAATTCGGAAACTTTGGTGTCTATTTCTGTTTTTTTATTTACCTGACTCCATGTTGTGCTGTAAATGGAAAAAGTAAATAGTAGCAAAATTGCATTTTTCATTTTGTATTTTTAGATTAATATTTTCAAATAAAGCCCTAGAAAACTAAAGTCTGAATGGCATGTTCCGGTATTCTGATTATTGTTTTTTGTGAATTGAACTTTATAGAGTAAAGAACTTCTTTATCAGATTGATTCATTACAATCGTAGCAATTTTTCCATCAGAATTTAAAAAAGAAGTACTCGTTACTATTTTATTGCTTGTGACATTGCTAATTCTTTTGGCTTCAGGTCTGATAAATTTGGAAAAATGCCCAATGTAAAAATACATCGGTGTATATATTATTTCTCCTGAGTTTGTATTGGCGTGAACCGGAGCAAAGCAAAAATTTCCTACATGGTTTGGCCCTCCGTTTTGATCTAAAAGAATATTCCAATCTGTCCACCCTACTGTTCCGTTATTGAAATCGTTCATCATGTTAATTCCATATCGTTCTGCATTGCCCCAAAATTGAAGTTTTTGGGCATTAAATCTTTCGTTGCAGCCTTCTGTGAAGAATAAATTTTTATTGGGGAATGCTTTGTGAACATTAGCGACTGACTCAAATTGTGGTGGACCGCCATTCCATGTTTCATACCAATGAAATCCTATTCCCCATGCATATTTTGAAACTTCAGGATCAGAGAAAACCAAATTGGCTCTTTTTTCAAGCATATCTCCTCGATTGTGATCCCAAATAATAATATTTCTGGAACCAAGTCCTTCTTTTTCAAGAGTTGGTCCGAGAAAATTTTTCAGAAAATCTCTTTCGGCTTCGGGAGTATAAATACACGATTCCCAGCTTTGGCTTGCCATCGGTTCATTTTGAATGGTTAACCCCCAAATAGGAATTCCCTCTTTTTCATATTCTTTTATAAATCTGGAATAATAATTTGCCCAGGGTTGAGCAAATTCAGGCAATAAAACGCCGCCGTGCAAAATATCCTTATTGTCTTTCATAAAAGCTGGGGGACTCCATGGACTAACATATAAGGTTAATTTCCCGCCGGCAGTTTCAATTGCTTTTTTGATTAAAGGGATTCGATATTTTTTATCGTGATCAATGCTGAAAGTTTTAAGTTCCTTATCGCCATCTTCTATATACGTATAAATTTCACTGCTAAAATCACAACTATGAATATTGGTTCTGGCTAATGAGTATCCAATTCCTTTGTCTTTATCATAATAAGCGGTAAGAAATTCTTGTTGCTTTATAAGAGATAATTTAGCAAAAACTTCGGCACTTGCATCCGTTATAGCACCTCCAATTCCTATAAAAGTCTGGAATTTTTTTTCTGCATCAATCGTTATATAAACCTGAGGATTTAATTGTTGTTGTGATGAAATTGAAATAAAATTATTGGTAGATGACAATCTCAAATCAGAATCTTGAGCGGTAGTATAAACTTCAATTTTATTAATTGCTGAATCTTTATTGCTTTCATCAATTTTGGATGTGGAGCAACCTGATTGCAGAATTGATATTAACAATAATAAAATTGTATTTATTGATTTCATTATATTTTTATATATATTACCAAATAATTGCTAAATAAATAACCCTCTTACTGACAAAATAAATTAGTAAACTAAGGTTTGTATGGCGTGTGCCGGTATTTTTACTACCGTTTTTTCTGTAGAGATTATTAAATTATAAGTGATTTCATTATCAGTATGATTCATTACCACAGTTGCCATTTTTCCATCTTTATTTAAAAAAGAAGTACTTGACAAATAACTTCTGCTTACGGCTGTACTAACCCGAACTGCATCCGGTCGAATGAATTTAGAAAAATGACCAATGTAATAATAGGATGGTGTATAAATTAATTCGCCAGTTGTTGTATCGGCATGAATTGGTGCGAAGCAAAAATTACCAACATGATTTGGTCCTCCAAATTGATCTAAAAGAATATTCCAATCGGTCCAGGCGATAGTTCCGTTATTAAAATCATTAATCATAGATGTTCCATATCTTTCGGCATTTGGCCAAAACTGATATTTTGAAGCATCGAATTTTTCCACACAGCCTTCTGTAAATATTAATTTTTTATCTGGATAGGCTTCATGAACTCTCGCAACATTTTCGAACATTGGTTTTGCCCCAGTCCAGGTTTCATACCAATGAAAGCCAATTCCCCAAACATATTTTGAAGCTTCCGGATCTGAGAAAATTACATTTGCTCTTTGTACCATTAAATCACGATTATGATCCCATGCAAT
This sequence comes from Flavobacterium sp. W22_SRS_FK3, assembly GCF_052113665.1. Classification (NCBI taxonomy): domain Bacteria; kingdom Pseudomonadati; phylum Bacteroidota; class Flavobacteriia; order Flavobacteriales; family Flavobacteriaceae; genus Flavobacterium; species Flavobacterium sp. W22_SRS_FK3. The sequence goes on along the minus strand of NZ_JBGQOF010000011.1, from coordinate 76,093 downwards.
AATTTTTACATTTCCTAAACCTTCTTTTTTTAGTGTTGGTCCAAGAAAATTTTTCACGAAATCTCTCTCATCTTCAGCGGTATACAAACAAGATTCCCAGGTTTGGGTTGCCATAGGCTCATTTTGTACAGAAGTTGCCCAAATTGGAATACCTTCTTTTTCATATGCTTTGATAAATTTGGCATACATATTTGCCCAAGGCTGATAAAATTCAGGTAATAATTTTCCGCCTTTAAGAACATTTTTATTGTTTTTCATGAAGGCGTTAGGTGACCAAGGTGTTGCATAGGTAGGTATTTTTCCTCCGGCAGTTTTTATGGCTTCTTTGATTAATGGGATACGATATTTTCTATCATGATCAATAGAAAAAGTCTTTAAATCTTTATCTCCTTCTTCGATGTAAGAATAGCTTCCACTGCTAAAATCAGAGCTTTGTATTGTTGTTCTTAGCAATGAATAGCCTATACCTTTTTGAGTATCGTAGTAAGCATTAAGGAATTCAGTTTGTTTCTCTTTAGAAAGTTTCGCAAAAATTTCGGCACTTCCATCAGTTATAGCGCCTCCAATTCCCATAAAAGTCTGAAATCTTTTAGACGGTTCTACGAAAACTGAAATTTCAGTTTCGATAGGCTGTTTAGAGGGTATAAATTTTAAATTATCTGTAGGGGTTAACCTTAATTTTGTGTTATCAGCAGTAGTATACACTGTGATCGTTTTATTATTTGTAATAAATTCTTTTGTCTGCTTTGGTTTTTTCTGTTGTGAGGAAACAGAAAAGGATAAACATAAACAAGTAATAATAAAGCTATTTTTTTTCATTGTATATGTTTTAATAATTAAGACTTAGGCATAAATATCTTTTTTGAATTTCTATAAAATGATTTAAAAATAGCCCATAGTCAAAAAAGAATATGGGCTATTCTAACAACCAAACTTAACTTAAACTTAACCTTAAACTTATTTCACATTGTTAGTGTGAATACATTCTCATTTTTTTGTGAATAACGTTTAATTCATTCACTTTTTTTATTCTCAGATAAATTGAGAAGTTGTTTTAATATTATTCTTTTAAGTATTATTACAATCGCATTGAAGTAATAAGTGTTTTTACTGTACTGATTTTTTGTGGTTCACACCTAATTACCCCAACCCGGGTTTGGTGTCATTTTACTATTATTAAGAATCTCTGCAGATGGTATTGGATATAAATTATGTTTATCAGCGAAGTTGCCGTTTTTTCTAAATCCTTGATTTTTAAGAACTGCCGCCGCATCACCCCAACGAATTAAATCCAAAAATCTAAATCCTTCAAATGCTAATTCTAACCTTCTTTCTGTTTTAATTGCGTCAAGAGTAACAGTTTTAACCGGCAAGTTTACTCTGTCTCGTACTTTTGTAAAATAGTCTTGCGCAGTTGAAACATTTCCTGCCAAAAGATTTGCTTCTGCTGCCATTAATAAAACATCAGCATATCTAATTAACCTAACATTTGTTCCATAGTTTAATTCAGCAACACCCGGACTTGGTGCTGTTTCAGATTTTAATGTACCGTATTTTAGTCTAAAATAGCCTTCCATTCCCCATACCGGATCTGATGATGTCCAGTCTTCTGTCCAGTCTCCGCCATATTTTGTTCTAAGATCTGCAACTGACAATATTGAAGCATTTTTTCTAACCATATCACCTTCTGCATCAAATGCCTGTGCCATTTTAGCTGTTGGATAGTTAAAACCCCAGCCTGGCAGAAGTCCTGAAGTTCCTGTTACAAAATAATCGCCTCTTGGGCCCATTAATTGCCAGTTTATATTGTTTTCCATAGAACGGTTTCCTCCCCATTGAAAATTTCCCCAATCATAACCTTCGATATTATATCCAACTTCAAATAAAGATTCTAAGCCATATTCAGATTCTTTTAAAAATAATTTTGAATAATCAGGAGCGAGGTCATACTCATTTGAAGTAATAACGTCCTCAAAGGCATCGGCAGCTTCAGCATACATCTTTTGGTATAAATAAGCTTTACCTTTTATAGCCTGAGCAGTCCCTTTTGACATTCTGAAACGCATTTCGGCAGCATATTCACTTTTTTTAGGCAGGTTTGGAATAGCTTCATCTAAATCTTTGTGTATTTGCGCATAGATTTGTTCCGGAGTCGATTTTTCGAGAGCAAATTCAGATGCGCTAGGAAGCTCTAGTCGTAATGGAACTCCGCCCCACATCGAAACCAATTCAAAGTAAAAAAAGGCTCTCAATGCTTTTGCTTCCGCTATCATCTGGATTTTAGTAGGCGTATCTCCTTCAGCTATATTAATAATGGCATTAGCTCTCATAATACCAAAATACATGGTTTTGAAAGAATGTTCAATTGGCTTGTTCTCAGCTGTATATGAAAAGTCATCTAACTGTTGGTATGACGGCTGGTCACCATCTGAACCACCACCAGCGTGTGTTTCATCTGCAGGAAATGATTTTACAGCATACATTGAATTCCAGTCAGTAGTGTAAGCCCATTGCAAAACATCATAACAGGCAAATACACCTTCCTGAAGTTCTTCTTCGGTTTTGAAATAATCATCAGCAGCCAAAACGCCATAAACTGGTTGATCTAAGAAATCGTCTGCACAGGAAATCAGCACAGTCGCTAAGCCTGCAATAAATGAAATTTTATAAATTAATTTTTTCATCGTTATTTATTTTATTCTTCGTTGAATTAAAAAGTTACTGATAGTCCTGTCATTAGACGGCTAGCATTTGGATACAAACCTCTATCAATACCCTGAGAGTTATTTGAAAAACTTCCTACTTCAGGATCAATTCCTTTGTATTTTGTAAATGTGAAGTAATCATCAAGCGAGATATACAATCTTAAACTAGTCATTTTCATTTGTCTAATCCATTCAGATTTAAAATTATATCCTAATTGTATTTGTTTAATTTTTACATAAGATGCATCCTGAACCATTAAATCACTTGTGTAAATGATAGGATCACTATAAGAAGCTTTTGGAAAACTATTGGTACTTCCTTCTCCAGTCCATCTGTCTGTATAAAAGAATGATGGGCGATTAGAAGCCGGGTTGTCAACTCTGGCTAAAGCCAGAAAGTTTTCTCCTCCAAATGCACCTTGAGCAAAAATTTTAAGATCAAATCCTTTGTATTCAAAGTCAATAGTTGTTGAAATTATTAAATCATGTTGTGGTGATCCGATGTATGTTTTATCCTGATCTGTAATATCCCCATCACCATTCGCATCTACAACTACCGGGTCACCTGGAGTAGGGTTCCATGTAGTAACACTTCCCAAAGTCGATTTATAAGCATCTATTTGCGCTTGATTCTGGAATATACCGTCTGTTTTATAACCTCTGAAAAACCAAACAGGTTTTCCTAATTCGAAAGAAGTTACAGTACCTAATACAGGAAGATTCGTTCCGTCAACTCTTGTAAGTAAAGGGTTTAAATACGTAACTTCATTTTTAATTGTAGTTAGGTTTAAGTTGATTCCGTAGTTGAATTCATGTCCTGATTCTCTCCATCCTGCTTCAATTTCGAATCCTTTGTTTGTTACATCACCTGCATTAGCATAAGGAGCCGCATAACCAGTTGACAAAGGTGGAGATGAAGGAGTTAATAAATCTTTTGTAACTTTCTTATAATAGTCAAAACCAAATGTTAATCTATTGTTGAAAGCTCTTACATCAAATCCTAAATCAGTTTGTTCTGTTGTCTCCCATGTAATATCTTTGTTAGGTAATGCTTTAAGTTCCCCAACTGTATGATAATTACCAAGTGCATCCGGGTATTTTAAACCATCTTTTGTAATAAAGGCTTGCCATTGACCAGCAGCAATATTAGATGTAGATCCATTTTGACCCCAGGATGCTCTTAATTTTAAATGATTTACAGTTTCAGTTCCCCAAAACGACTCATTTGATACTATCCAGCCCGCAGATACAGCTGGAAAATATCCGGCGCGTTTATCTGGTGCAAAAAGAGAAGAGTTATCATTTCTTAAAGAAGCCTGAAATAAATATTTGTTTTCGTATGAATATGTAAGACGTCCAAAATAAGAATTCATTGACGATGGAGTTATATTGCCGGATATAGTTCCCGCCACAGGAGTTTCACCAACCGGTGCCCATTGATCACCTTCTTTAATCATACCTGATGTACGTGTATTCAAATAGCGATATTCAGTATCTTGCGCAGACATACCTATCATAGCAGAGAATTCATGCTTACCGATTGTTTTGCTGTAAGTTGCGAAGTTCTCAAATAACCATGTTTTAAAAATCCCCTGGTTGTAAGTTTTAGAATTTGTAGTGTTTTCTTTAGTTGAATTCCACCAGGCTTTTTGAGTCCAGTCATCATAATTATTGAAAGCCTGCTCTATACCATAACGTGTCGTAAATACAAATCCTTCAAAAGGTTTAATATTGGCATATACATTACCAATAATTTTAGTTTCCTGACTCAGACCATGATCAATTGCAATTTGTCCAATAGGATTTGCTATTTCGCCATCAATATAGTCAGAGATACCATAATACTCACCATTTTCATTAGTTGCGATTACTTTACCTGCAGCTAATGCATCCTGAACGTGTTGTGGCAGTGGTGTTCCGTTTGGATAAAAAACAGGTGTTAATGGATCCATTAACATTGCATGATTCATGATTCCATTAAAACTGTCATCTTCAGTAAAAGCCTTACGTTTATTTACTGAAATGGATAAGTTTTCTCCAACTTCTAAGAATTTACTCACTTTATGATTAGAGTTAACTCTTACTGTTTTACGGTTAAAGTTAGTTTTGTCTCCTCCAAAAATACCATCTTGTGAAAAAATGTTACCTGAAAGTAAAAAAGTTGATACTTCATTTCCACCTGCAAGCTGGAGCGTATGGTGTTGCATTGGTGCCGCATCTTCGGCAGCTTCATCAATCCAGTCTGTTCCTTTTTTACCTGCCCAGTCAGCTACATTTGGCCTGTTTCCAGGAGGTTTTGTTTCGTCAATCCATCGAACATACTGATCAGCATTCATCATTTCCAGTTTTGTTCTTAATGACTGGAACCCGAATTGTGTGCTGTAGGAAACATTCATAGATCCTGATTTACCTTTTTTAGTGGTAATCATTACTACTCCGTTACCTCCATCAGCTCCATAGATTGCTGCAGATGCGGCATCTTTTAATATTTCTATCTTTTCAATGTCATTAGAATCAAGGAAGTCAATATTGCTTGTTCGCATTCCGTCGATCACATAGATAGGATCTGAGTTTCCATTTGATCCCGCTCCACGGATGCGAACTTTTGCCCCGGCTCCGGGAGCCCCTGATTGTGCCAAAACAGTCACACCTGCAGCTTGTCCTTGTAGTACTTGTGATGATAGGCCAACTGATAAATTTGCAATTTGTTCAGCTTTTATTGAAGAAATTGCACCAGTTACAACACTTTTCTTTTGTGTTCCATATCCTACAACCACGACTTCATTTAAACTTTGAGATTCTGGTTTTAATCTAATTTCAATTTTAGTTCTTCCATTTATTATCTCTTCTACTGTAGTATACCCTACAAAGCTTATTGATAAAGTTCCATTAGAAGGAACATTGATTTGAAATTTTCCATCAAAGTCAGAAGCAGTTGCCTTATTTGTTCCTTTAATTAAAATTGTTGCCCCAGGAACGGGCATCCCACTTTCATCATTTACTGTTCCGTTTACAGACACATCTTGTGCCATTGCACTAACTGAAAGCAACAAGGATGAAAAACAAAAAATAAGTAATTTTGTTAATTTCATTTTTCTAAAAATTTTGGTTAATTAATTAGTAATTTGATGCAATAATAAGTTTAAATTTTAACTATTGGTAATTTAATTTCATTACAAAAACACATCAAATTATAATTTACTACACTACAAAAACACATCAAAATAATTTTAATTGTTTGATTTTAAATAATTTATATAAATATTTATACTGTTATGATAATGTTAATTGTTAAAAAAAAACACTACATTTATTAAAAATCAATTTGTATAGGTTATCAGGTATATCCTGATGACATACAGTATTTTAATAAGTGTAGAAATCACCATTAAAAACAAGCGATGAGTATTACTAATAAAAATAGGGTCGAAAAATTATGAAATTCATAAAACGATATTTCCTCATGATTGCATATTTATTCAGTTTTGGGCTTTCAGGCCAGATAAAGAATATAGGAATGCCTAATGTTAAGAATTATAAAAGGACAGAATATAAAGGAGGAACTCAAAATTGGAGTATAGATCAGGATAAAAATGGCAATATATATTTTGCAAATAATAGTGGGTTAATTCAATTTGACGGTTCTACCTGGCGTAAATATTCTTTACCAAATAATACTCCCATACGTAGTTTGAAGATTGATGATTCAGGAAAAATTTTTGTTGGAGGTAATAGTGAATTTGGCTATTTTAAAGCAAATGAAAAAGGAGAATTACAATATTTTTCGCTTTTAAAACTAATTAAAAAGAAGGATATTCAAAATATAAATTTAATCTGGAGGATTCATATTTATAAAGGAGAAGTTATTTTTCAGTCTTTTACAAAAGCACTTTTTTACAAAAACGACAAAATCAGCATTCTGAATGCACCAAGAAAGTTTCAGTTTTCCTTTATAGTAAATAATAGACTTTTCTTTCAGGATAAAGTATTGGGGATTTTGGAATTTAAAAATCAAAAACTTTATCCATTAAAGGGAACAACGGTTCTCAATGATAAAGAAATTTGGGCTATGTTTCCATTACCTAATAATAAGATTCTTTTGGCAACTTTAGAAAAGGGCCTTTTTGTTTACGATTACAATAATGTGAAAGAATGGAATACTGACGCGAATGTTTTTATAAAGAGAAATACTTCCCTTGGAGGCGCAATCATAAAAAATAAATTTATTATTTTAAATTCAGTTTTAAATGGTGTTATAATCTGTGATTTAAACGGAAAAATAATTCAGCATTTAAACCGTCAAAAGGGACTTCAAAATAATACGATACTAACTTCTTTTGTTGATAATAAAAATAATATTTGGTTAGGTCTTGATAACGGAATAACCTTTATAAATGAAAATTCTCCCTTTACTTATTTTGATTATAGTTATAATATAGGAACCGTTTATGCTTCAGTATTACATCAAAATAATTTATATGTAGCAACAAATCAGGGATTGTTTTTCCACTCCTGGAATACTCCTTTTGCAGACGAACCTTTTAACAGAGTTGAAGGGACAATTGCACAAGCCTGGAATATTCAGGTTATAAATAATACCTTATTATGTTCCAGTAATAGCGGAGCATTAGTAATAGAAAATAACAAGGTCTCAAAAATATTGGACACTAAAGGATATTTTGGCTTTAAACAAATACCTAAACACCCTGAATATGTGATTGGAGAAAATTATACTGGATTCTCAATTTTTAAAATTGCATCCAACAGAGCTGCATTTATAAATCAGATTCAGGGTTTTGATGAAACTACTAATACATTTGAGGTTGAATTAGATAACGATTATTTGTGGTTAAAAAAAGATTCATACTTATACCGAATGGAGCTTTCTGATGACTTGAAAAAATTTGAGACTAAAAAAAAATACACTCAAATATCTGCAATAAATAAAGGAATTGGAAGCTTACAATCAATTAATGATAAAGTTTACTTTCAGACAAAAAATCATTTTTATAGATTTTCTAAGGATCAGGATGTTTTTTTTGAAGATAGAAAAATAAGTAATCTTTTTAATAATATCCCAGTTATAAACACATTAATCCAGGATTCAAAAGGCAATTTGTGGTATTCCTTTAACGAATCTTTGGGAGTTTTGGAAAAATCTGACAATGGTAAATATGTTAAGAAACAGGCTCCATTTTCTAATTTATCCGGAAATCTGGTTAATAATTACATATCTGTAAATACAATTAATTCGAAGAATATTTTTATAGGCTTAACAGATGGACTAACCCATTATGATGCTACAATTCCTAATACATTTATAACAAAACCCACTGTTTTTATAGAGAGTTTTTCTTTTCCTGGTGATACTATAATAACAGGGAATTTAAAAGCAAATGAAAAGCTGTTTAATTTACCTTACAGTGGTAATCATGTTAAGTTTACATTTTCTTCTCCAATATTTGAAAATCAGGAAAACGTTACGTATTCATATAAATTAAAACCTTTTGAAGATACGTGGCGCAGTTGGTCATCTGTTTCTATTAAGGAATACACCAATCTCAGAGAAGGTAATTACACGATGAAATTAAGAGCTAAAAACAGTTTTGGCATAGTTTCAGAAATCGATGAGGTTAAATTTACTATCACGCCGCCGTGGTATAGGCATTTTTTAGCCTATATTTTATATTTGCTGTTAATTTGTTTAGGAATTTATGTTATTTCGAATAGAATTAAATTAAAAATCAGGAAAAACAAATATTATGAGACCATTGAACAAAGGCGTTTATATCTTGAAAGAGAATCTAAAATCAGGCATGATCAGCATGAACTTGAAAAGGAAATAGAAAAATTAAAAAGTGATAAGCTTCAAATTAAAATTCTGGCGAAGGATAAAGAATTAGTAAATAACTCTTTGCAGGTTGTAAAAAAGAACAAAACTTTAAACACTATAATAAGTAAACTCAAAGACATAGATGCCAATATATTAGATGATTCAACCAAATCAGAGTTTAATAAACTTCATAAAAGTATTGTAAAAGAAGTTAATACAGACAAAAGCTGGAAAGATTTAGAAAAGCATATTAAAAATGTACATTTTGATTTTCTAAAAAGATTAAAAGAAAAATATCCTACAATTTCGCCAAGAGAATTAGATTTATCAACCTATTTATTAATGAATATGTCAACCAAAGAAATTGCAGAAATTATGAATATATCGAATGGAGGGGTAGAATTGGCAAGATACCGATTAAGAAAAAAACTCGGTTTAAATAAGAAAGAAAACCTGATTGGGTTTTTGATGAGTATTTAATACATACAGAAATGCCTCATGACAAAAGTAATGAGGCATTTTTATTTGTATAATTTTGCAAAGATATATTCTAAAACAATCCATTCAATTCGGCATCAATTCTATTAATGATGTTTCCTAAATCTTCAGGATTATCAACAAAATTAATGTTATCTACATCAATAATCAATAGTTTTCCTTTAGTGTAAGTCTGAACCCAGGCTTCATATCTTTCGTTAAGGCGGCTTAAATAGTCAATCGAAATAGAGTTTTCGTATTCGCGTCCGCGTTTGTGAATCTGTCCCACTAAATTCGGAATAGAACTTCTTAAATAAATCAATAAATCAGGAGCTTTTACCAATGATTCCATCAATTCAAATAAGGAGGTGTAATTTTCAAAATCACGGCTAGTCATTAATCCCATCGAATATAAATTGGGGGCAAAAATATAAGCATCCTCATAAATGGTTCTGTCCTGAATGATTTTTTTTCCGCTTTCACGAATTTGCTGCACCTGGCGGAATCTGCTGTTTAAAAAATAAATCTGCAAATTAAATGACCAACGCTCCATCTGATGGTAAAAATCATCCAGATACGGATTATCAACAACATCTTCATAATGGGGTTCCCATTTAAAATGTTTGGCCAACAATTTAGTCAAAGTTGTTTTTCCAGCCCCTATGTTTCCTGCTATCGCTATGTGCATTACGGTATTACGATTTTATAATTGGTAATTTCTTTAGCTGTAAAAATAGATAAAATTTGGTCTTTGTAACAGAAATTATTTAATGTTTTTTGTGAAATCTCAATTTCAGAAACTGTTTCAGATCCATCATTACGAATGTCTTTAAAATACAACAAATTAGCCTTGCTGAAAATATATTGTTTGGGATTTAAAACCTCAATTTTATCAAACTCATCAACTTTTCCTAATGCAGTTGTTTTTCCGAAGATATCACACGAAAACCAATTGTTTTTTTCATCGATCCAATAAAAGGTATTGAAATCGGTTTGGTAAAACTTGATATTTTCTGTCAATGGAGTAGAAACTGTTTTATATTCGTTTTTTAAGTAATCGAAAAGGCCAATTTGCTGATTCAGGGAATTGTAAATCCATAATTGATTTTGAGTCGACATGCCAATGGCAGTAACAACAATAGGAGTGTTATTTTGAGAAAAATTAATCTCTGTAATTTTATTTAACTGATTGTCAAGCAAAACAACACTATTGAAATCTTCATAAAATAAAACAATTTTAAGCGGATTTAAAATATCGGTTTTAGTGATTTTTCCTAATGAGACATTTTTATACTCAAAAGCCTCCTTTCCTTTTATTTTGCTGAATATATTGTCTTTTATTTGATAAGAAAATCCAAAAGAATCAGAACCTAAAAATTCATCAGCATCAATTGTAAAATGTGAAAGAGGAGTTAAGATTTTTTTTTGATTTTGTGCAAAAAAAGCTGAGAAAGAACAGGCAATAAAAAATAGGAATAAAATTTTGCTTTCTGTTTTTCTCATTTGAATTAATTTTCTGAAAAGCCAAATTACAAAAAAGTATAGTATGAAGTTGTTTAAAATAGATTTTTAGTCAAATTTGACATTTAAACTTTTTAAGATTCTAATAGTCTAAGCATTAAGTAATTTTGTCTATACCTTACCGGTATTGATATATTTAATTTTCAGTATTTTAAAATTAATAATACATTTGAATGTAAGTTTTATCGGATTTACTCAATTTTTTAAAAGAAACTAATGAAAAAAATATCCTATTGTTTGCTTTTAGTACTTGTTTTTAGTCAGGCACAGGCACAGAAAGATTTTCAGGGATTGGCTGTTTATGAGTCAAAAACCCAAACGCCAAAATTTGGAGCAATGTCTGGAAATCGAGATATTACTCCCGAAATGCAAAAAAACATAGAAGAAAGAATGAAAAAAATGTTAGAAAAAACATTTATTCTGAATTTTGATAAATCGGCTTCTATATATAAAGAAGAAGAAAAACTGGATGCTCCCGGACAACAAGGAGGCGGAATGAGAATGATGATGAGTTCTATGATGGGCGGTGGAGGCACTTTTTATAAAGATGTAAAAAGTAAAACGTACACAGTTGATAAGGAATTTATGGGAAAAGAATTTTTGGTTAAAGATTCATTACCAAAATTAAACTGGAAATTAGAACAGGAAACCAAACAAATTGGAGGATATAATTGTTATAAAGCAACGGCCGTAAAAGAAGCCAGTAAAACCGATTTTAGGAATTTCAGACCTAAAAATGACGAAGCTAAAAAGGGTGATAAAAACAAGGATGACCCTAAAAAAACAGCTGGTGAAACCAAAACCAATTTTGAAGATAATTTTGAAATACCGAAAGAAATTATTGTAACAGCTTGGTATACGCCCGAAATTCCGGTTAATCAGGGACCTGAAAATTATTGGGGATTACCGGGTTTAATTCTAGAAATTAATGACGGAACTACAACCATTTTATGTTCAAAAATTGTTTTGAATGCCAAAGAAAAAACAGACATAAAAGCACCCACCAAAGGAAAAGAAATTTCTCAAAAAGACTATGACGAAATAGTCGTGAAAAAAATGAAAGAGTTCAGAGAAATGAATCGTGGACGTGCCGGAGGTCCTCCAATGATGGGAAGATAAATTGCGGTAAATTCCAAATTAAAAATTCCAAAATCCAAACTTTTACAATGAACAAAATACTTTGTTTAGTAGCCATTTTATTGACATCTCTTTCCTTTTCCCAAAGTGTTCGTTTTGATGGTTTTATTCAGGACGAACAAAAAAATCCGTTGGAAATGGCCAATATTATGGCGGTTAATACTGCCACAAAAGCAATGGATTCTTATGGGATTACAAATGATAAAGGAAAGTTCCAACTGACTTTAAAACCTAATACTGCTTACTTTGTAAAAATCAGTTATCTCGGAATGAAATCTAAAGAAATCGGGATTTCAACCAAAACAGAAAATATAACTCAAAATATTGTCATGGACGATGTTGGAATTGAGTTAGAAGGTGTAGAGATTGTCCGCGAAATGCCGGTATCTATAAAAGGAGATACCATTGTGTATAATGCCGATTCTTTTAAATCCGGAACCGAAAGAAAACTGGAAGATGTCCTTAAAAAACTGCCCGGAGTTGAGGTTAACGCCGATGGAGAAATTGAGGTGGAAGGAAAAAAAGTAACCAAATTAATGGTCGAAGGCAAAGACTTTTTTGACGGAGACACCAAATTAGGCGTTAGAAACATTCCGGCAGATGCTATCGATAAAATTCAGGTTTTACGAAATTATAATGAAGTGGGTGCCCTTAAAGGTCTCGAAAATGATCAGGATAATGTGGCGATGAATATCAAATTGAAAGAAGGGAAAAAGAACTTCTGGTTTGGAGATGTTACGGCAGGAACTGGTGTTGGAGAACTTTATAGCCGCTACGTTATCAATCCGAAATTATTTTATTACAGTCCGAAGTACAGTATTAATCTAATTACAAATTTTAATAATATTGGAGAATTACCGCTCACGGCCCAGGATTATTTTAAGTTTACGGGTGGATTTAAAAATATGATGAAGAAGGGCGGAAGCAATTTTAATATTTCTTCTAACGATATTGGAATTTCACTTTTACGAAACAATCGTGCGAAGGAAATTGAAACCAAGTTTGGGGCGACCAATTTTGCCTATTCACCTACAAAACAATGGAATATTAGCGGTTTCGGAATACTTTCAACCTCTATAACAGATCTTGAAACCAAATCACAAACAACGATATTAGATTCTGGAGATCAGCAGAAGAGAGATGAATTAACGCATCAGAAAAATAATTTGGGACTTTTTAAACTCAGTTCAAGTTATAAACCTAATGCAGAATTACAGTTCGATTATGATATTCTGACCAAGTTGACAAAACAGGAAGAAGATACTGATTTGTTGCGTGAATCGATTGTGGAAAATATTTCGGATGTTGAAACCATTTTGACCAATAAAAAGCAAGATCCAACATCAATAAGCCAAAATGTAAGTTTGTATTATACACAAAGCAGCAAGAATATCTTTGCTCTTGAGGTCCAGCATTTGTATCAGGATGAAAGTCCTTTTTATAACGCTAATCTGCGGACACAGCCTTTTATTTTATCAGGTTATACTTCAGGTCAGGAAAGAAATGACCTGAATCAGGACCGTTTTGTGAAAACAAACAAAATAGATGCCAAGCTGGATTATTATTATATGGTAACACCAAAAAGCAACATCAATATAACAGTAGGAAATACGTATTCGTACCAAAATTTCAATTCACATATTTTTCAGATGCTGGATAACGGAGATAAAAATGATTTAAATGATTCGTCAAATAATAATAACGTAAACTATAATTTTAATGATACGTTTTTAGGATTCCATTATAAGATTTTAGCCGGAAAATTTACATTGACGCCAGGAGTAAGTCTACATTCGTATAAAATGACAAACAAACAATTAGGCACAGATTATTCTCAAAATTTCATAAAAGTACTGCCTGATTTCTTTGCGCTTTATCAAATCAAAAAATCAGAAACATTGACGTATAATTTCTCCTTGTCAAACGATTTTACCGATATAAACCAATTGGCTGCTGGTTATGTTTTGTCAGATTACAGCAGTTTGTTTAGAGGAGATCGTTCGTTGGAAAACGCAACTTCTCAAGTGCATTCATTACGTTATTTTAAATACAATATGTTTAATTTTGAGAATATTTTCGCTAATGCAACTTACACTAAGAAAGTCGATGCTATAAAAACCGAGGCTGATTTTAACGGAATTAATCAGTCTTCGGAACCGTATAATTCGAATTTGGCAGATGAAACTTTTTCAGGAATGGGAAGTTATGGCCGTTCATTTTTAAAGAATTACAAAGCTTCGGCAAGTGCAAGCCTTAATTGGTCAAAATTCAATAATAGACAAAATGAAGAACCAACAACAACAGAGAGTTTTACTCAAAGTTATACCGTAAAAGCTTCAACTAATTATAAAAACCTGCCTAATATTGAGTTTGGTTATACTATGTTAGTCAATAAATATAGCGGCTCAACCTACTTCACAGATAAACCCTTTGCAAGATTAGATTATTATTTTCTGAATAGTTTTTCGTTTGTTTCGGAGTACGAATTTTATCATTATTACAACACTAATAAATCAGTCAATAACGAATATGATTTTTTAAGTGCCAGCTTAATTTACCAAAAGAAAAACAGTAAATGGGAATATAAAATTTCAGCGACTAATCTATTAAATACTACCTATCTCAATGATGACAGCTTCTCGCAATTTTCTACAAGGGTTTCTCAGTATACCGTTCAGCCTAGATATATTATCTTTTCGATGAAGTATAATTTGTAGTTTAATGAGAAGCTAATCCTGCTGTCCACTATATCTTTTCCTCGCTAAAGAAGCGAGAAAAAGGATGTCGTTCCCATATCGGGCTGTATACCGTTAATATATATTTATAATTTATAAGATTCAAAATAAAAAAACAAACCCCGAATCTAAAAAAATAGAAATCGGGGTTTAATATTTAAGATTAAAAGTAATCTAAAAATCTAACAGTCTAATGATCTGATTCTACAATCCAAAAGCATTTTTTACTTGGTCAACAAAATCAAGTTTTTCCCATGTAAATAACTCAACAGTAACTGTTTTTTCGTTTCCTCCTGGAGCAGAAAAAGTTTTAGTTACGGTTTCTGGTTGGCGTCCCATGTGCCCGTAAGCAGCAGTTTCGCTATATATTGGGTTTCTTAATTTCAAACGTTGTTCGATAAAGTAAGGACGCATATCAAAGATAGCTTCTACTTTTTTAGCGATTTCACCGTTAGTCAAATTTACTTTTGAAGTTCCGTAAGTTTCAATGAAGATTCCCATTGGTTGCGCAACACCAATGGCATAAGAAACCTGAACTAAAATTTCGTCGGCAACACCTGCAGCTACTAAGTTTTTAGCAATATGACGTGTTGCATAAGCAGCACTTCTGTCTACTTTACTCGGGTCTTTTCCTGAAAAAGCACCACCACCGTGAGCTCCTTTTCCACCGTAAGTATCCACAATGATTTTTCTTCCTGTTAAACCAGTATCTCCGTGAGGTCCTCCAATTACGAATTTTCCTGTTGGGTTAATATGGTAGTTGATTGTATCATTAAATAAATGAGCATGAGTAGGGTTTTTAGCGATAATTCTCGGAATCAAAATTTCGATAATATCTTTTTTGATTTTAGCCAACATCGTAGCTTCTTCATCAAAATCATCGTGTTGAGTCGAGATTACAATTGCATCAATACGGGTTGGTTTGTTATCGTCACTATATTCTAAAGTTACCTGAGATTTAGCATCCGGACGTAAATAAGTGATTTCATTATTCTCACGTCTTAAAATAGCTAATTCCTGCAATAATTTATGAGATAAATCAAGTGCCAATGGCATGTAGTTCTCCGTTTCGTTAGTTGCATAACCAAACATCATTCCCTGATCACCTGCACCTTGCTCTTCTGGCTTAGCTCTGTCTACACCCTGATTAATATCTGCTGATTGTTCGTGAATTGCTGACAAAATTCCACAAGAATTTGCCTCAAACATGTACTCACTTTTTGTATATCCAATTTTACGAATTACTTCGCGGGCGATTTGCTGTACATCAAGATACGTATTCGATTTTACTTCCCCGGCCAAAATTACCTGGCCAGTCGTAACTAAAGTTTCACATGCTACTTTTGAGTCGGCATCAAATGCTAAGAAGTTATCAATTAATGCATCCGAAATTTGATCTGCAACTTTGTCCGGATGCCCTTCACTAACAGATTCTGACGTAAATAAATAAGCCATAATAATGTATTAAATTAAAATTAAGCGAGGAAAATAATTGCTGAAAAAGACTAAAGGAGAGTTTCTGCTTTAGCATTTTTTACTACTGAAATCGATCTTTCAGTATCCATAACGAACCATTTCATTATGAAGAGGTTGCAATCAGTTCAAATTTTTCCTCTGTATTAGGGTGCAAAAGTACAAAACCATTTTGATTTGCAAATTAAAGTTCTGTATTTTTTATTTTTATAAAGATAAATTTAACATAGCATACTATTTTGATAGGGTAATTGAAATTAATTTGCTTTTTGTTTGGAGTTTTCAAAAAAAGTTCTCAAATTTGCCAAACAAACAATTAGAAAAATGAATTTAGTTAATAAAAATATGTGCTGTATGATGTCGAAAGTTTCCGCAGAGTTTACTATTGTTTAGTATCTAAATCTAAAATAACAATAAGACCTCTGCCAATCGCGGAGGTTTTTTTTGATTCAAATCGAAATAAAATTTAAACCAACTGAGAAATATAAGTCTTGCTTAAAGTAAAAAATAAAAACTAAAATGAACTTATATCCCTTATATGGTGAAAACTAAAAAAATAAAATGAATAATTCAGTGGTAAATAAAATGATGATGTGTTGTGTGATGCCGATGTGCATCCCAATTTGCTATTGCCGAAAGTGAAAGATAAAATCTTTGTTATAGTTCCTTACTATAAGCCCTTTTGGTAGCCATCCGAAAGGGCTTTTTTTATTTCAATTACTTTAAAATTAAAAATCATGAAAACACTATATAGAATCTTGAAAGTAATTAACCCAAAAAACATTTTTGGATTAGTTCAAAATCAAAAAACAAACTTCAGTTTGCAAAAAGGAAAATTATACTCTAACCAAACAGACTCATTGCTCGCACATATGTATTCTGCGGAAAACGATAACCTTTTTATTTAAAGAAATAATTTAAAAATCAATTTCAATAAAATATTAATAATACTTAAAACTAAGAAATCATGAGCAAACAAAAATTCGCAACAAATGCACTTCACGCTGGACACGATGTAACTAAAAATGGAAACACAAGAGCAGTACCTATTTATCAAACATCATCATACGTATTTAATAATGCTGATCATGCTGCCAATTTATTTGGTTTGGCTGAATCCGGATTTATTTACACCAGATTAAATAACCCTACAAACGATGTTTTGGAACAACGACTGGCATCGCTAGAAGGCGGAATCGCAGCAGTAGTGACAGCATCTGGAGCATCGGCAATTGCAACGACTTTTTTAACGCTGCTAAAATCGGGCGATCATATCGTAGCTTCAAATAGTTTATACGGAGGCACCTACAATCTGTTAAAAGTAACTTTGCCTCGTTTAGGAATTACAACGACTTTTGTTGATCCTTTAATAGCTGAAAACTTTACGAAAGCAGCAAAAGAAAATACAAGAGCTTTTTTTGTTGAATCTCTGGGAAATCCAAAATTAGATGTATTGGATTTGAAAGCCATTTCGGCGGAAGCCAAAAACTTTAAAGTACCCTTTATTGTAGATAACACTGTGGCAACACCTTATTTATTAAAACCCATTGAATACGGGGCAAACATTGTAATCCATTCTTTGACTAAATATCTTTCAGGTAACGGAACTTCATTAGGAGGTGTTATTATTGATGCTGGAACTTTTGACTGGTCGAACGGAAAATTCCCTGAATTTACAGAACCTTCATCAGGATACCACGGATTAGTATATCATGAAGCGCTTGGAAATGCAGCTTTTATTGCAAAAGCAAGAATTGAAGGATTACGGGATTTTGGAGCAGCTTTGAGTCCATTCAATGCTTTTCAGATTATTCAGGGTTTGGAAACTTTGCCAATCCGAATTAAAAAACACAGCGAAAATGCTTTGGCTTTAGCTGAATGGTTAGAAAAACAAGATCAGGTGATATGGGTTAATTACCCTGGCTTGAAATCGAGCAAGTATTATGATTTAGCTCAGGAATATTTGCCCGAAGGTCAAAGTGGCGTTATTACTTTTGGTTTGCATGGAGGTTTTGAAGCGGCCAAAAAAGTGGTTGACGAAACAAAATTGTTCTCACTTTTAGCAAACATAGGTGACACTAAATCGCTTATTATTCATCCTGCGAGTACAACCCATCAACAGTTAACTGATGAAGAGCAATTGGAAACTGGCGTTTCAAAGGATTTGATTCGACTTTCAGTAGGAATTGAAGATGTCGAAGATTTAATTAATGACTTGAAAACAGTTTTTGCAAGTGTTGCAAAATCGCCTAATACAGTATTTAATAAAAATTAAAGTTTTTTGTTTTAAAATTGCCTTTAGTAAACTCAGTTTTAACAGAGGTGATTTTTTTATAGATAAATACTTGTTTTTTTAAATGAGTAAACAGTTTAACTTTTCTATAAGTTCTTTGAAATTTTAATTTTGAGAGTTTAAATATGTAAGATTTTTACTTGTTTTTTGTAAAATGTGATTTTGTAAGATGTTTTTTAATGATAATCTGTAAGTTATTTTGTTTTTTGAAGTTTTTTCGTGCATATTTATTTGGTGCATTAAAAAAATATTTGCATATTTGTTAAACCCAAAAACTACTAAAAATATGTTTAATCAATCTAAAATGTTTTGCGTCCTTTCGAGAGAAACCGTTGGGTTGTCTATTGCTTAAAATTGTAAATACAATATTAATATAGCAAAGCCTCCCAAAGTAATTGGGAGGCTTTTTAAATTTATACAAAATGCTAGAGTTTTTTAAAATAAAATATAAATCACAGATGAATGATTCCCTACAGATGAACAAAATGTTCAATGTCGCGTCTATTTGCATATTCGTCTGTTGATTCCAAAAGTATAGTAAGTTAAAACGACTTAAACCCTTTTGGTATCTAAATCCAAAAGGGTTTTTTTATTTCGTCAGCTTGCCGTAACAAAATGATAAAACAATAATAAAGATAATAATACATAAACAAACTAAAACTTAATATTATGCGAACTTTAAACTACTTAACAAAGACATTTTCAACATTGAAAAACATAAGGGCAAAAAGAAATAATCCGCCGCCAATAAATGAATTGATTCATCCAAGATTTGGTCTCATGGAAACGGATAAAAAAACAACTACTAAAGAAGCCAACTCTTTATTGTTTTTGATGTATTCAAAAGAAAATGATACTCTTTTCATCTAAATTGAAAAAACATCATAAAATAGGGTGAAGCCTTCTGGAATTTACTGGATTTTACATTCGGTAATTTTCTGCGTATAATAGTTTTTGTTATTTGATATAAAAATAATCTCTTTAGATTAAATTTGTTTGTTTAAGAAAATAGTATTTAATTTGCACCATTAAGTTCAGAAACGTATTGAAATGTTATAAAGAAAGGACGAGGGATTAGACCCGATGAATCCTTAGCAACCCTTCGGTAAAGCGAAGAAGGTGCTGCATTCTACCACGCCCAACGTGGAAAGATAACAAAAAGAGTTTTTCTAGTTTCGTTCTAGACTTTCTTTCTAATATTTCCATATACAAATCAAAAATAAAAGATTTGAAATTGGAAAGTATACCAGACCCTATCATATTACAAAATTTCACTACCGAAAGTGGTGCTTCATATAATTCATTATCCTTAAGTTTTGCACTTTTTGGTTTACCGCTGCACAGTGCACCAATTGTTTTGGTCAATCATGCTTTAACAGGAAATGCACAGGTTACCGGTGAAAATGGCTGGTGGAATGATTTGATTGGTGATGGAAAAACAATTGACACTACCAAATATTCAGTATTGGCATTTAATGTTCCGGGCAATGGGAACGATTCTTTTACTATCGAAAATTATAAGGATTTTACGGCCAGAGATATTGCCCGTATCTTTTTGAAAGGAATCCAAGCATTAAAAACCGGACAGCTTTATGCTATCATTGGAGGTTCTGTAGGCGGTGGAATTGCCTGGGAAATGCTGGCTCTTGAACCTAATATTACCAAGCATCTGATTCCGATAGCGACAGATTGGAAATCGACAGACTGGATGATTGCCAATTGTTATTTGCAGGAGCAAATTCTGAATAATTCATCAAAGCCAATCGAGGATGCCCGAATTCACGCCATGTTGTGTTATCGTTCTCCGGAATCATTCAAAGAAAAATTTCAGAGAACCATTAATCAGGATCTTTTAATTTTTAATATAGAAAGCTGGCTGGCACATCACGGAGATAAATTACAAAAAAGATATCAATTGGCTTCTTATAAATTGATGAACCAATTGCTTAAAACAATAGATATTACCCGAAACGGAGAAGATTTCCAAACTTTAATGTCAAAATCAAATGCAGATATCCATATTATCGGAATCGATTCTGATTTGTTTTTTACACCAAAAGAAAACCGGGAAACGTTTCAGGAGTTAAAAAAGTTCAAAGAAAATGTTTTTTACAGCGAAATAAATTCAGTACATGGACATGATGCTTTTTTAATCGAGTACAAACAATTAGATAATTTACTGGCTGCTATTTTTTAAGCAGAATAATAAAAAGATAAAATGAAAATATTAAAATTTGGAGGTAAGTCATTATCAAACGGAGAAGGACTTAATAAAGTCGTTTCTATAATTGCCGAGAAAGTAAACCAGGGCGAAAAAATTGCCGTAGTAGTTTCTGCAAGAGGAAATGCTACGGATGAATTAGAATATATTTTAAAAATTGCCGCTAAAAACGGTGATTACAAAAGATTATTAGAAAATTTTAAGACCTACCAAATTTCAGATTATCCTAAGGTCGATTTATCTGAAGAGTTTACTATTTTGGATAAACTTTATGAAGGGGTAAGTTTAATTGGCGATTACAGCAATAAAATTAAAGATCAGATTTTGTCTAAAGGCGAATTGCTTTCTGCAAAACTATTAACTGCAATTTTAATCGAAAAAGGAATTCCTGCTAATTTTGCCGATTCAAGAGAGCTGCTAAAAACAGACTCTAAATTTGGTGATGCACAGCCTTTGGAACAGCTTTCCAAGAAAAATGTTGTCAATTATTTTAAAGAGTACAATGGATCGACTGTTAATGTTGTAACTGGTTTTATTGGTTCGAATAACAATAACGATACGACAACTTTAGGAAGAAATGGCAGTAATTATACCGCTTCTTTGATTGCTAATTATTTAAATGCAGAGGAGTTACAAAATTTTACACACGTTGACGGTATTTATACAGCAAATCCTGATTTGGTTGCAGATGCTAAAAAAATAGAATTTTTATCTTTCAATGAAGCAAATGAATTAGCGAATTTTGGTGCTACAATTTTGCATGCCAAAACGATTATTCCTTTGTTGGAAAAAAACATCCCGCTTCGAATTTTAAATACATTCAACCATGAAAACCGGGGAACTTTAATCACTTCTGATACTGCAAAAGAAGGAATCAAAACGCTTTCGGTTCTTGAAAATGTTTCGCTTTTAAATCTTGAAGGCCGCGGATTGCTTGGGAAATCCGGAGTTGATGCCCGAATTTTCAAGGTAATGGGAGATCACAATATAAGTGTAAGTATTATTTCGCAAGGTTCCTCAGAAAGAGGAATTGGTCTTGTGGTTGCCACTGATAAAGCTACAACGGCAATGGTTGAATTGGAGAAAGAATTCGAAAATGATTTTTATTCAAAGGATGTAAATCAGATTACAGTAACAGATAATGTTTCGGTTATTTCAATCATTGGACAAGATTTAAGTACTTTTCATAAACCTTATACTGCTTTAATCAAAAATAAAATTGTTCCGATATTGTTTAACAATACCGTTACGGGTAAAAACGTGAGTTTGGTGGTTAAAAAATCGGAATTAAACAAAGCTTTAAACGTAATTCACGGAGAAATTTTTGGTGTCTCTAAAAAAATCAATATTGCTATTTTTGGACATGGGTTAGTGGGCGGAACTTTAATCAATCAAATTTTAGAATCTGCGGATGCTATCGAAAAACGAAAAGATATTAAGCTGAATGTCTTTGCCATTGCGAATTCTAAAAAACTGATTTTAAATAAAAATGGTGTGACTTCAGACTGGAAAAATGAAATTCAGAGTAAAGGACTTGATTACACTATTCAGGATATTATTGAGTATGCAGATAAATATCATTTAGAGAATTTAATTGCGATTGATAATACGGCAAGTGCAACATTCGTGGAGAATTATATTAAACTTGCAGAAAGCAGTTTCGATTTGATTTCGTCTAATAAAGTAGCTAATACATTGAGTTATGGTTTTTATAAGGAACTGAGAAAAGTTCTGGCTGAAAATCAAAAGAATTATTTGTATGAAACCAATGTTGGTGCCGGATTACCATTAATTGACACGATTAAATTATTACATCTTTCTGGCGAAAATATCACCAAGATAAAAGGAGTATTTTCAGGAACACTGAGTTATTTATTCAATAATTTCTCTGCAAAAGACGCTCCTTTTAGTGAAATTCTGCAGGAAGCAATTGATAACGGTTACACAGAACCGGATCCGCGCGAGGATTTA
Source organism: Flavobacterium sp. W22_SRS_FK3 (assembly GCF_052113665.1). Classification (NCBI taxonomy): domain Bacteria; kingdom Pseudomonadati; phylum Bacteroidota; class Flavobacteriia; order Flavobacteriales; family Flavobacteriaceae; genus Flavobacterium; species Flavobacterium sp. W22_SRS_FK3. Next base: position 53,727 of record NZ_JBGQOF010000011.1, on the reverse strand, counting down.
TGCGGAAATGATGTGGGAAGAAAATTATTGATTTTGGCGAGAGAATTAGATTTACAAAACGAATTTGAAGAAATCTTAATTCAGAATTTAATCCCGGAACATTTACGTGAAGGAAATGTTTCTGACTTCTTAACCAAATTAAAAGAATTCGATCCGATTTACAATAAAATAAAAGCCGAACAAAAGCCAAATCACGTATTAAGATACATTGGTGAATTATCCGGTGATTTGCAAAACGATAAAGGAAATCTTGAAGTGAAATTAGTTTCAGTACCTTCTGACACTGCACTTGGAGGATTAAAAGGCTCTGATTCTTTTTTCGAAATTTATACAGAATCGTACGGAGACAGACCAATTGTAATTCAGGGTGCCGGAGCAGGATCAGCCGTAACAGCAAGAGGTGTTTTTGGAGATATTTTGAGATTATCGGATAAAGGATAAATGTGACCAGTGACAAGTTTTTTAGTATTCAGTTTTTAAATAAAAATCTACGTCATCAGGCGTTCAAAAAATAAAAAAATGAAAATAACATTAGACAGAGTAAACGAAAACTTCCATTTTCAATTAAAAAACGAACGTGGACATGTAGTAAATGTTGATGCACGACCAGAATTTGGAGGAAATGATATGGGGCCAAGTCCTATGGAATTAGTTTTAATGGGTGTGGCAGGATGTAGTGGAATTGACATGATTTCGATTCTAAAAAAACAACGTCAGGAAATTACGTCTTTTAAAGCTGAGGTTGAAGGCGAGCGTGTACAGGTAGGAGAAGCCAAACCCTTTAAAGATATCTATGTAGTTTTTTCTTTGGAAGGAAATATAAAAGAAGACAAAGCGGCAAAAGCAGCACAATTATCATTCGAAAAATATTGCTCGGTTTCTAAAACTGTTGAACCAACGGCAAAGATACATTATAAAGTAGTTTTGAACGGATTGGAATTAGCCAAAATCTAAACCAACAACCACAAACTAACAACTATAAACTAATTAAAATGAACGAACAAGAATTTGGTTTTGAAACACAAGCTATTAGAACACATTTAGAAAAATCACAATTTCAGGAACATTCAACTCCTTTGTATTTATCATCCAGTTTTGTATTTGAGGATGCAGAGGATATGAGAGCCTCTTTTACTGAAGAGAAGGTACGTAATATTTATTCCCGTTTCAGTAATCCTAACACTACAGAATTTGTAGATAAAGTTTGTGCAATGGAAGGAGCTGAGGCAGGTTATGCTTTTGCAACTGGAATGGCTGCAATTTACTCGACTTTTGCCGCTTTGTTGGATTCAGGAGATCATATTGTTTCTGCGGGAAGTGTTTTTGGGTCGACTCATGCATTGTTTATGACTTATTTTCCAAAATGGAATATTGAAACTACTTATTTTGATATCAACAAACCGGAAACAATCGAAAGTTTTATTAAGCCAAACACTAAAATTTTATATGCTGAAACACCTACAAATCCTGGTGTAGATGTGATTGATTTGGAATTGTTGGGACAAATAGCGAAGAAACATAATTTAATTTTAATAATCGATAATTGCTTTGCAACGCCATATATTCAGCAGCCAATTAAATATGGAGCGCATATTGTCGTTCATTCGGCTACAAAATTAATGGATGGACAAGGCCGCGTTTTGGGTGGTATTGCAGTTGGTGATGCCGAATTGATTCGTAAGATCTATCTTTTTTCAAGAAATACAGGACCGGCAATGTCGCCATTTAATGCGTGGGTATTGTCAAAAAGTTTAGAAACTTTGGCAGTTCGTGTTGACAGACACTGTGAAAATGCTTTGAAAGTTGCCGAGTTTTTGGAGAGTCACCCAAATGTGAACAGTGTGAAATATCCTTTCTTAAAGTCACACCCGAAATATGAAATTGCCAAAAAACAAATGCTTTTAGGGGGTAATATTATTGCCATTGAAATTAAAGGAGGTCTGGAAGCTGGAAGAGCATTTTTAAACAAGATAAAATTATGTTCCCTTTCGGCAAATATTGGTGATGTTAAAACTATTGTAACGCATCCTGCATCCACAACACACAGCAAATTATCTGTTGAAGAAAAAATTGCTGTTGGTATTACAGAAGGTTTGGTGCGTGTTTCTGTAGGTTTGGAAACAGTAAAAGACATTATAGCTGACTTAGATCAGGCACTTTCTTAAGGAACTATATTCTTTAAGTATGATAAAAACAATCACCGATTTTGACAGTAAATTTATTACTGTTAAAAACGCTGTTTGTTTTTGCATTTGTTAGAGTAAAAAGTATATTTTTGATTTCTCTCAAAAACCAAAATTATTTAACTTAAAACCTATTTTAGCATGAGTGATTCTACCTATATTCTTGACGACGGTTTATTAGCAGCCAACGGAAAACGATTGTTGAATTATTTTTTAGATCTAATTTTTATTTTCGCAATATTTTATATTTTGATGTTTGTATTAGGAATTGTTTCTACTTTACTTGGTATTGATATAACAATATTTGCCCAGTGGTTACAAAATGTTAATGATTTAGAAGCTTATTTAATAGGTGCAGTATTAATGCTTATTTACTACATACCAACTGAAGGTTTTTTTGGAAAATCTTTTGCAAAATTCATTACAGGTACTATCGTTGTTGACGAAAATGGTAATAAGCCAAGTTTTGATATGATTGTAAAAAGAACTTTTTGTCGGTTTTTACCTTTTGAAGCTTTTTCTTTCATAAGTGGCGGAAGAGGCTGGCATGATTCGATTTCGGATACTTATGTTGTAGAAAGAAAAGGATTGGAACAAAGTAAGAAAATGTTTTACGAACTTAATCAAATTGGAGTTCAAGAAGTAGAGATTAATTAAATCGCTATGCATTATGAAACCAAGATTGCTTATTCTATCTGATTTATTTGGAAGAAAAAAAACCAAATGGATTAATTTTTATATTGAAAAATTGAATTCTAAATTTGAAATTCAGTATTATGATGTTTTAGAATTAGGTAAAATTGAGGCGTTAGAAAACGAAGTAAATATTCATAATCAATTTTTAAACGGTGGAATTGATAAAGCAGTTGACAATTTGCTAAAGCTCGAAAAAAATAAAGTATTTGTTTTAGGATTTAGCATAGGAGGCACAATTGCCTGGAAAGCTTGTTTAAAAGGTTTGAATGTTTCTCAATTAGTAGCAGCTTCCTCAACAAGATTGCGTTTGGAGACTGCAGTTCCAGATTGTAGGCTAAAGTTGTTTTTTGGGCAGAAAGATGATAATAAACCCACTTCAAAATGGTTTTCTGATTTGAGTATTGAAGAGAAATACTTTGAAAATTGTGAACATGATTTTTATTTCAAAGAGCAATATATTGAATTAATTTGCAGAGATATTTTAAAAGTTTAGCTTTTAAAGAAAAATCCTTACGCAAAATTTTAGTAGTTTCGTACTCTTAAAATAATTCATTAATGATTTCTAAGAAAACAAAATACGGAATAAAAGCATTGACTTTTTTGGCAAGACAGGAAAATCAGGAACCTGTTCAGATTGCTGAAATAGCCAGAATTGAAAAAATTTCAATAAAATTTTTAGAAAGCATTTTGTTATTACTTCGTAATGCCGGTTTTTTAGGGGCTAAAAAGGGTAAAGGCGGCGGATATTATCTGATCAAGGACCCAAAAGATATTAGTATGGCAAAAGTATACCGAATATTAGAGGGACCAATTGCCTTGCTTCCTTGTGCCAGTCACAATTTTTATGAAAAATGTGATGATTGCCCTGATGAGAATATTTGTGCGGCAAAACGATTAATGACACAAATTAGAGACAATACGCTAAAGGTCCTTGAAAATAATTCTTTGGCAGATATAGCTTTTTAAGCTATATTAAATAGTAAAAATAAAAGTCCCTCTCAATTATGTTTTGTATAAAAGGGACTTTTTAAATTGGTTTTAGAAACTTAAAAAACCAATTTATAACCTACCATAAATAACATTACTGCAATAGCATTTCTAAGAAATAAATCAGGGACTTTTCCGCTTAGCATGCTTCCCATATAAATACCAGGTAACGATCCCATCAATAACTGACCTAATAAGCCTAAGTCTAAGTTTCCCATGGTAGCATGACCTAAACCAGCCACAAGGGTTAGCGGTACTGCATGAGCAATCTCGGTTCCAACTAATTTTGGGGTTGGTAAAAGAGGATATAGAAAAAATAAGGTTACAGTACCCAAAGCACCTGCTCCTATTGAAGTCAGAGTTACGGTTGCGCCTAATAAAACACCAATTGCAATTGTTAGCAGGTTCTGAGTCCTGCTTTCGGTATGGAATTTATCACCGGAATGTTTTTGTGATAAAACTAAAAGTTTCTTTTTAAACAAAATGGCAATTGAAGTAAAAAGCAAAGCCCATCCTAAACTGTATTTTATAACAGCATTTATAGTTGATATATCTGTTTTAATGCTATGCAGAATCCATAGAGTGATCAAAGCCGCAGGAACACTGCCTAAAGTAAGCCAGCCGGTAATCGACCAATTAATGTTTCTTTTTTTATGATGAACTAGTACTCCACCCATTTTGGTAAATGCAGCATATAGTAAGTCGGTTCCGACTGCAGTGGTTGGGGGAATACCAAACCATAATAAAATTGGGGTCATTAATGAGCCACCGCCCACACCTGTTAAACCTACCACAAAACCTACTACTAAACCTGCAATTACGAGTCCAATTTGAAAATCCATAAAAAAATATTTTGGCAAAAATAGTAACTATTTCGATATTATCCTATAGGAAAAGTAGAGTTATTAGAATTGATTTGATAAAATTTATAACTGTGGTAATTTATTTCTTGTAAATAGCTTATAATATGATTTTTAATATTTTTTATTTGCTTTAGTAAGCAAAATTCAAATGTTGTTTTGATGTTTTTCCTGAGAGTGAATAATTATAAGACAATCTAATATAAAAAATTAAAAATATTATTTTGATATTTGAAAATAAGTAGTAATTTTGCACAGTAATCTACTAGCCCGATAGGGTAATGGATTTGAAATAAAAAAAATAATAATGAATGCAAAAGATATTAAGGTATTATTGGATATAACTAAAGATTTTTCTCTTGAGGAAACTTTGACTTTTTTAGCTAATCAATATCCGGGCAAAGTAATTTTTTCGACTTCATTTGGTCAGGAAGATCAGGTAATTACGGATATTATAGCAAAAAGTAATACAGGTATAACCATTTTTACATTAGATACAGGAAGGTTATTTCAGGAAACATATGATGTTTTTCACAAGACATTAAAAAAATATAAAACTCCTATTGAGGTTTATTTTCCGGAAGCAACCGCTATAGAAAATCTGCTAAAAGAAAAAGGACCAAATAGTTTTTATGATTCGGTTGAGAATAGAAAAGAATGTTGTTTTATCCGAAAGGTAGTTCCGCTAAGAAAAGCTTTGGCAGGAAACGCAGTTTGGATTACAGGTTTAAGAGCAGAACAATCAGAGAACAGAAATGATTTGCAATTGTTTGAATACGATGGCGGTTTTGATATAATAAAATTCAATCCGTTATTAAAATGGACATTGCAGGAAGTTGATGATTATTTGCAGGAAAATAACGTGCCTCAGAATGCATTACACAAAAAAGGTTTTGTAAGTATTGGATGTGCACCTTGTACGAGAGCCATTTTTCCAGGCGAAGATATAAGGGCCGGAAGATGGTGGTGGGAATCAAGTCATAAAGAATGTGGTTTGCATAGTGCGAACAAAGGGTAAAGAGATTAGACTATAGAAGCAAAAGAAAGAGAATAGAAGCAAGATAATAGAATAAAATAATGGCGGAGAGATTTAGTTAGGATTACAACCCTGAAACTTAAAACTTGAAACTTTTTAAACAAAAAAATAATGAGTTCAGTATTAAAAACAAATGCTTTAGAAAGTGAAGCGATATATATCTTTAGAGAGGTCGTTTCTCAATTTGACAAACCGGTTTTACTTTTTTCAGGAGGAAAAGACTCTATAACATTAGTGCGTTTGGCACAAAAAGCATTTTTCCCTGCTAAAATTCCGTTTCCTCTTTTGCATGTTGATACGGGACATAATTTTCCTGAAACCATTGCTTTCAGAGATAAATTGGTTGAAGAATTAGGATTAGAATTAATTGTTCGTAATGTTCAGGACGCTATTGATGAAGGAAAAGTAGTGGAAGAAACTGGAAAGTATTCTAGTAGAAACAGCTTGCAGACGACTACACTTTTAGATGCAATCGAAGAATTTAAGTTTGATGCCTGTATTGGTGGAGCACGTCGTGATGAGGAAAAAGCAAGAGCGAAAGAACGTATTTTTTCAGTTCGTGATGATTTTGGTCAGTGGGATGAAAAAAACCAACGCCCTGAGTTGTTTGATATTTTGAACGGAAAAATTGAAAATGGTCAAAATGTTCGTGTTTTCCCAATTTCAAACTGGACAGAATTAGATGTTTGGAGTTATATCGAAAAAGAACATATCGAAATTCCGTCCATTTATTTTTCCCATAAAAGAAAAGTTTTCTTGAGAGATGGTATGATCTGGTCACATTCACCTTTTGTATATCAGGAAGAAGATGAGCAAATCGAAGAAAGAATTGTTCGTTTCAGAACAGTAGGAGACATGAGCTGTACAGCAGCAGTTGACTCGTATGCAGCAACAATTGCTGAAGTAGTGGGTGAAATCAGATCTTCCACAATTTCAGAAAGAGGCGCCAGAATCGATGATAAACGTTCTGAAGCCGCGATGGAAAAAAGAAAACAACAAGGATACTTTTAGTTGTTGATGGTTGATGGTTTTTAGTAGATAGTTTTAAACTGTCAATAATCACAGCCAATTACATCAAAAAGGAGTTTAATATTTTGAGGGTTTTAGTCAATGTTTGAAAGCCAACAACTAACAACCAACAACCAATAACAAAAAAAATGGAAGTTTTAAAAATAGCAACAGCAGGAAGTGTAGATGATGGAAAAAGTACTTTGATCGGAAGATTATTGTACGATACAAAATCATTGACTACTGATAAAATAGAAGCAATCGAAAAAAGCAGTAAGCAAAAAGGATACGATTATCTTGACTTCTCATTGGCAACAGACGGATTGGTAGCAGAAAGAGAGCAGGGAATCACGATTGATGTAGCACATATTTATTTTTCAACGGCAAAGAAAAGTTATATTATTGCCGATACTCCGGGTCACGTAGAATACACAAGAAACATGGTTACAGGAGCTTCGACTTCGCAGGTTTCTATCATTTTAATTGATGCCAGGAAAGGAGTTATCGAACAAACCTACCGTCACTTTTTTATCAATAACTTATTGAGAGTTAAAGAGGTAATTGTTGCGATTAATAAAATGGATTTAGTAGATTATTCTGAAGAAGTTTTCAATAAAATAAAAGCAGATTTTCAGGCATTGAATGCTAAAAGTACTTTCAAGGAACAAAATGTAAGTTACATTCCGTTGAGTGCTTTAACAGGAGATAATGTTGTTGAGAAATTAGGTAAAATGTCTTGGTACGAAGGACAAACAATTTTAGAACATTTAGAAGGATTGCATTCTTCGGATGTTTTTGAAGCTGGAAAAGCACGTTTCCCGGTTCAAACCGTTATTCGTCCAAAAACAGAAGAATATCATGATTTTAGAGGGTATGCCGGAAAATTATACGGTAACTCCATTAAAGTTGGTGATGCTGTAACCGTTTTACCTTCTTTAACCGAATCAAAAGTTACAAATATTCATTTTTTCGATAAAGAATTTTCAGAAGCCAGTGCAGGTTCTTCGATTACAATCGAATTAGAAAATGATATCAATGTTACAAGAGGCGATATGATTGTAAAATCGGATGAGTTGCCAAAAATTGAAAAAGATATTGTAACTACAGTGTGTTGGATGGATAGCAAAAAGTTAGTTCCAGGAGCTAAATATTTTGTACAGCACAATACAAATAGAGTTTTAGCTAAAATTGAGAGTGTTACCAATACCATTGCAACTGATTATTCGGGAACTACTCCGGCTTCACAACTAGCGATAAATGAAATTGGAGAAGTTAGTATCAAATTGAGTAAAGCATTATATTTTGATTCTTACAATGAAAATAAATCAAACGGCGCGTTTATTCTAATTGATGCCGTAACCAATACAACAGCAGGAGTAGGATTTATTAGGTAGACCTGCAGTAAGCTTTAAGCCATAGGCTTTAAGCAAAAAAACACAAAGTTAATAAAGCTTATAGCCTAAAGCTTAAAGCCCAAAGCCAAAAGAAAATGGAAAGTTTTAGAACAGAAATAGAAAATCCGATAGTTCAAAAAGAGATTATCGATTTGGAAAAAAAGATTCATTTATTCCGCGGAGGAAAAATTGATGATGAGCGTTTTCGTAGTCTTCGTTTAGCACGCGGAATTTACGGACAGCGTCAGGAAGGCGTTCAGATGATTCGTATCAAATTGCCTTATGGTAAAGTGAGCAGCGAACAATTAAATAGAATCTGCGCAGTTTCTGATGAATATTCTACAGGTCGTCTGCACATTACAACACGTCAGGATATCCAGATTCACTACGTAAGTTTAGACAGAACTCCTGAACTTTGGGCAAATCTGGCTAAAGATGATATTACATTGCGTGAAGCTTGCGGAAACACCGTTAGAAATATTACAGGAAGCGAATTAGCAGGGATAGACGTAAACGAACCATTTGATGTTTCGCCTTATGCACATGCTTTGTTTCAATATTTATTAAGAAACCCAATTTGTCAGGAAATGGGACGTAAATTCAAAATTTCGTTCTCTTCTTCAGATGAAGATACAGCTTTGAGTTATTTACATGATTTAGGATTTATTCCGAAAATAGTTGATGGTGTTCGTGGTTTTAAAATCATGTTTGGTGGAGGTTTAGGATCTCAGCCTGCACATGCTGAATTACTTTCGGAATTTGTACCGGCAAATCAAATTATTCCAACAGCAGAAGGAATCATCCGTATTTTTGACCGTTATGGTGAGCGTGCCAAAAGAATGAAAGCGCGTATGAAATTCTTAATCAAAGAAATGGGAAGAGATGTTTTCCTTGATTTGGTTGAAAAAGAGAAAAAAGCAATCGCTTTCGAAACTTACGAAATTGATACAACCGATTTTGAGGGACCAATTCCGAAACCATTATTAGAAGCACCGCAAGTTACAATCGAAGATAGTGCAGCTTATGAAGCGTGGAAAAAATCGAATGTAATTGCTCAGAAACAAGAAGGTTATTACGCAATTGGAATCAAAGTTTTATTAGGAGATTTTTATACCGATAAAGCCAGATTATTAGCCGATTTAATTAAGAATTATGCAGCAAATGAATTGCGTTTTTCATTGCGTCAAAACATTGTAATACGTCATGTAAAAGAAGAAAATTTACCTTTCTTTTATCAGGAATTAACTAAGTTGGATTTTGTTCATTTAGGTTATAATTCTACAGTAGATATTACGGCATGTCCTGGTACTGATACTTGTAATTTGGGGATTGCAAGCAGTACCGGTATTGCAGAAGAATTAGAAAAAGTTTTAAAAGCAGAATATCCTCAGTATTTAGATAACCGTGAAATCGAAATTAAAATTTCGGGTTGTATGAATGCTTGTGGACAGCATAATATGTCTGCCATTGGTTTTCAGGGAATGTCAATCAACTCAGGAAAATTAGTAGCTCCGGCATTACAGGTTTTATTAGGCGGAGGAAGATTAGGAAACGGAGAAGGGCGTTTTGCAGATAAAGTAATCAAAATCCCAAGCCGTAGAGGACCAGATGCTTTGCGTACCATCTTAAATGATTATGGAGTTAATGGAAACGGGGATAAATTTCTAAATTATTATGATGCCAAAGGAGAAAAGTATTTCTATGAAATATTAAAACCTTTTGCAGATGTAACCAATTTAACGGAAGCTGATTTTATTGACTGGGGTAATGCAGATAACTACGTAAAAGCAGTTGGAGTTGGTGAATGTGCCGGGGTTGTCATTGATTTAGTAGCTACTTTATTATTAGAAGCAAAAGACAAATTAACGTTCGCACAGGAATCTTTCGACGAAGGAAAATGGTCAGATGCTATTTACCATGCTTACGCAGGATTTGTAAATGGGGCTAAAGCGTTATTGCTTTCTGAAAACGAAAAAACCAATAATCACGCTGGAATTATTGATTTGTTTGATACTGTTTTTATTGCAACTGGTAAAATTGAATTGGCAACAAGCTTTAAAGAGCTGGTGTACCAAATCAATTCGGTTGAACCATCAGAAGCATTTGCAAAAAAATACATTCAGGAAGGAATTGCATTTTTTGATATCATTGAAAAATACAGAGCTCAAGAATTAGCTAATGCTTAATACAGTAAAACCCAAAGTAACTTTAGTAGGAGCGGGTCCCGGTGATCCGGACTTGCTTACTTTAAAAGGTGTAAAAGCACTTGCTGAGGCAAATGTGGTTTTATACGATGCTTTGGCGAACGAGGAAATTTTAGCACACGCTCCAAAAGAATCTATCAAAATTTTTGTCGGAAAACAAATAGGAAATCACGCTTACACGCAAGATCAAATCAATCAGTTGATTGTAGATAATGCTTTAACGTATGGAAATGTTGTACGTTTAAAAGGCGGAGATCCTTTTATTTTTGGTCGTGGAAGCGAAGAAATTGAATTTGCGGGGAGTTTCGGAATCGAGACCGTTGTAGTTCCTGGAATTTCTTCAGTAGTGGCTGTTCCGGCGAGTTTGGGAATATCGATTACTAAAAGAGGCGTTTCTGAGAGCTTTTGGGCGATTACGGGTACTACTACTGACAGAAAATTGTCTTCGGATGTTGCTTTGGCAGCGCAATCATCAGCAACAGTTGTGATTTTGATGGGAATGCATAAATTGTCTCAGATTATCGATTTGTTTCAAAAAGAAAATAAAGGTCATTTGCCAGTTGCGATTATTCAAAACGGAACTACTTATGAAGAAAAAGTTGGAGTTGGAACGGTAGATTCGATTTTAGAAATTGTAAAAGAGAGAAAATTGAGTTCGCCAGCGATCATTGTTCTTGGTGAAGTAATACGCGAAAGCAATATATTAAAAGGATTTTACGAAGAATTTGTATCAAAAGAAATCGTTCGATAAAATAAAAATCATCTAATTTTGGCTGGATGAAAATAAATTAAAATGGAACAAAACGAATTATATCCGATATTTTTAAAACTTCACAATCTGAATGTTCTTATAGTAGGTGGTGGAAACGTAGGATTAGAAAAGCTTTCTTTTTTACTAAAATCGAGTCCAAATGCCAATGTTGAAGTAGTTGCACCAGATTTTCACTTAGAAATTAAAGTTTTAGCTGAAAACCATCCTTCAATCAAACTGACGGAAGCGAAGTTCAAAAAGAAAATGCTCAAAAAACGCCACATGGTAATCGCTTGTACCGATGATTTAAAAGTCAACAAAAAGGTATACGATTTGTCCCGAAAGCGTTATTTGATTTGCAATATTGCTGATACACCCGATTTATGTGATTATTATTTAGGTGGAATCGTAACAAAAGGAAATGTCAAAATTGCCATTTCTACTAACGGAAAATCACCAACAACCGCAAAAAGGTTACGCGAATTTTTTGAAGAAGTTATACCAGAAGATATTAATCAAATGGTAGAAAACCTTAATGAATACCGTAAAACATTGAAAGGTGATTTTGAAGATAAAGTTAAAAGAATGAACGAAATTACCGCTTCATTAAAAAATAAAGAGTAAAAATTTCCCAAAGAAATGAATGATAAAAATCATTTAAAAAAGAATAAATTATTCGTTTCTTTGTATTATTAAGAATGATTATAAACAATACGTAATGATTAAAACAGACATACTTATAATTGGAGCCGGGCCTACAGGTTTATTTGCCGTTTTTGAGGCAGGATTATTAAAATTAAAATGCCATATTTTAGATGCATTGCCACAAGCGGGCGGACAACTTTCGGAATTGTATCCTAAAAAGCCAATTTATGATATTCCAGGTTTTCCTGAAGTATTAGCAGGTGACTTAATCGATAATTTACAAGAGCAAATTAAACAATTTGAACCAGGTTATACATTAGGCGAGCGTGCTGAAACAATCGAAAAACAGGAAGATGGAAGTTTTATTGTTACTTCAAATAAAGGAAAAAAATTCCACGCACCAGTAATTGCTATTGCAGGAGGTTTAGGAAGTTTTGAGCCACGAAAACCTTTGATCGACGGAATCAATTTTTACGAAGATAAAGGAGTGAAATACTTTATCAAGAATCCGGAAAAATTCAGAGACAAAAGAGTCGTTATTGCCGGCGGAGGTGACTCTGCTTTAGACTGGAGTATCTTTTTAGCAAATGTAGCTTCAGAAGTAACCTTGGTTCACAGAAGAAATGAATTCCGTGGTGCTTTGGATTCTGTTGAAAAAGTACAGGAGTTAAAAACAGCAGGAAAAATTAAATTAATTACACCCGCAGAAGTGGTTGGAATTAAAGGAGCAGAGCACGTTGAGTCTGTAGATTTAGACGAGAACGGTGCGCACCGTAGTATTCCTTGTGATTATTTTATTCCACTTTTCGGATTAACGCCAAAATTAGGGCCAATCGGAAACTGGGGATTAGAAATCGAGAAAAATGCAATTAAAGTAAACAACGCCTTAGATTACCAAACCAATATTCCGGGAATCTTTGCTATTGGTGATGTGAATACATACCCTGGAAAATTAAAGTTAATCCTTTGCGGTTTCCATGAAGCAACTTTAATGTGTCAGGCAGCCTATCAAATTATCAATCCGGGTAAAAAATACGTATTGAAATATACAACAGTTTCAGGTGTTGACGGTTTCGACGGAACCCGTAAAGAAGCACCAAAAGCGGTTGTAAAAGCGATCGTTTAATTTTAGAGAGGCTATTACGTGGTTCTAAGCGACTACTATTTTTAGATACAAAAGCTCAAACTTATTTAGTTTGGGCTTTTTTGTTGATGTTAAGGTAAACTTAGTCTTTAAAAAGCTAAGTAACTTTGTGGCTTAAAATCTTTCAAAGAAAAAATTTAATTATAGTATTTTGAATAATAAAGATAAAATGCTAACTTTAAGAAAGTATTCAATAAATTATCTATTATGAACAATTGGAATGAAGAACAATTACGAGAAGAAAAGTCTAAAATTGACAACGAAATGGCCGCGACAGATAATGAGTTTTCAGATCATCAGGAAGTCATGGATACATTTCTAAAATGGGACAGAAGTTTTTAACCAACACTCATTTTGATCAATATAGTAAGCCCTTATCTTGGGGATTATATTAGACTAAGATTTAAAATCAAAGCTCAAAGTACTACTGTAGTTTGAGCTTTATCATTTAAGCAGCTTATGCTTAGAACTTCAGAATCTGAATAGTTTAGAAACTTAAAAAAACATTTGCATGTAGTAAGGCTATTTCATACCTTTGCACTGTTCTTAAAATTATTGAAAGTTATCACGAAAGGCGGAGGGAAAGACCCAATGAAACCTTAGCAACCCTTTATCATAAAGAAGGTGCTACATTCTACTTTATATTAATTCTTAATGTTAAAGATAGATAACACAAATACATACAGTATTTCCTAAAACTCTTCCTGACAACCATACAATATTATTTTACTGATTCAGTATGATGAGCGAATCATTGACGCATTTTTTGTAGTCACGGGTTCCCGCTTTCGCCTTTATCTCTACGTTTCACTACGAGGATACCGGCTTAATCCGGACTAGATAGCCAACCATCGTGAATTTTTGGAATTAATGTGAAACAAAATATAGTATTAGACCTGACGGATTTTTAACCCCTTCAGATTTATAATCGGAATTATAATTAAATAAAAACTTAGCATCTAAGGGCCTTAGGGACTTAGTAGCTAAAAGATAAAAAATATGTCAATAACAATTCAGGAAGCAATCAAAAAAAATATCCTAATCCTTGACGGGGCAATGGGAACCATGCTGCAGCGCTATAATTTCTCCGAAGAAGATTTTCGTGGAGAGCGTTTCAAAGATTTTGAACATCCGTTGAAAGGAAATAATGATTTATTATCCCTAACACAGCCGAAGGCAATCCGCGATGTGCACGCCGCATATTTCGAAGCTGGTGCTGACATCGTAGAAACCAACACCTTCTCTGGAACGACAATCGGTATGGCTGATTATTTTATGGAAGACCTCGTTTATGAGTTAAACTACGAATCGGCAAGAATAGCCAAAGAAGTAGCTAACGAATTCACAGCCAAAAATCCGGAGAAACCTCGTTTTGTGGCCGGTTCAATCGGACCGACAAACAGAACGGCAAGTATGTCGCCAGACGTAAACGATCCGGGTTACAGAGCCGTAACGTTTGATGATTTACGTATTGCGTACAAACAACAAGTGGAAGCCTTAATGGATGGTGGCTGCGATTTACTTTTAGTAGAAACCATTTTCGATACTTTAAATGCAAAAGCGGCACTTTTTGCCATCGAAGAAGTAAAAGACGAACGTAATATTGATATTCCAATCATGGTTTCAGGAACGATTACCGATGCGTCAGGAAGAACACTTTCCGGGCAAACGGTTGAAGCTTTTCTGATTTCAGTATCACATATTCCGTTATTGAGTGTAGGTTTCAATTGCGCTCTTGGAGCCGATTTGTTGAAACCGTATTTAAAAACATTATCACAGCATACACAATTTAACGTTTCGGCGCATCCAAATGCAGGTTTGCCAAACGCTTTCGGACAATATGATGAAACACCGGAACAAACTCAGGCCTTAATCAAAGAATATTTAGACGATAATTTAATTAACATTATCGGCGGCTGTTGCGGAACAACGCCGGATCATATTCGATTAATTGCTGAGGTTGCGAAGGATTATAAACCACGTGTTGCGCCGGTATTAGTATAATGTTTTATTAGAAGATTTAAACCTTTTACGAGAGAAGAGCATAATATTAGGAACTTAAAAAGAAAATGGAAGAAAGCAAATCAGAACATATATCTAATTTGGGAATGATAGTTATTTTTTTATTAGGTATGATTTTAATTTTTCTTGTTAGAAGTTATGATAATATTGAGCGTGAGAAATTTAAAAAGAGACTTACAGAAGAAACTATTGGATTTGCAACTAGAGCTGAGTATGGTGATGAAATTTCACATTTGAAATATTATTTTTATTTAAATGAGAAAATTTTATCGAAGATTGAGATAGAAGAAAGTGGTGAGACACTTATAAATAAGTTTTATAAAGTAAAATATAATCCAAATGATTTTAGTGAAAATTATATTGTTTTAGAAGATGAGTTAAAACCCGATTCGATTACCCTTGTTAAAGCGGGTTTTACTAAAGCAAAATATTATATATATGATGCAGGTGTAACTTGTAAATATATAGAAAAGTCAAAATGGAAATGATTTCGGTGGGAAAATAAAAGGTTATTGAAACCGAGTTTGCGTGAGGGATAGAAGTGAAAAGCCCGCAGACCAATGCAGTGAAACGGAATTGGTCGAGGACTTGTAACGGATAGCCCGGCCCTTGGGACACGCCCAAAATAAGATTATTAAAAACGAAATATACCGACAAGGTTTTTGAAAACCTTGCAGGAAAGAAAATAGAATAAAAAAACTCAGAATCTAAGCAACTTAGAATCTTAGTAACTTAAAAGAAAATGGCAGAAAAAAGAAGAGACCTTGTATTAGCAGGATTAGAACCATTGATTATTACGCCCGAAAGTGTTTTTGTAAACATTGGGGAACGTACGAATGTAACGGGTTCGCGAAAATTCCTTCGCTTAATCAAGGAAGAGAAATATGACGAGGCGCTTGATATTGCAAGACAACAAGTAGAAGGTGGAGCACAGATCATCGATATTAATATGGATGAAGGAATGCTTGATGGTGTTCAGGCAATGACAAAATTCCTGAATTTAATCGCATCAGAACCCGATATTTCGAGAGTGCCGATTATGATTGACAGCTCGAAATGGGAAATCATCGAAGCGGGTCTTAAAGTAGTACAAGGAAAAAGCGTTGTCAACTCGATTTCGTTGAAAGAAGGCGAAGAAGCTTTTATTCATCACGCCAAATTAATCAAACGTTACGGAGCAGCGGCCATTATCATGGCTTTTGACGAAGTAGGTCAGGCCGATAATTTTGACCGAAGAGTTGAAATTTGTCAGCGTTCGTATGATATTTTGGTTAATAAAGTTGGTTTCCCTCCGCAGGATATTATTTTCGATTTAAATATTTTCCCCGTTGCGACCGGAATGGAAGAACATCGCTTAAATGCTTTGGACTTTTTTAGAGGTACAAAATGGGTTAGAGATAATTTACCTCACGCACATATTAGTGGTGGAGTAAGTAACGTTTCGTTTTCTTTTAGGGGAAATGATACGGTTCGTGAAGCGATGCACTCGGTGTTTTTATACCACGCAATCAAGAACGGAATGACGATGGGAATCGTGAATCCGGAAATGCTATCGATTTATGATGATATTCCGAAAGATTTATTAGAGCACGTTGAAGATGTAATTTTAGACAGACGCGATGACGCTACAGAACGACTTTTAGATTTTGCAGAAAACGTAAAAGGCGAAGTGAAATCAGATGAAAAAGCGGTTCAGGAATGGCGTTTAGGAACTGTTCAGGAGCGTATTACACACTCATTGGTAAAAGGGGTTGATGCTTTTATTGAAGAAGATGTTGAAGAAGCGCGTTTGGCCGCAACAAAACCAATTGAAGTGATCGAAATCAATTTGATGACCGGAATGAATGTGGTTGGAGATTTATTTGGAAGCGGAAAAATGTTCCTGCCTCAGGTAGTAAAATCGGCACGTGTAATGAAAAAAGCAGTAGCGTATTTATTGCCTTATATTGAAGCCAGCAAACAAGCCGGCGACAAACAAGGAAATGGAAAAATATTGATGGCGACCGTAAAAGGTGACGTTCATGATATTGGTAAAAACATCGTTTCGGTAGTATTGGCGTGTAATAATTACGAGATTGTAGATCTTGGTGTTATGGTGCCTCCGGAAAAAATTATTGCCGCTGCGATTGAACATAATGTTGACATTATTGGGTTAAGCGGACTCATTACGCCTTCGCTTGACGAAATGGTGTATCTGGCCAAAGAATTAGACAAACAAGGAATCAAAATTCCAATTATGATTGGGGGAGCAACGACTTCGCGCGCGCATACTGCCGTAAAAATTGCTCCGCAATACAGAGAAACGGTTATTCACGTAAACGATGCTTCGCGTGCCGTTACCGTTGCCGGAAATCTGTTAGATCATAACCGAAAAATATATGCAGCGGATATTCGTGCAGAATATGATGCGTTTAGGGAAACATTTTTAAATCGTTCGAGAGATAAAAATTTCCTGACGATTGAAGATGCCCGTAGAAACAAATTACAATTGGATTGGAGTGAATATACGCCAGTCAAACCAAAAGTTATCGGTCCTCAAACTATTGAAATAGACTTGGATGTTTTGGTTCCGTACATTGACTGGACCCCCTTTTTTCAGACTTGGGAACTGCATGGAAAATATCCTGCGATTTTAACTGATGAGGTTGTGGGTGAACAGGCAACTGCTGTTTTTGCAGATGCTCAGGCGATGCTGAAAGTGATTCTGGAAGAGAAAAAACTAAAAGCAAAAGGTATTTACGGAATTTTTCCTTGTAATCAGGTTGATGACGATGATATTGAGTTAAGAGATGAAAACGGAAAAGTTTTAGAAAAATTTTTAACGTTGAGAGTGCAGTCGCAAAAGACCAAAGGAGCACCAAATATCGCTCTGGCTGATTTTATTTTGCCAAAAGAAAGCGGAATCGATGATTATATGGGAGCTTTTTGTGTCACCACAGGTTTTGGTGTTGATGAATGGGCGGCCGAATATGAGAAAAACCTTGACGATTATAATTCGATTATGGTAAAAGCATTGGCAGATCGTTTTGCTGAGGCTTTCGCCGAATATCTTCACGAAAGAGTTCGAAAAGATTTCTGGGGTTACGATTCAGATGAATCTTTAACCAATGAAGAATTGATTAAAGAATCTTATAAAGGAATCCGTCCGGCTCCGGGTTATCCGGCTTGTCCGGATCACTTAGAAAAACCAACGATTTGGAAACTTCTGGATGTTGAAAAACAGATTGGAGTAACCCTGACAGAAAGCATGGCAATGTGGCCGGCTTCATCTGTTTCAGGGTATTACTTCGGAAATCCAAAAAGTAAATACTTCGGACTCGGAAAAATAAAAGAAGATCAGGTGGTCGATTACGCCAAACGACGCAATGTACCGACAGATTACGCAATGAAATGGTTAAACCCTAATATAGCAGATTAAATTAGTTGATAGTTTTTGGTTGTTTGATTAATAGCATTTGGAAACTAGCAACAGACAACAAACAACTATCAACAAAATATGGATTACAGTAAATTAGATGTTTGGGTTGAAGCTCGGAAGTTGGTAAATTTTTTATATGATTCTACCAAGTTGTTTCCTAAAGAAGAAATATTTGGTTTGACGAATCAAATGAGAAGAGCTGCTATTTCAATACCTTCCAATATTGCTGAAGGTTGTGGACGGCAAACCTCAAAGGATACAATTCATTTTCTTCATATTTCAAGAGGATCTTTATGTGAATTGGAAACGCAATATTACCTGGCATTTGATCAAAAAATACATTGATGAAAAAAAAATAATACTGCTTTAGAACAAATTAAAACTTGCAAAAAGTTATTAAACGGATTTATTAACTATTATAAAAAATTAATATAGTTGATGGTTAGCAGTTGTTGGTTGATGGTTTCTCATCAATAACATTTGAAAACTAACAATAATCAACCAAAAACAATCAACCATTAAAAAATGAAAGTAACAGAACATATAGAAAACGCCAAAGGAAAAACATTATTTTCATTTGAAATTATTCCGCCTCAAAAGGGGAAAAGCATTCAGGAATTATACGATAATATCGATCCGTTAATGGAATTTAAACCGCCGTTTATTGATGTAACGACTTCACGCGAAGAGTACATTTATATCGATAAAGGCAACGGACTTTTAGACAAAAAACTAACCCGTATGCGTCCGGGAACGCTTGGAATCTGCGCTTCTATAAAACACAAATACAATGTTGATACGGTACCGCATTTGCTTTGCGGTGGTTTTACACAGGAAGAAACTGAGTATATGCTGGTAGATTGTCATTATTTGGGAATCAACAACGTAATGGCATTGAGAGGTGATGCCATGAAAGACGAACAATCTTTTGTGCCTAAAGCCGGAGGTAACCATTTTGCTATAGATTTAGTGCGACAAATCAACGATTTGAATTGCGGAAAATATCTTCATGAAGTTATGGATATTGATAACAGAGCTGATTTTTGTATTGGTGTTGCCGGTTATCCGGAGAAACACCTGGAATCTCCGTCATTACAGTCTGACTTACGAAGATTAAAGGAAAAAGTAGATGCAGGAGCCGACTATGTGGTAACGCAAATGTTTTTTGACAATTCAAAATATTTTGCCTTTGTAGAAAAAGCAAGAGAAATGGGAATTACGGTTCCAATCATTCCGGGCATTAAGCCAATCGCGGTTCAAAAACACATGCAGATTCTGCCTCAGATTTTCCGTATCGATTTACCGGAAGATTTGATTCATGAAGTTGATAAATGCAAAAATAACGCTGAGATTAAACAAGTCGGAATCGAGTGGGCCATTCAGCAGTCACTTGAACTTAAAGCTGCAGGAGTTCCGTTTTTGCATTATTATTCAATGGGGAAATCTGAAAATATTCGTCAAATCGCGAGCCAGGTTTTTTAATATAATAATTTATTAGCGCAATATTGTCATCCTGCCGAAGGAAGGATCTTCACAAGTAGCCCCGTAACAGATATAAATCTTTGTCGATTTAGCAACGGAGATCCCTCGTTCCTCAGAATGACAAATATAGCGAGTAGTTTATTGGTTTCCAGAAGCTATTCCAGCTGTCCACTCTATCTTTTATGGCGAACCCCGCCACAAAAGGATGCCGTTTCCATCTGGGCTAGGGCATCAGGAATTCTAATTTCAATTGGTTATAAATGTAAACATGATGAAACAAGAAGAATTACAGGAAATTGCCTCCCAATTAAAACATCCAACCGGAGAAAAAGGAATAGAAATGGCCAATATGATGCATGAAACCAACATCAATATGACCCGCCATTCCATTCAAAATCTAAATATTTCAGCAGGAAATATAATTTTGGAATTAGGTCACGGCAACGCAGGACATGTAGAGTTTATATTTCAACAAGGGGATAATATGAGATACTACGGACTTGAAATGTCTGAATTAATGTTTCAGGAAGCACGCCAGATCAACAGGAATTTTGTCTCTCAAAAACAAGCTTTCTTTTCAATTTATGATGGTAATGTAATTCCATATGAAGATGATTTTTTCGATAAAATATTCACAGTAAATACTATTTATTTCTGGCAGGATCCTGAAAAATTGCTTTCTGAAATTTACAGGGTTTTAAAACCAAAAGGTATTTTGTGTATCACTTTTGCAGAAGAAAGTTTTATGAAACAATTACCTTTTACCAAATACAAATTTGAACTCTACTGTACTGAAAAAGTTGAGAGTCTCATTCAAAAAACAGCTTTCAGGTACCTATATAAGGAAACTTTAACCGAAAAGATAAAAACTAAAACCGGTGAATGGGTTGATCGTGATTTTACTACAATTGCTTTAGAAAAATAAATTATAGGTCTTTTAATACCTCTTTTTCATTAAATTCATTGATTTTATTCACGTTTCTATTTCTATAAAGACTAATACTTTTTAAAATATGGAGATTAAAAAAATAAATTTTCTCAAAAGTTACAGCAGTATTTTATTGCTTCTTGGCGGTATAATACTCGGAAGTATTTTAGGATTAGTTTTTGGAGAAAAAGTTGAGGTTATAAAACCTCTCGGCGACATCTTTCTGAACTTGCTTTTCACAGCTATTATTCCGCTTATATTTTTTACAATTGCTTCTTCTATTGCTAATCTGGAAAGGACAGAAAAGTTAGGAAAGCTTTTTATTATCATGGTTGCTGTTTTTTTAGCGACAATCTTAATTTCGGCTATCGTAATGATTTTAGCAGTTTATCTTTTTCCAATTCATCAAAGCATCATCATTTCTAAAGTTCCAATTGAAGGTATTCAGTCGGGAAGTATTGGCGATCAGATAGCGCAATTGCTTACTGTTAATGATTTCTTCGAATTGCTTTCCCGAAAAAGTATGCTGGCCTTAATTATATTTTCGTTTTTAATTGGTTTTGCAAGCCTGCAATCTGGAGAAAAAGCAAATGCTTTCAGAAACTTTCTGGATTCAGGAAATGAAGTCATGAAACAGCTTCTGAATATGATTATGAAATTGGCACCAATAGGTCTGGGAGCTTATTTTGCTTATCAGGTTGGCGTTTTTGGGCCTCAGTTATTTGGTGTTTATGCCAAGCCATTAGGAATATATTACGGTGCCTGTACTTTTTATTTCTTTGTGTTTTTTAGTTTTTATGCTTTGGTTGCCGGAGGAAAAAAAGCTTTCATCACATTTTGGAGCAATAATATTACGCCCGCTTTAACAGCTGTCGGCACTTGTAGCAGCATAGCCACTATTCCTGCCAATCTGGAAGCGGCTGAAAAAATGAATATCCCAAAACATATTCGTAACCTGGTTATTCCGCTTGGTGCACCTTTGCATAAAGACGGTTCGAGTATGTCTTCCATTCTAAAAATAACGGTTCTTTTTGCCATGTTTGGAAAAGATTTTACAGAGCCTTCGACTATACTTTTAGCATTAGGAATTACTGTAATTGTATCAATTGTTGAAGGCGGCATTCCGAATGGAGGTTATATTGGAGAAGTTTTGGCGATTACAGTTTACGGCCTGCCAATGGAAGAAGCTTTGCCAGTTGCCATGATTTTAGGAACTCTTGTTGACCCAATTGCTACTTTATTAAATGTGAACGGTGATTTAATAAGTTCGATGATGATTTCTCGATTTTCTGAAAAAAAAATTCTAAAAATATAATTTATAACTATTTCAAAATAATATGAATTCAGTATTACAACACGATCTAAACGATTTCGAAAATATTTTAGAAAAAGCAAAACAGCAAGGAATTGACTTCTTAAATAATCTCGAAAATATTCCAACTTCTAACAAAAAATCCATTGATTACAGCAGGAAATTAAACGAATTAGGTTTAGGCTCACTAGCAGTTTTAGAAGAATTTAATGAAAGATTGGCACCATTAATGGTCGCTTCTCCAGGGCCAAGATATTGGGGTTTTGTAACCGGCGGTTCAACACCAGCCTCGATTTTAGGGGATTGGCTAACTTCAATTTATGATCAAAATACACAAGCTGTAAAAGCCCAGGGAGGTAATTCGGCATTAATCGAATTTGAAACAATCAATCTGCTTTTGGAATTATTAGGGCTGCCAAAATCATTTTTAGGAGGATTTGTAACTGGTGCAACAATGTCAAATTTTACCTGTTTAGGAGTTGCAAGGCAATGGTTTGGAAAACAATTTGGAAAAGATTTCGCTAAAAACGGAATTTCAGAAACCATAAATATATTTTCTGCTACGCCACATTCTTCTTCCATAAAAACATTATCGATGTTAGGAATTGGGAGCCAAAATTATACAGCTATTAAAACTATAGAAGGAAATCGTGAAGCGATTGATATTGTAGATTTAGAAAAAAATATTGAAGCTTTAAACGGAAATCCTTTTATTTTAATTTCGAGTGCAGGAACTGTCAATACTGCTGATTTTGATGACTTTAGAGTCATCTCAAAACTTAAAGAAAAATACGATTTCTGGTGGCATATAGATGCAGCTTTTGGAGGTTTTGCAGCAGTTTCAGATAAATATAAACATCTGGTAAAAGGATGGGAAGGAGCTGACAGTATTACGATTGATTGTCACAAATGGTTAAATGTACCTTATGAAAGTGCTTTTTATTTGGTAAAAGAAAAGCATACGGCTTTGCAGATTGAAACTTTTCAAAATTCAAATGCACCATACTTAGGGAACCCATTAGAAAATTTTAATTACCTTAATGTATTGCCCGAAAACTCAAGACGCTTAAGAGCCTTGCCGGTTTGGTTTTCTTTACTGGCGTATGGAAAGGAAGGATTTCGGAATATAGTTGAAAATAATATTGCATTGGCTTTGCATTTTGGAAACGCTCTTATTGAAGAGGAGCTTTTTGAACTTCTGGCTCCAATACGACTCAATAATGTTTGCTTTAGTTTACGAGGAGATCACAATCAGGAAAAAGTATTTCAGTTTTTAACCAGTCTTAATGACACAGGAAAAGTATTTATGACCCCAACGATCTATCAAGGCCGAAAAGGAATTAGAGCTTCATTTGTTAACTGGCGTACTTCTGAAAATGATATAAAAATAGTTATCGAAGAAATGAAAACTGTTTTTGCAGAAATATAATTAAATTATCATCTATTCAAATAGTCCTACTCACTATAAGTAGGACTATTTTTTTATTTTTTGTAGGATTTTTAATAACTGAGATTTTAGAATTTTTAACTTTTCAATTCTAAATTTAAGCAAATCTTAATTCAACTTTAATCTTATCGTAAAAAATAGAACACTTTTTTACGAATTTCCCTTTATAAAAGTTAATAACAATTCTTATTTAGAATAATTAAAAATAATTTGCAATTACTGTTTGTAGAAGTTAATTTTGTGCCAAATTTTAATTTCAATCAAATTTTATCTAATGCAAATAAAAAGAATATTAATCCTAATGTTAATTCTTTTAACTTCAATTCAGGGTTTCTCTCAAAAAAGCAAAGTAAATTTAAGTGGTGTTATTTTAGCTGATAGTGGCAAACCTGTAGAAGGGGTTTCTGTAGCATTAAAAGGAACAGCCTATTCAACCTTAACCAACGAAAAAGGAGAATATGAATTAACTGCAGAGCCGGGAAATTATGTTTTATCTGTTACTTATGTTGGGTACAAATCAAAACAAATCAAAATAAATCTACAATCAGACCAAAAAGCTTCCACCTTATCTATTGAACAGGATATGGCTGCTTTAGATGAAGTTCAGGTCAAAGGGAAAACAAAAGTACAACGGGTTAGAGAGCAGCCTTTTAATATTTCCTCTGTAGATTTAAAACAATTGTATAATACCTCGGCAGATTTAAATCAGGTTCTTAATACGACTACCGGAATTCGTGTTCGTGAATCGGGAGGAATGGGATCTGAATTTAAATTTTCTGTAAATGGTTTTGCAGGAGAACAAATTAAATTTTTCCTTGATGGAATCCCAATGGATAATTATGGGTCATCGTTTACTTTAAACAATATTCCAACAACGATGGCAGAACGAATTGATGTTTATAAAGGTGTTGTGCCAATTGAGCTTGGAGGAGATGCCTTAGGAGGAGCTGTAAATATTATTACGAATAGAAGTATTAATCGATTTGTTGATGCGTCTTATAGTTTTGGATCTTTTAATACTCATAAATTATCTCTCAGCACCAGACTAACCAGTAAAAAAGGCGTTGTGGCTAATATTTTAGCATTCGGAAATTATTCAGATAATAGTTTTAAAGTTGATGCTCGTATTCCAGATGCTTTTTCAGGAGTTTATGGACCTGAACAAAAACTTAAACATTTTCATGACGGATATAAACAAGCCGCATTTATGGTAGAAGTTGGAGTGAAAAATAAAAGATATGCTGATTATTTATTATTTGGTGCGGCTATAAGTGCAAATAAAAAAGAAATTCAACAGGGAACTACCATGTTAAGAGTTGTTGGAGATGCTTTTACAGATAGTCACAATTTTGTTCCCTCTTTAAAATACAAAAAAACAGATTTATTTACGAAGGGCTTAACAGCAAGTTTGGCTGCCTCTTATAATATTGAACAAAGTCGTGTGGTAGATACTTCCTCTGCAAGATATGACTGGTCTGGTAATTACACCATAAAAAGTTATGAAAGCGGGGGAGAAATTAATACGGTTAAGACTTTAATGGTATTTGATATTAAATCGCTTCAAAGTAATGCGAATCTTCGATATGAATTAGACGAAAATAATGCTTTTGCTTTTAATTATACACTACTTAATTATAAACGTAATGAAGACAACGAGTACACTACAAAAGATACTCCAAGCGAGCCATTTATTAATAAAAACATTTTAGGTCTTTCTTATAATTTATCTGCCTTAGAAAAGAGATTGTCTTTTACGGCTTTCACTAAAATGTTTGATATGAAAGGCGAAATTACGGAACAGGATGGTACCATTACAAAACCAATGTTTAATGATATTGGGTATGGTACAGCTGCAGCCTATTTTATTATTCCGGAAGAATTCCAAATAAAAGCTTCTTACGAACATGCTTACAGGCTACCATCAGCTCTTGAATTATTAGGAGATGGAGGGTATAGAGTAAATGCAAACCCGCTTCTTCAGAAAGAGGTCAGTGACAATATCAATCTTGGTTTTGCTTACAAAAAAACGTTTGGTGTACACTCTTTAGGATTAGAGACAAGTTTTATTTATCGTCAGGGAGATAATTTTATCCAGGCAGGAATTGACCCTAATGATGCTACAAAAAGTAAAAGCCGAAACTTTAAGAATATTCAGGTTACAGGTGTAGATGGTGTTATGCATTATGGTTACAAAGAATGGTTCACTTTTGATGCTAATGCGACGTATCAAAAAAAGTTAAACATGGATGATACTCTTTTGCCAGGAACAAATCAAGTAAATTATTTATATAAAACACAAGTGCCAAACGAGCCAATTTTTTATGGTAATGGTAATTTAGGATTTCACTTTAAAAGTTTAAAATTTACAGATGATTTCCTAACTTTTAATCTGGGTACAACCTATTCGGCAAGTTATTATCTAAATCCTCCAACACTAGGAAGCCAAAATAAAAAAGAAATTCCAGAACAGCTTTATTATTCAGCTTCTTTAGCTTATACCCTTAAAAACGGGCGCTACAATATCGCTTTAGAATGTCATGATATCACCGATGTAAAATTATACGATTATTATAATGTACAAAAACCAGGAAGATCTTTTACGCTAAAGCTGAGATATTTCTTTATGTAATATAATTTTCTAATAGAAATAAAATCGAAATACAATCAATACCACAATCTGTTATAGAACAGAAAATTAATTAAAAATCAATTACTATGAAAACAATTAAAAATTTATTAGCTGTTATGTTAATTTCAGCTGTGCTATTTTCTTGTAGCAACGATGATTCTTCAGATGAAAATACAGTAGAAGGAAGTAAATATGTATTAGGATATCAAACAGCAACATGGAATAGTAATTACATGTGGAGTTTTGAATCATTAGATCAATTAATGACAGGAACGATAGACATGACTGGAAAAGGAATCGAACAAGGTGGTTCTTATATTCCAATTGCAAACAGCATGTTTGCTTGTGATACAGATGTAGAAGGTGCTGCTCCTTTTTATTTAAATTCTGCTAGTCAATTAGTTGCGGGAAGCCGTATATTTATTGAATCCCAATTTGCATACGGAGTGACAGATGATAATAAATTATTAATTATTGGTGCTTCTTGGGAAGGAAGCTCTACAGATAACGAATTAATAATCTACGACCCAATAAAACAAGCTATAACAAATCGTAAATTTAATAATTTCGCTACAACTACTGGACGTTTTGATTTTCCAACAGGTGTAACAGTAGTTGGAGATAAAGTATTTGTATCTGTATTTGACAGAGATGCAAGTGATGATTGGGATATTGATCAAAAAAAGGCATATATCAGAATTTACGATTACCCATCATTAAATTTTGTAAAAAGAATTGCTGATCCACGTACTACTGCAGTTGGTATGTACTATACAAATACAGGTATTATCCGTACTGATTCTGGAAATGTTTACACTTTCTCTTCAAATGCTTTAGCATCAGGATATAATATAATAGAGGATGCACACTCAGGAATTCTTCGTATCAATAAAGGACAAACAGAATTTGATGCTAATTATTTCTTTGATATTCAGGAGAGTACTCTAAATGGTAAAGTAGTTGCTGCTTATCCGCTTGGAGGAGAAAAAGCCTATGTTGTGTATGTTCCTACTGCAGACGATAGTGTGTCTTGGGGATTCTTAAATCATTCTTCATACAAGTTTAAATCTGCTATTATAGACTTGCCATCTAAAACGGTAACTCCAGTAACGGGATTGCCTCTTCATGCAGGTGATAGTTACTTTGGGGTTGGAAGTTTATTTGTTGAGGATGGAAATGCTTACAAAGCTTTTGTAACAAACGAGGAGGTTCGTGTTTACAAAATCAACATTGCAACTGGTGCTGCAACTGCAGGTGCAAAAGTAACAGGAGGTGGAACTGACATCTCGGCAATTACAAAATTAACGCCAAGACTATAACTCTAAGAGTTTCTTAATACCTAACCATATAATCAATGCTTTTAGAGTATTGGTTATATGGTTTTTTAATATTAATGATTTCATTATTGGTGAAATACTAAGATTTATAGAATGTCTATTAGTAATCAAAAAATCCCTATAACGGTGAAATTACCGAAATGGTAGATCACGAAGATTTCTTTCATGAAATTGATGAAGGGCAGCGCTATTTATGGTTAGATTTTGATTATAAAACCTTGCAATTGCTTCCAAAACCACAAAAATATTTTAGCGATGAACTCTTTTCAAACTGGTTAATACGTTCTAATTAGAGTCTTAGTATTGGCGCAATTGGGGGACTTTCAACCAAGAGGATCTATTGTACCGCTAGCCTTAATTTGTACTAGTTTACCAATAACAGGATTTTATATCTGGTGGGGAAGAAAGAAAAAACAGAAAGCTAAAGCATAAATTTTGATTTGATTATTCAAAATAGAATTATTTTTTTTCTTTAAAAATTGTAAAAGTTATTGAGGCTAGAAAGATAAAAAGCTCGTTTAAAATATTAAACAAGCTTTTTTATTTGAAAATTGAAATTTTAAACCTATTTAGTAATCTCTCTAAATACAGCTTCCAGGTTTTTATTTTTCTGATTCAATTGTAATGTTTTCAATCCATTATCATGTGCAAAATCAAAAACAGCCGGGCGCATATCTTTGTCGGATAAAAAAGTTAGCTCCCAAGAGCAATCGTGTATGTTTTTATATGATTTTAAATGCGGAATTTTAGCAATTTGTTGTTCTTCAATTTTGTAATCAAATTCAACTTCAATAACTTGTTCTTTATCTGCAGAAATTAAATTATCCAGTTTTTTATCGGCTACAATTTTTCCTTTGTCAATAATGATGACGCGGTCACAAATTGCTTCTA
This sequence comes from Flavobacterium sp. W22_SRS_FK3, assembly GCF_052113665.1. Taxonomy (NCBI): domain Bacteria; kingdom Pseudomonadati; phylum Bacteroidota; class Flavobacteriia; order Flavobacteriales; family Flavobacteriaceae; genus Flavobacterium; species Flavobacterium sp. W22_SRS_FK3. The sequence goes on along the minus strand of NZ_JBGQOF010000011.1, from coordinate 25,353 downwards.
CTTCCTGCATGATGTGAGTCGATAAAAAAACGGTTTTATCTTTACCGACATTTTTGATTACGTTTCGTATTTCTATTAACTGATTCGGATCAAGTCCGGTAGTAGGTTCATCCAGGATCAAAACATCGGGATTGTGCAATAAGGCATTGGCAAGTCCCACACGCTGACGATAACCTTTAGATAACTGACTTATTTTTTTATGACTTTCCGTTATCAGTCCTGTCAGCTGAATTACTTCTTCAATTCTTGACTTTGGCACTTTATAAACATCGGCATTAAAAGCCAAATATTCACGAATATATAAATCCAAATACAACGGATTGTGCTCTGGTAAATAACCAATAGAACGCTGAACTGCTTTTGTATTAGCAGAAACATCATTACCATTTACAATTGCCGAACCTTCATCGGCAAGCAAATAAGTTGTCAAAATTTTCATTAAAGTAGATTTCCCGGCTCCGTTTGGTCCTAAAAATCCAACGATTTCTCCTTTTTGAATAGAGAATGAAACAGCATTTAATGCTTTTTGAGTTCCGTAACTTTTGGATATGTTGTTTACTTCTATCGACATAACTTTTTATTTACTACAAAAGTAAACAGAAATAGTGTTGATTGCTAAAATTTGTCTTTTAAAGAAGCTATAAAAAAACTTCTATGTAAAATTATATATTTAATTTGAGAAAGCCTCCAAATAGTGGTGATAGATGTTTACAATTCTAAAAATCTTTTGAAAATTAAATTTCTAATCTAGCCCTGATAGGAACTATATCCTTTTGTGGCAGTGTTTGTCACAAAAGATATAGCGGATAGCAGGACTGCAGATGTTCTGAAAAATAAAGCTTCTGCTTCAAAAAATAAATAAGATCTTTTTTAAATACAATAAAAAATGCCAACTTAAGTAAAGTCGAAACAAAATCATAACTACAAGATTTTCGACTTCACCAGTTGGCATTAAAAAACAAAAATATTTAAAGAAAAATTATAAGCTCACGGTATTTTCTACAGTAATTCTCATCTCCTGAGCAGCAGCAACCATTTCGATCAGCGCTTTTTTGGTTTCATCCCAATGACGGGTTTTTAAACCACAGTCCGGATTTACCCATAACTGATCTACCGGAATAACCGAAGAAGCTTTTTCCAGCAAACGAACCATTTCTGCGCTAGAAGGCACACGCGGTGAGTGAATATCGTAAACTCCGGGTCCAATTTCGTTTGGATATTTAAAGTTGGCAAAAGCATCTAAAAGTTCCATTTGCGAACGGGAACATTCGATTGTAATCACATCAGCATCCATGTCAGCAATATTTTGAATAATGTCGTTGAATTCGCTGTAACACATGTGCGTGTGAATTTGCGTATCATCATGTACACCGGAAGCAGAAATTCGGAACGCTTTTACAGCCCAATCCAAATATTTCGCCCACTCTTCTTTTCTTAATGGCAAACCTTCGCGAATGGCTGGCTCATCAATCTGAATAATTTTGATTCCGGCTTTTTCCAAGTCCAAAACTTCATCACGAATCGCCAAAGCTATTTGCGTACAGGTTTTAGAACGAGGCTGATCGTTACGAACAAACGACCATTGCAAAATAGTTACCGGTCCCGTAAGCATTCCTTTTACCCATTTTGGAGTTAAAGATTGTGCGTATTGTGACCATTTTACAGTCATTGGGTTTGGTCGGGAAACGTCTCCATAAATAACGGGAGGTTTCACACAACGGCTACCATAACTTTGTACCCAGCCATTTTTGGTAAACGTAAATCCGGACAATTGTTCTCCAAAATATTCCACCATATCGTTACGCTCAAACTCACCATGAACCAAAACATCGATTCCCGTTTCTTCCTGAAAACGAATCGTCGCTTCGGTTTCTTTTTCAATTAAACCGTTGTATTGTTCTATTGTTAGTTCTCCTTTTTTGAATTTCGCTCTCCAACTTCTCACTTCTGCTGTTTGAGGGAAAGAACCAATTGTGGTGGTTGGAAATAAAGGAAGGTTTAAGCCTTCGATCTGGCTTTTTCTTCTGATTGCGAAAGTACTTTTACGTTTGTCATCTGAAGCTGTTATGTTTGCAACACGGGTTTTTACTTCGTTATTATGTATTAATTTTGAAGTTTTACGGTTGTCATTTGCCGCAATATTTCTTTCGTAATCAACTGAAAGCTTAACATTAACTTCGTTTGAAGCAAATTGTTTTAATAATACAGTTTCGTTGATTTTTTGTTTTGCAAAAGCCAGCCATTGTTTGATTTCAGGAGTTAAAGTCTGATCATTTGTCTCTGAATCTAAATCGCACGGACTATGAATTAATGAACAAGAAGGAGCAACTAAAATCCTGTTTTTTCCTAATGCAGCCGTTGCTTTTTGGATTAAACTCAACGATTTTACGAAATCATTTTTCCAGATATTTCTTCCGTCAACAACACCCAAAGAAAGATTTACGTTTGGATTTAATTGTCCAGATTCTAAAATATCATCTAATTGAGAAGGACAACGCACTAAATCTAAATGAAAAGTGTCAACAGGTAGAGCCAAAGCTGTTGCTAAATTTTCTCCGAAACAATCAAAATAATTAGCCAAAACGATTTTGATATTAGGAAAACGTTGGTTGATTTTGTTATATACTTTCGTGAAAGTATTACGCTCTTTATCAGTCAAATTCAAAGCTAAAAAAGGCTCGTCTAACTGAATGTATTCTACATTCTCAGCTTGTAGTTTTTCGAAAATTTCGAAGTAAACCGGAAGCAGTTTATCAATAAGATCAATTCGGTGAAAACCTTCTTCTTTTTCTTTTCCTAAAAGCAAATATGAAATGGGTCCAATTAAAACGGGTTTTGTTGCAATTCCTACATCTTTTGCTTCTTTGAATTCATTGATTATTTTTTCAGAGAACAATTCGAATTTTTGGTTTTTAGTGAATTCAGGGACAATATAATGATAGTTGGTATCGAACCATTTTGTCATTTCCATCGCAACAACATCCTGACCTTTTTTTTGTGCACCCCTGGCCATTGCAAAATACAGATCTAATGATGAGTTTGTTTTTGCCAGTTCATGGTATCGCTCCGGAATTGCACCAATAGTCAGAGTTAAATCTAAAACCTGATCATAAAAAGAAAAATCATTAGACGGAATCAAATCTACTCCTGAATTGGCTTGTAATTTCCAGTTTTTAAGGCGAATTTCTTTTCCGGCATCGATAAGTTCATCAGCCGATATTTTTCCGGCCCAATACAATTCAGAGGCTTTTTTAAGTTCTCTGTTGCTTCCAATCCTTGGATAACCTAAATTATTTGTTTTCATATTTATTTCAGTATTTTTTACTGTACAAATTTATTGTAATAGATTTTAAAACTTATATTTGAAGATTATTTCAGTAAAATGTATTTTTAAAATGAATTCTATAAGATTTATTTACTGATAAATTTATTTAAATGAAGCTTTAGCCGTAAAAAACACTATGGAAAACTTAGATAAAACCGATTTATTGATCCTGAAACACCTTCAGGAAAACTCCAATATCAATACAAAAGACCTGGCTAGTAAATTATTTCTGACAGTAACACCCGTTTATGAGCGTATAAAAAGGCTGGAACGTGATGGTTACATTACAAAATATGTGGCATTATTGGATAAGAAAAAAATGAATCGTGGCATGACTGTTTTCTGCAATGTCCGTTTAAAAGAACACGCCAAAAATGTGGGAAGCAATTTTGTAAAGGATATTGTGGCACTTCCGGAAATTATTGAATGCTACAATATTGCCGGAGATTACGATTTTATGCTCAAACTATTAGTGAAAGATATGGAAAGCTATCAGGATTTTGTAATGAATAAACTATCTACCATTGAAAACATTGGAAATACGAACAGTATTTTTGTAATGGGAGAAATTAAACATAGTACGGCACTGGAATTTTGATCTTTAGAAAGTCCTAAAATAAAATGTATTTTTGGTTTTTAAATCAGAAATTGAAATGAAAAGCGAAGGTTTTAAAATCTCAAATTATTTATTGGCATCAAAACAAAAGCGATTTTTGAACTTTATTTTTGATGGCATAATAAAGCTAATTATTGTTCGATTGGTGATAACATTCCTAAATATTTCGGAGATTGCAAATAGGATAGACTCATTAGATATGGTCGAACGCTACTTGTTCTGGAGCATTATTAGTTTTGTATATTATGGAATGACAGAAACGTTTCTTTCCCGGTCTCCAGCCAAATATTTTACTAAAACAATTGTTGTTATGGATGACGGTTCAAAACCTAGCCTAATGACTATCATGGCGCGGACTTTATTACGTATTTTGCCATTCGAAGCATTTAGTTTTTTAAGGGGTCGCGATTTCGGTCTTCATGATAAAAATTCTAAAACTTTTGTTGTTTTAAAATGTAAACTCGAAGAAGAAATAAAAGAACATCTTGAATTAGTATCTTTAGAAAAGTCCTAAAATAAAACGTATTTTTGAATCTTCTGAATCATAATTCTAAATCGTTAATCGACAATCAAAAATCATAATGAACTGGGAACAACTTTTATCACTAAAACGCCAAGGCGATACTAGCAAAAGATTACGTGTAGAACAAGATGATACCCGATTAGGCTTTGAGGTAGATTATGACCGAATCATATTTTCGGCGGCTTTTCGGTCTTTGCAGGATAAAACACAGGTGATTCCGCTTTCTAAGACAGATTTTGTGCATACCCGGTTAACGCATAGTTTAGAGGTTTCGGTTGTGGGACGCTCGCTGGGGCGTTTAGTTGGAAAAAAAATTATTGAAAAATACCCATATTTAAAAGAGATTCATGGCTATCATATGAACGATTTTGGTGCTATTGTAGCAGCAGCTTCTTTAGCGCATGATATAGGTAATCCTCCTTTTGGGCATTCTGGCGAAAAAGCAATTGGAGAATATTTTTCAATCGGAAAAGGCTTAAAATATAAAGATAAACTGACCGCTAAACAATGGCAGGATTTAATTGATTTTGAAGGAAATGCGAACGGATTTTCAGTATTGACAGCAAGTCGACCGGGAATTGAAGGCGGACTTAGAATTTCGTATGCCACTTTGGGTGCTTTTATGAAATATCCAAAAGAAAGTCTTCCTAAAAAGCCAACAAATAATATTGCCGATAAAAAATATGGTTTTTTTCAGACAGATAAATCATTTTTTGAAGAAGTTGCCAATGATATGGGGATGATTGCTAATAAATCTGATGGCGACATTGGTTTTGAAAGACATCCTTTAGCCTATTTGGTTGAAGCAGCAGATGATATTTGCTACACCATTATCGATTTTGAAGACGGAATTAATTTAGGTTTGGTTTCTGAAGATTTCGCCTTAGAATATTTAATAAAATTAGTAAAAGACAATATTGGGGTTGCCAAGTATAAATTGTTAGAAACTAAAGAAGACAGAATCAGTTATCTGCGTGCATTGGCAATTGGTGCTCTAATCAATGATGCAGTGAATGTTTTTATTGAAAATGAAGAAGAAATTTTGTCCGGAAATTTTCCTTATGCTCTAACAGATAAAAGTAAATACAAAGCCCAGATGGATGACATCATCAAATTGAGCGTCGAAAAAATCTATCAGAGCCGTGAAGTTATAGAGAAAGAAATTGTAGGTTATCAAATTATTCAGACTTTGCTGGATAAATTTATCAATGCGTTTAACAACAAATACGATGGAACGGCATCCAATTATGATAAACTGATTTTAAAAATGCTGCCGGAAAAGCATCATTTGGACAAAACCAATTTGTATGAACGATTGCTTCATATTTGCCATTATGTTTCGCTTCTAACTGATGGTAATGCTTTGGAGTTATTTGAAACAATCAACGGCAGGAAAACGAATTAGTAGTTGAAAATATTTAGCATTTAATAAAATAGGATGTAATAGCCCTAAAAAAGAGAGCAGAAAAAATGAACTTACTGCTCTCTTTTTTATTTTCAAATAAGAAAATCTGTTTTTACAAGTTTCTAAAAAGCATATACAAGACCCACGCCTAAAACTTGTCTTAATTGAGTTCTTGGTCCATCATTAACCTGAGATGTTGTACCCGTTGTAGGGTCAACAACATCTTTTTTTGTTTTGATATCATCGTCATAAACAAGATGAACACCAATGTTTGCTTTTACATAAGCATTAACTACCAGATCTAAGCGTGTATCGTAATCAACATCTACGTTTCCAAAATGATTTAAATAATCTGTATATAAAGTCAATCTGTTTTCGTAAAAAATGTTTTTATAAATTTCGCTTTTCATATATCCGGTAAATAATATACCAAATTCAGCCTTTACTTTTTGGCCTTCTTCAATTAAGATCTGGTTTTCAGGATCGAGTGGGTCAGGAGCATAAACTGCTTTTTTAACACCAAAAGCACCTTGGTTTGCTAAATTGTCATCCAATACCAAAGTAGTTTTTAATGTAATTGGAGAGAAATAAAAGGTCCTGTTTTTTTTCTTGTCTGAATACTCCGCTCCGGCTCCAAGGAAGATATAAGCTGGTGCAAAAGGTTTTGAAATTGCAATATCCCTGTTTGGATATTTATAACCGTTGGTAAATTGTGTATTGAAATTAAACTTAGCCGAATAATACCAATTTGAAAGTGTATCATTTCTAAATCCGTATGTAGAGTTAAATTGAAAGGCGTCATCTGTTTTTCTCAGTTCGGTCCCATCTTGTTTGTTCATACCATATTTTACAATAAGCTCATTAAACCATTTATGGTTTTCTTTAGCATACGTTCTTGTAAACTCACCCTTAAAAAGTCCTGAAATGGAGCTAGTTCCCCCGGCACTCCAGTTCACGAACGCAATTTCTGAAATATCAAAACCAAGTTTGTTTTTTTTGCTCCAATTAGATGGTGGAGGCGGAACTTTGCCAGGATCTAATGTAGTCCGGATAATACTCTGGGCAAAATTGTTGGAAGAAAATAAAAAAAGAAGTAATAAAAGGGATGTTCGCAATAATTTCATTAGGTTTAACTTTTGATTTTTTTTGGAGTTGCAAAATACTTATTTTTCAATCTTTGAAAAAAGATTTATTAAACTTTTAACGTCAATTTTACAAAATTGTTGCTGCTCAATTACTGTGCCGTGTTCGATAAAAAGGTCGGGAACACCTAAAATTTTTATTTCTTTAGTGAAATTATTGGCAGCAGAAAATTCTAAAATAGCACTTCCAAAACCTCCATTTATTGTGCCGTCTTCAATAGTGATTATAGTATTGAAATCTGAAAAAATAGAAATTAATAATTTGATATCCAAAGGTTTAATGAACGGAAAATCATAATGAGCTATAGCTTCAGGATTGCCAGATTCATTTAACGCAGCTACCACATTATTTCCAATAGTTCCTGTTGACAAAACAGCTATCTTATTTCCGTTTTTTAAGCAATTTGCTTTTCCAATTTTAATTTTTTCATAATGTCCGAAATTTTCTACTCCCCAATTTGGCAAAACACCACGACCACGCGGATATCGAATTGCTATAGGATGATTTAGTCCTAATTGAGAAGTATATAAAATATTTTGAAGAGCAATTTCGTTGATTGGTGCGTAAACAATCATATTTGGAATTGCTCGTAAATAAGCAATATCAAAAACACCGTGATGTGTAGCGCCATCTTCACCTACCAAACCAGCTCGGTCTAAACAAAAAATTACCGGCAAATTTTGCAATGCAACATCATGTATAACCTGATCGTAAGCGCGTTGCAAAAATGTAGAATAAATATTACAATATACAATCATGCCTTGTGTCGCCATTCCTGCAGCCAGTGTTACAGCATGCTGTTCAGCAATTCCAACGTCGAAAGCGCGTTCCGGTATTTCATCCATCATAAATTTCAAGGAGCTTCCGGATGGCATGGCTGGTGTAATTCCGATGATTTTTTCATTCTTTTTGGCTAAATCTAAAATAGTTAAACCAAATACATCCTGATATTTTGGAGGTAAATTTTCTTCAGATTTTAAATGAATCTCACCTGTTGAAGCATCAAATTTTCCCGGTGCATGATATTTTACCTGATTTTCTTCTGCTTGCTGCAGGCCTTTTCCTTTAATCGTAACGATATGAAGGAATTTTGGGCCTTTTGTTTTTTTTAAGCGTTTTAATTCTTTCAGTAGGGCCGGAAGATCATGGCCATTAATAGGACCCGAATAATCAAAATTTAATGATTTGATCATGTTATTCTGCTTCGGGTTTTTCCCTTCTTTTACAGCTGTCAGATATTTTTTTAGTGCTCCAACGCTTGGATCAATTCCGATAGCATTATCATTCAGAATAACCAATAAATTAGCATCACTAACTCCGGCATGATTCAAGCCTTCAAATGCCATTCCGCTTGCGATCGAAGCATCGCCAATAACTGCAATATGCTGCTTGTCGAAATCACCTTTTAATTTAGAGGCAATGGCCATTCCTAATGCTGCTGAAATAGAGGTTGAAGAGTGTCCAGCACCAAATGTGTCGTAAATACTTTCGCTTCTTTTTGGAAAACCGGAAATACCTCCGATTTGTCTGTTGGTATGAAAGTTTTCTTTTCTTTCGGTTAAGATTTTATGCCCGTAAGCCTGATGCCCTACATCCCAAACCAGTAAATCTTCGGGTGTATTGTAGACATAATGTAAGGCAATTGTCAATTCAACGACGCCTAAGCTGGCACCTAAATGTCCCTCTTTTACAGAAACAACATCAATTATAAATTGTCGTAATTCCTTTGCAACTTCCGGAAGCTGTTCTTCCGAAAGTAATCGTAAATCTGCAGGATTATATAGGGTTGAAAGTAAATTGCTTTTCATTGTATGATAAAAAGCAAATTTACGGTTTTTAAATTTAATTTTTTTAACTGAGATCTTATTCCAATACAATTGGTAAGGAGTATTGCATTTTTATTTTTTTGCCATTTGATTCTCCCGGCTGCCATTTTGGGGATAAGCTTAAAACCCTGATGATTTCTGCTTCTATTGTTTTGTCAATAGCCGGTTCACATTGTATGTAAGACAAAGATCCATTTTTTTCAACTGCAAATGATATTCTAATTTTGAGATTTTTGGTGTTTGTATTTTCCGGAGTTTTAAATTCATTTCCAAAAAAGGTGTAAAACGGGTCAATGCCACCTGGGAATTCTGCATTTTTCTGCATTACCGCACCTGTAACAAATGATGAATCATCTTCTTTACTTTTTTCTTTGCTGCTGATTTTTGCTGATTTTATTTTTTTGCTTTTAGTGATATCAGCAGGATTTACAAATTTAACATGGTCAACTTTGGGCAGAGGTGGCGGAGGCGGTATATTATTTGTGTCAATATTTTTTATTTTGATATCTCCAACTTGTATATGTTCTGTTTTTGAATTTTTAACTACTTCAACTGTATCAATTTTTTGTTTGTTCCCTTTTTTATCCTGACAACTAAATAAAGTTGTACCCATTGCAATGAACAAGGCTAATAAAAACATTTTATGATAATGTGTTTGAGTATATAAAATCCGACTCGGAATTTGTATTGTAATTGTATCTAATTGTGATTTCTTAAACCTTCCGCAAACATTTTTATTTTGAATAAAATAATGCTGCACTTCATCTGGTAACATGGTCGTAAAATCCACAACAGTTTTAAAACAGCTTAAACAAAAACGGCCATTTTCTTTAGGAGTCATTTTATTCCAATTTTCATGACAAGGTTCCGGAATCGTTATTTTATGTTTTCTTTCCATATTTTAATTTCAAAAATTAAATGTAATAAAAAATAAATACTAAAACAGTATTTTTGTAACTATGATAAATCCCTTCACTGACGAATATTTTATGAAAAAAGCTTTACAGGAAGCAGAAATAGCCTATAAAAAGGGCGAAATTCCTGTTGGAGCCGTAATTGTTGTGGCTAATAAAGTAATTGCAAGCAGTCACAATTTAACCGAATTGCTAAATGATGTTACAGCTCATGCCGAAATGCAATCGATAACGGCCGCAGCCAATTTTCTTGGTGGAAAATATCTAAAAGATTGTACTTTATATGTGACTCTTGAACCTTGTCAAATGTGTGCCGGAGCTTTGTATTGGAGTCAGATTTCTAAAATCGTTTTTGGCGCTCGTGATGAGCAACGTGGCTTTATGATTATGGGAACAAAACTGCATCCTAAAACTACTGTCGTTTCAGGTGTTATGGCGAATGAAGCAGCAGATCTTATGAAGCGTTTTTTTTTAGAAAGAAGAAAATAATTTTAGAATAAGTAAGTCATGTAAAGACATAGGAAAATCATAAATGAATTAAAGCAGATTATATTATAAAACGTGTTTTCTGAGAAACCTTTTTTTGAAAGAAGTATTTTTAAACTTATTCCTATCGAAAAAAGCAGAACAAGGCAAAAATAAAACAGAACACCATTAATGCTTAATCCGCTTGAAATTAGACTTGTATAGTTTCTTGTGTTTGACTTTACTTCAGTTATTGATTTAAATAATACGGAAGTTTCGATTTCAATATTATTGTCTTGAATGTATTCTTTTGCTGTTGAGAATGTAAATCCCTTTTTTGTAAAATAATGGTAAGAAACTTTTTGTTTGGATTTTCCAGTAGTTTGAACACTGTAATGAGTTATTAAATCTGTAGTTTTTGAAACTGGCAAAATGTAATAATCTGCGAAACCAGTCAAAATAAAAAATGTTACTACAGTCAGCAAATATATAATTACACCTTTATTTTTTATAATAAATTCACTTTCAGTAGAATATCTGTTTTTTGGGGCGGCCATTTTTATAGTATTAAAATGTTGTGAAATATAGTATTTTAAGGATTCGTTTTTCTAAAACTTAAATAAAAAAGTTAAGTGCTGGTACAAAGAAAATTCTTCTTAAAAAAAAGCAAAAAAAATTTTATATTTACTGCAATTTAATTTGAATTTACTGTTTTGTTTTTAAAGTGAATCCTATTAAATTTCTAATTTTTTAACCATAAACATTACATAAAAGTGAAAGTAAAAGGATTAAGTCTCGTATTTTTTGTATTTTTTATTTTTCAATCTTGCGGCAAAAAATCGGCGGCAGATTTCAATTCCGATTTTTCACTTTTTAAAGAGTATATAACCAGTTTTACGGGTGGAATCGTTTCTTCTGATTCTGATATTCGAGTGGTCTTGGCTTTCGATAAAAACGACTGGAAACCCAATCAGGAATTAGATGAGGACTTATTTGATATTTCGCCAGGTGTAAGCGGAAAAGTCGTGGCTCTTTCTACCAATACAATTGCTTTTATTCCGGGGAAAAAGTTAGCGCCCGGAACAGAATACCAGGTAACTTTAAACCTAGATAAGCTGACTGCGATTCCGAAAGAGAAAGAAAAAGAACTTTCAAAATTTAATTTCACAGTTAAAACAATCAAACAGGATTTTACGATAAATACGGCAGATATTCAATCGTATAGTAAAGAATATCAATATTTAAACTGTGTTTTAAAAACAGCAGATAATATTGATTTTGAAACTGCTGTTAAATTAGTTGAAGCCAAACAAAAAGGAAATAACCTTAAAATCAAGTTTGAAAAAACGACTGGTACAGCTAAAGAATTTCGTTTTATAATTGATAGTATTCAGCGTTACCCTGAAGCTACAAATCTTGAAATTTTATATGATGGAAAAGATTTTGATATCGAACAGAAAGGGCAGATTGATTTTCCAGTTACCAGTATAAACGAATTTAAAATTATAAAAGTTGAAGTTCCTGACGGGAGCAGTCAATCGGTTTTGATTAATTTTTCTGAACCTTTGGAAAAAGGACAGGATTTTAAAGGATTAGTATCAATTCAGAACACCAATAATTTAAAGTTTTCTACACAGGGAAATTTATTGAAAGTATATTTTAAAAATGAAACTGCCACTAAAAAAGAACAACCTGAGCCCATTGTTGTTGAGGAAGAAACCGAAGTTGTTACTGTTGATTCGACTGTAGTTGTTGTTGATTCTGCCGCAGCTGTAGTTGAGGTCGCAGCTGCTGATTATGCAGACACAGCCGTTGAAGTAGTTCCTGACGAAGAGCCGGAACAAGTTATTACAGGAGAATTACTTTTGGAAGTTTTTCAGGGAATCGAGAGCCAGTACGGCAAAAAGATGGACGCAAATTATAGTGAGAAAATTTCTTTTGACCAGATAAAACCAAGTGTTCGCTTTATTAAAAACGGGACGATTCTGCCAAGTTCAAATAATCTAAAATTAAATTTTGAGGCCGTAAATTTAAGTGCTGTTGATGTAAAAGTATATAAAATCTACAAAAACAATATTCTACAATTTCTTCAGTACAACGAATTAAACGGAGCGCAAAATCTTAAGAAAGTAGCACAGCCAATTGCCAAGACTACACTTAATTTAAAAGAAAGCACACTGGTTAACCTCGCAAAATGGAATACATATGCTTTAGATTTATCTAAAATTATCAAACCTGAACCGGGCGCGATTTATAGAGTAGAATTTGAATACAAAAAGAAATATTCTTTATATAAATGCGAAACATCAGATGGGGATCAAAATGAAGAAGAGGAAGAAGTTGATGAAAATGACGTAAATTATAGCGGTAACTCGTATGACGATTATTATTATGATGATTATGACTGGCGAGAAAGTCAGGATCCCTGCTCTGGTTCCTATTATTATAATGCCAAAATTGCGACTAATATTCTGGCCTCAGATTTAGGAGTTATCGCTAAAAGAGGTGAAAATAAGTCTTATTTATTTGCTGTAAATAACATTGTAACGACAGAACCAGTTTCGAATGCCAGAGTTGATTTGTATAATTACCAACAACAAAAAATTAGAACTGAAGCGACAAGCAGCGAAGGAATTGCTTCTTTCCAATTAGACAAATTTGCTTATTTTGCTATAGTTACATTAGGAGAACAATCGACTTATGTAAAGTTGGATGACGGACTTTCGTTGTCTGTCAGTAATTTTGATGTTTCTGGTGAGACATTACAGAAAGGTCTAAAAGGATTTATTTATGGTGAAAGAGGCGTTTGGAGACCGGGAGATAATTTGTATTTGTCTTTTATTTTGAATGATGCTTCGAATAAGCTTCCAAAATCACATCCAATTAAATTTAGACTGAATGATCCGAATGGAAAAACGGTTTATCAGACTGTTCAAAAAACTAATGAATTAAATCATTATGTCTTTACAGTTCCAACAAGTACAGAAGCACCCACAGGAAATTGGGAAGCGATGGTTAGTGTTGGAGGTGCTAAATTTTATAAAAGTATTAAAATAGAAACGATCAAACCAAATCGTTTGAAAATTAAAAATACATTTGCCAGAAAAACACTTTCTTCTTCTTCTCCCAATACAGATAATCTTGAAGTAACCTGGCTTCATGGTGCGATTGCTAAGAATTTAAATGTAGAAATGCAGGCAAAATTTTCTCAGCAAATAACCAGTTTTAAAGGGTTTGAGAAATATACTTTTGATGATTTAGTGCGTCAGTTCAGTACAGAAGAAATCAATGTTTTTTCCGGAAAATTAAATGAAAACGGAAAAGCATCAGTAAATATTGAGCCAAAATTACAAGGTCAGGCTCCGGGAATGTTACGAGCTTCGTTTATTACAAAAGTATATGAAGAAGGAGGAGATTTTAGTACTGATGTGATTTCGACAACTTATTCTCCATATAAAACATATGTAGGTATTAAATCGCCTGAGCCTAACAAATACGGCATGCTGGAGACCAGAACTAATAATCGTTTTGAAGTTGTTACCGTTGACGAAAACGGAAGAGCTAAAGCAGTAAGAAATCTCGAAGTAAGAATTTATAAAGTAGAATGGCGCTGGTGGTGGGATGCTTCAAGCGATAATTTATCCAATTATAATTCTTCTAATGCAACGACTTCTTACAGAAGCAAAATGATTAATACAGATTCAAGCGGTAGAGGAAATTTTGAATTTGCGTTGACCGATGAAGAATGGGGTCGTTATTTGATCCGGGTTGAAGACACAAACGGTGGACACGCAACTGCCTTAACGGTAAATATAGATTGGCCAATCTGGTCAGGAAAAACGCGAAACAGAGATGCTTCAACAGCAAATATGCTGGTTTTTTCTACTGATAAAAAGAATTATGCTGTTGGAGAAAAAGCGCAAATATCTTTCCCTTCAAGTGATGGCGGACGCGCTTTAATTTCTATTGAAAACGGATCTCGGGTAATCCAGACCATATGGGCAGAAACTAAAAATGGAGAAACAAAAGTCGAAGTTCCAATTACGGGAGCAATGGCACCAAATGTCTATTTTAATATCACCTTATTACAGCCGCACGCTTCAACCAAAAATGATTCGCCTATTCGTATGTATGGAATCGTTCCGATTGAAGTTGTCGATAAAAACACCATTCTGGCACCAACAATTAATATGCATGATGTACTGAAACCAGAACAGCTTTTTACAGTAAAGGTAGGAGAGAAGTCGGGCAAAGAAATGACATATACGATTGCCGTTGTTGATGAAGGACTTTTGGATTTGACCCGTTTTAAAACACCAAATGCCTGGGACAGTTTTTATGTGCGAGAAGCTTTGGGTGTAAAAACATGGGATGTTTATGATGATGTAATTGGTGCGTATGGCGGAAAAATAAATCAGATTTTCAGTATTGGTGGAGATCAGGATTTGGGCGGCGGAAAAGCTAAAAAAGCCAATCGTTTTAAACCGGTTGTATTGTATTACGGTCCGTTTAAATTAGAAAAAGGAGAAACGAAATCACATCAATTAAAGCTTCCAAAATATATAGGTTCTGTTAGGACAATGGTTGTGGCTGGAGATGCAGTAACAAGTGCGTATGGAAGTGTAGAAAAAGCAACTCCGGTTAAGAGTCCTTTGATGGTATTGGCTTCATTACCGAGAAAAATTTCACCATCAGAAAAAGTGACACTTCCGGTAACTGTTTTTGCTACAGAAAGCAAAATTAAAAATGTTTCGATTCAGGTAAAAACCAGTAACGGATTGAAAGTAATTGGAAGCCCTGTTCAAAAACTATGTTTTGCACAGCCAGATGAAAAAATGGCGTATTTCAATTTAGTGGTAGGTGCTGCAACCGGAATAGCAAAAGTACAGGTTATTGCTACTTCAGGAAATGAGAAGTCAGTTTATGATGTTGAGATTGACATGACAAATCCGAATCCCGTAACAAATACTTTTACAGATGTCGTTCTGTCGCCAAATAGTACTAAAACACTTTCATGGAAAACTTTTGGTGTAGCAGGAAGTAATAAAGCAAGATTAGAAGTATCGTCAATGCCATCCATGAATTTGAACGGAAGATTACAATATCTAATTCAATATCCGTATGGTTGTGTGGAGCAGACGACTTCATCCGTTTTTCCTCAATTATTCTTAAGCGATGTTGCCGATATTGATGCGAAACGTAAAGATATTATCCAAAAAAATATTGCAGCGGGAATTGCAAGATTAGGGAATTTCCAATTGTCAAATGGTGGATTATCTTATTGGCAGGGAAATTCAATTGCTGATGATTGGGGGACTTCATATGCGGGCCATTTCCTGATAGAAGCAGAGAAAAAAGGATATGTATTGCCAATAAATTTCAAATCAAAATGGTTGGCATATCAGCAAAAAGAAGCTAAACAATGGCGTTTTGAACCAAAATATGGTAATGATTTAGCTCAGGCTTATAGATTATATACATTAGCTTTAACCGGAAATGCCGATTTATCTTCAATGAACAGATTGCGCGAAACAAAAGGTATTTCTAATGAAAGTATGCTTCGTTTGGCAGCTGCCTATGTTTTGGCTGGTCAAAAATCGGCTGGACAAAATTTGTTTTTGAAAACAAGTATTGATGGTAATTCAGATGGTTATAGTTACTACTATTATGGTTCGGGCGAAAGAAACAGAGCAATGGCTTTGGAAACCATGCTGCTGTTAGGACAAAAACAAAAAGTCTTTACAATGGCTTCGAAATTAGCCAAAGAAATGTCATCCAATCAATGGATGAGTACACAAACTACGGCGTATTGTTTGTATGCAATGTCGAAGTTCGCTATTAGTAACGGTCCTAAAGGAATCAATCTTCAGTTTAGCAAAAATGGTAAAGCTGAAACGATAAATACTCAAAAAACTGTTGCTGATCGTGGTTTATCGGTAGCAACCGGAACAAATAGTATAACGTTGAAAAACAATAAAAATAATACGATTTATGTTCGTGTATTGAATACAGGAATATTACCGATCGGAGAAGAAAATGCTGTTCAAAATGATGTTTCAGCTTCTCTAGTTTTCAAAAACAGAAAAGGAAATGTAATTAATGTTTCGAAAATTAATCAGGGAACAGAGTTTGTTGCTGAGGTTACTATTAAAAATCAAAGAGGAGAGAGTGTTAAAAATGTGGCATTATCTCAAATTCTGCCTTCCGGATTTGAAATCGTAAATACTCGTTTTACAGATTATGGAGACCCAGTAAATAACATTGCCGATTATATTGATATTCGTGACGATAGAACTAATTTTTATTTTGGAATGAAAGCCAGAGAAACCAAAGTTTTCAGAATTCTCTTAAACGCATCGTATTTAGGAAACTATTATTTGCCAGGTTTACAATGTGAAGCTATGTACGACAATACCTTCCTGGCCAGAACAAAAGGATTCTGGGTTGAGGTTGCGAAGTAAATTAAATAGCACGCAGATTTTAAGATTTAGCTGATTTTTTAAATTCTGATCTGCAAGACCTGCTTAATCTGCGGGCTAAAATTTTTAAAGAATATTCTTTGCGAACTTTGGCGTAAACCTTTGTGCTGGTTCGCTACTAAATAACTAATAGGTTGAAAAATAAATTAATAGCGTTCTCAAAACGCATTATAAATTGGATAAAAAAGAATAAAATAAAATCAGCAATTGTATTTATACTCTTGCTGATTTACTATTTTTCCATACCCAGAACTTTATTCAGAGAGCCCTATTCAACCGTTATAGAAAGTAAAGAAGGAGAATTACTTGGAGCTAAAATCGCTAGTGACGGACAATGGCGTTTTCCTGCGCAAGACAGTGTGCCGGATAAATTCAAAAAATGCATTGTTTATTTTGAAGATGAATATTTCTATAAACATCCGGGATTTAATCCGGGAGCGATGGTAAATGCTTTCAAGCAAAACAGAAAAGCAGGGAAAGTAGTTAGAGGCGGAAGTACTTTAACACAGCAAGTTATTCGATTATCCAGAAAAGGGAAAAACAGAACTTATTTTGAAAAATTAATCGAAATCATTCTTTCAACCCGATTAGAATTGCGTTATTCTAAAGATGAAATTCTCGAAATGTATGCCGCTCATGCGCCTTTTGGGGGAAATGTTGTTGGACTGGAAATGGCTTCATGGCGTTATTTTGGCGTGCAGTCCAATCAATTATCCTGGGCTGAAAGTGCTGTTTTAGCCGTTTTGCCCAACGCACCAAGTTTGATTTATCCAGGTAAGAATCAGATTAAGCTATTAAATAAGAGAAACCGGCTTTTATTAAAGCTATATCACGAAGGAATTATTGATAGTCAGACTTATGAACTTTCTATACAAGAGCCGTTACCGAAAAAACCTTATAATTTGCCACAAATTGCACCGCATTTATTACAAAGAGTGGCTAAAAAAGAGGAAGGAACACGAGTAAAAACGACACTTCATTATGCTTTACAGAATAGAGTAAATCAGATAGCTATATCTTATTATAACCAGTATAAACAGAATGAAGTGCATAATCTGGCTATTTTGGTGATTGATGTACAAAATAGAAATGTAATGAGTTATGTTGGAAATGCACCAACAGATAAAGATCATCAAAAGGATGTAGATATTATTGAGGCTCCAAGAAGTACCGGAAGTATTTTAAAACCGCTTTTATACGGAGCAATGCTGGATGATGGTGAATTATTGCCAAATACTCTAATTGCTGATATTCCAACACAAATTTCCGGTTATACACCGCAAAATTACAATCTCACTTTTGATGGTGCTGTTCCTGCTCATCGTGCTTTATCAAGATCATTGAATATCCCGGCAGTTCTGATGCTGCAGGATTTTGGTGTAAATAAGTTTTATGAGGAATTGCAAAAGTTCAAACTGAGAGATATTAATAAAACGCCAGATCATTATGGACTTTCCCTTATTTTAGGCGGAGCAGAAAGTAATTTATGGGATTTATGCAGAACCTACGCTAATTTATCTTCAACATTAAATTACTTCTGTAAAAATCAGGATAAGTATAGAACAAATGAGTTTACAGAATTAAATTATAAAAATAATTTTAAACCAGATTTTGGAACAGAAACAGATCAGAAGAATATTTTGGGAGCAGGATCAATCTGGTTAACGTATAATGCAATGGAAGAAGTAAACAGACCGGAAGGTGACGAAGCCTGGAAATTTTATGACAGTTCCTTAAAAATTGCCTGGAAAACAGGAACCAGTTTCGGAAACAGAGATGCATGGGCTATTGGGACTAATTCAAGATATGTGGTAGGAATCTGGGTAGGAAATGCAACTGGGGAGGGAAGGCCAGCTTTAACAGGAGTTACTAGTGCCGCACCTATTTTATTTGATGTTTTTAATTTGTTACCAAGGCAAAGATGGTTTGAAATACCTTATAAAGATTTAGAAAATGTTGAGATTTGCCGATTAAGCGGTTATTTAGCAAAGGAAGATTGTCCAAAAATTAAGCAATGGGTTTCTAAAAAAGGAAAATCTACTGTTGTTTGTCCGTATCATAAAAAGGTTCATTTAGATAAATCTGAGCTATTTCAGGTAAACAGTAGTTGTGAGAGTGTTGATGATATTGTCACTAAAGGCTGGTTTGTGTTACCTCCGGTTATGGCTTGGTATTACAAGAGCCAGCATATTGAATATTTACCTTTGCCTCCTTTTAAGGATGGTTGTGAGGGAACGCAGAATAAGACAATGGATTTTATTTACCCGAAAGCCAATAGTAAAATTTATTTGACCAAGGATTTTAACAGCGAAGTACAGCCTGTAATTTTGAAAGTGGCTTATTCCGAAAGAGATAAAGAATTGTTTTGGTATCTTGATGATGTTTATAAAGCAACAACCAAAACGTTTCATGAATTGCCGATTATACCAACTTCAGGAATACATTATATTACGGTTGTGGATGCATTTGGGAATGAAATTAGAAGAAAGATTGAAATTGTGAGAGAATAAAAATTAAAAAATAAATTCAAAAAGCCAAAGATATCTCAAAGTATTAAAGGTTCTCATGAAAATGAGAGCCCTAGCCCAGATAGGAGCGGTATCCTTTTTCTGGCTCTTTTAGCCAGAAAAAGATACAAGCGGATAGCTGGAAATAGCTCCTAGTAAAACAAGTTCCAATTTTAAAAACCTAAATTCCAAATTTTGAAGACGAGATTTACTCGCAAAGACGCATAAAAAAACCGCCAGTCTTTCGAGAGGCGGTTTTTATTTTATTCTGAAATAACATTTCCTTTTTTGTCGTAGAAATGGTATTCTAAGTACGTGTAAGCGTCACGAGGTATGATTTTCACCCATTTCTTATGCTCAAAAAACCATTTTGAACGTAAGGATGGAAAACCTTTACTGAGGTATGCAGCCACAAACGGATGTACATTAAGTACTACTTTATTGTGGTTTTTTAAAATTCTGTCCAGATCGGATGCGATTTTATCAATGATTAAAATTGGTGCTTCAATTTCGCCATTTTCATTGTTTGGATCTTCTTCTCTGGTTTTAATATTAACTTCCGGTCTTACGCGTTGTCTGGTAATTTGAACCAGGCCAAATTTACTAGGCGGTAAGATTTTATGTTTTGCTTTATCGTCGCTCATTTCTTCTCGCAAGAAGTCGAACAAAACTTTCCTGTTTTCGGGATTAGACATATCGATAAAATCTACTACGATTATTCCGCCCATATCACGCAGACGAAGTTGTCTGGCAATTTCAGCGGCAGCAATCATATTTACTTCCATGGCTGTATCCTCCTGATTGGTGGCTTTATTGGAACGATTTCCACTGTTTACGTCTATAACATGAAGAGCCTCA
The DNA here is from genome assembly GCF_052113665.1 of Flavobacterium sp. W22_SRS_FK3. NCBI lineage: Bacteria > Pseudomonadati > Bacteroidota > Flavobacteriia > Flavobacteriales > Flavobacteriaceae > Flavobacterium > Flavobacterium sp. W22_SRS_FK3. Next base: position 5,292 of record NZ_JBGQOF010000011.1, on the reverse strand, counting down.
GTATGTTCTATAATAAGATAAGCACCTTTGCTCATCGAAACCGTTCTTCCAAAAGAAGTTTTGATTTGTCTCTCTATATTGTATTTCTCAAAAATCGGAGTGTCGTTTGATTGATAAAACTTCACAATTGATTGTTTTGAAGGTGCAATCTCTTGCAAATAATCCTTCGTTTGATGGTACAACTCTTCATCATCTATTTGAATACCACTAAAGGTATCATTAAAAACATCTCTCAATATTGAAGAAGCTCTGTTGAGTTCTCCTAATACTTTGGATGGATGATGAGCAGTTGGTAATTTTTTACACATTGCAGTCCATCTGCCAAGCAGGTTCTGCAAATCTTTTTCTAATTCGGCTGTATTTTTGCCTTCGGCTACTGTGCGAACAATAACACCAAATCCTTTAGGTTTGATCGATAATACAAGTTTTTTTAGACGATCCTTTTCCTTTTTGTCTTCTATTTTTTGTGAAATAGAAACGCGGTCAGAAAACGGAACGAGAACAATAAATCTTCCTGCCAATGAAAGCTCAGCGCTTATCCTTGGGCCTTTGGTAGATATAGGTTCTTTTACAACTTGTACTAAGACAGATTGATTGGCACTTAAAATATCAGTAATGATGCCATCTTTGTCAATCTCTTTTTCAAACTGAAAGGTTTTTAGGGAGAAATCTTTTAATTTACCTGCGCTTACAAGTTTTATGAATTTCAGTTGGGAAGCTAAGTTTGGGCCTAAATCGTGATAATGTAAAAAAGCATCTTTTTCGAAGCCCACATTTACAAAAGCAGCATTAAGTCCGGCAACTGGTTTTCGTATTTTGGCAATAAAAATATCACCAACCTGAAAGTTGCTTTTTTCTTCTTCCTTGTGTAATTCAATTAGTTTTCCATCTTTTAATAAGGCAAAATCTACGAAATCTGAACTTGATCGAATAATTAATTCTTTATTCATTTGTAAATTTTTATCCGTGAATTAGTTACAGTAATTAATTATCAGTCATTGGTGAAATAACCATATAGTCTGAAAAACTAAAAACCATCAACTTCTGCAAGGATGGATTAAACAATATTTTTAACAGGTATTGAACCCGGGGAAAAGAAGACTAGTAGAGAATAGACAAAGAGAATAGATTTTGATGTCTATATTCTTTTTTCTTTACTCTTTCGTCTTTTTTCAATTTCAATGAACGTTTAAAAAGAAAAAAGTAGTTTAAAACTACTTTTTCTTTTTGTGACGGTTAGCTCTCGCTCTTTTCTTTCTTTTGTGAGTAGCTACCTTATGTCTCTTTCTTTTTTTACCACTTGGCATATCGTATCGATTTTATGATTAATTAATAGTGTTATTTTGCTTCGTTATTTGTTTTTACTCCTTCTACAAAAACTTTTGCAGGTTTAAAAGCAGGAATATTGTGTGCAGGAATTTTGATTGTGGTATTTTTAGAAATGTTTCTTCCTGTTTTTTCAGCTCTAGTTTTTACGATGAAACTTCCAAAACCTCTAAGATAAACATTATCTCCAGTTTCTAAAGAAGTTTTTACTTCTTCCATAAAAGTTTCTACTGTTGCCTGAACATCTCCTTTTTCAAGACCTAGTTTTTCTGCAATCTTCGCTACGATATCTGCTTTCGTCATTTTCTTTCCTATTTTATTTTTTTAAATGATGTACTATTTTTTGAGTTTGCAAATATAGGAATTAAAAAAATAATTAATCAAGCTAATTCGTTAAATTTTAATCACATAAACATTTACTTTTGCATTCTAAGTATTTTGCAATGAAATTTCATAACTTTCTGATAAATTGGTATTTACAAAACAAACGTGATTTGCCGTGGCGAAATACTGTTAATCCGTATCATATTTGGCTCTCAGAAATTATGTTGCAGCAGACAAGAGTAGCGCAGGGAATGCCCTATTTTTTTTCTTTTACCAAAGAATTTCCTACCGTATTTGATTTGTCAAATGCGGATGAAGAGAAAGTTTTAAAACTTTGGCAGGGATTAGGATATTATTCGCGGGCCAGAAATTTGCATAAAACCGCTCAATATATTGCAAATGATTTAAATGGAATTTTTCCGGCTACTTATAATGATTTATTAAAATTAAAAGGAGTTGGCCAATATACAGCAGCTGCTATTGCTTCTTTTTCTTACAATGAAGCTGTTCCGGTGGTTGATGGAAATGTATTTAGGGTTCTTGCACGTTATTTTGATATCGAATCTGATATTGCTTTGCCTGCGACTAAAAAAGAGTTTACAGAACTAGCTTATGAATTGATGCCAAAAGATAATCCGGCAATTTTCAATCAGGCAATAATGGAATTTGGAGCTTTGCAATGTGTGCCCAAAAATCCTGATTGTTCTATTTGTGTTTTTAATGAAAGCTGTCTGGCTCTGCAAAAAAAGAAAGTTGATGTTTTGCCGGTAAAATCTAAAAAGTTAAAGATTACCAATCGGTTTTTTAATTATCTGATTTTAGAAGATGTTTTAGGAAACACTTTAATTCAAAAACGTACTTCAAAAGGTATTTGGCATAATTTATATGAATTTCCTTTGCTGGAAACTGATGAAATTGTCGATTTTGATTTTATTTCAAAAACAATTCAGCATGGCATTTTGGCCTCATATACTATTAAATGTGTTGAAGAATGTTCGCATGCAACAGTAATTCATAAACTTTCCCACCAGCATTTACATATTCAATTCTGGAAAGTTAAAATTGATGAAATTATTCCTAATGGATTGAATAATAGTGAATTAAAAACATTTCCTTTCCCTATTGTTATTTATAATTTTATTGAAAAGGAAGAAATAAGACGTTAAAAAAAATGTATCTTTGGTACACACAAATGTTATATCATGAACGGAACATTAAACAAAGTGATGTTGATAGGCCATTTGGGCGATGATGTTAAAATGCATTATTTTGATGGAGGTAACTGCATCGGGCGCTTTCAATTGGCAACAAACGAAGTGTATATCAATAAATCTACAAGTGAAAAAATTACTTCGACTGAGTGGCATAATTTAGTTGTCCGCAATAAAGCTGCTGAAATCTGTGAAAAATATTTATCAAAAGGAGATAAAATATACGTTGAAGGCCGCATAAAATCAAGGCAATGGCAAGCTGAGGACGGAATTACAAAATATACTACCGAAATTCAGGTAACCGAATTTACGTTTCTGACAACAAAAAAAGAAACAGATAATAAACAACATCAGCCTTCAGAATCACCAAAAAACACTAACTTTGAAACTCCTAATGAGGGCTTGCCTATCAATGATTTGCCTTTTTAATTGTTTAACTAATTTTTTTTAATTTGGACCCGGAGCCCAGTTTGTTTTTTGCATCAGCTGACACTAATTTAATTATTGGTTTTGTCGGAATATTGGTTTTGCTTTTTTTGTCAGCTATTGTTTCAGGTGCTGAAGTAGCTTTTTTTTCCCTGTCTCAAAAGGATATAGACGATGTCCTTCAGGAAAATAATCCTAAGGGTAAAATAATTTCGAACCTATTAGATAAGCCTAAAAAACTCTTAGCGACATTGTTGGTAGCCAATAATTTTTTAAATATTGGAGTAGTGATTCTGTTCTCATTTGTAGGTAAAAATGTTTTTGATGGTATTAATTCCTCTTTATTGAGGTTTATTTTAGAAGTAATTGTTGTTACTTTTTTGATTTTACTTTTTGGGGAAGTGCTGCCTAAAGTTTATGCCAGCAGAAATAATATAAAATTTGCCAAACAGATAGCTTATCCAATGGCTTTTTTAGATAAATTACTTTCTCCGGTAAGTTTACCAATGCGAGCAGTTACTTTATATTTGCATAATAAATTAGGGAAACAAAAAACTAATTTTTCGGTGGATCAGCTTTCACAGGCATTAGAACTCACAGATTCTGAAGGAACATCAAGTGAGGAACAAAAAATATTAGAAGGAATTGTTTCTTTTGGAAATACAGATACCAAACAGGTAATGAGTCCGAGAATAGATATTTTTGCATTGGAAATATCAGAATCTTTCGAAATAATTTACGCCAAAATAATTGAGAAAGGATATTCAAGAATTCCGGTTTATCGCGATAATATTGACCAAATTGAAGGCGTTTTATTTGTTAAGGATTTATTGCCTCATATTGATAAAGTCGAATTTGACTGGAAAACCTTAATTAGAGAAGCTTTTTTTGTTCCGGAGAATAAAAAACTGGATAATTTGCTTAAAGACTTTCAGAATATGAAAAGCCATCTTGCGATTGTGGTTGATGAGTATGGAGGAACGTCCGGTTTAGTTTCTTTAGAAGATGTAATTGAAGAAATCGTAGGAGATATAAGTGACGAATTTGATGATGAGCATTTAAATTTCTCTCAAATTGATGATAAAAATTATCTTTTTGAAGGAAAAATAAACATGAAAGATTTCTATAGAATTATAGATGTTGATGAAGATGTTTTTGAATCTCATAAAGGTGAAGCAGAAACACTGGCAGGTTTTATTCTCGAAATTCTTGGAAATTTCCCTAAAAAAGATCAAAAAGTGGCATTTGAAAACTGTGTTTTTACCATAGAAGCAGTTGATAAAAAACGTGTTAAACAAATAAAAGTAACAATTGAATAATGTTAAAAAAAATAATTTTCCTGACAACAATTTCTCTATTATTAATTGTGTGCAGTTGTAAGGATGAAGTGCTTCCCAAGCCAGCTGGTTTTTTACGGCTGGATTACCCGGAAGCTAAATATGTAAACTTTCAAAATCCATGTCCTTTTTCTTTTGAAATGAATGAAGCTGCAGTGATAAAAGGTGAAAAAGAGTGTGGTTTTGCTATTACATATCCAAAAATGAAAGCCACGATTTATCTGACTTACAAACCTGTTAATAATAATATCGATAAATTACTTAGAGATGCCCAGAAATTAACCTATGAGCATGTTATTAAGGCAGATGATATATTGGAACAGCCGTATTTAAACCCTGAAAACAAGGTGTACGGAATGTTTTATCAGGTAAATGGAAATGCAGCTACTAACTCGCAGTTTTATGTGACCGATAGTACAAAACATTTTATAACGGGATCAGTTTATTTTTATGCAAAACCAAATTTTGATTCTATTATGCCGGCAGCAAGTTATATTAAAAACGATATGCAGCGACTTATGGAAACTTTGAAATGGAAATAAAACATATAAAAAAAGCGTTCAATTGAACGCTTTTTTTATATGTTTTAAATGTCTAGTCCTGAAATAGCGATACACAAAAAGCATCGTTATGGAAGATCAAATAAAATATGTAAAGCGTAGTCAACG
>NZ_JBGQOF010000010.1:0-198687 GCF_052113665.1 Flavobacterium sp. W22_SRS_FK3 | reverse complement strand
TGTAATGGTAACACAACTGTTTTTGGTGCAGTCTTTCTAGGTTCGAGTCCTAGTAGACCAACATAAAAGCCTCTCAATTGAGAGGCTTTTTTATTTATATTGATTTTAAAAACCGTTTTCTAAAATAGATTACATCTAAAAGGCCTGAAAATTTTCAGGCCTTTTGCTTAATTAAAGTTTCAAATTATTTATTTTCTTCTTTTTTAATATCGTTTACATACTTGGTAAGTTTTTTACCATATAATGAATTTGCCACTTTAGGAGTCATGGATTTTTGAATTGTATCCAGAAATTTAATATTAATGTCGTAAATCTCTGCTAAGGCAATATATGGTGCTATTTCGTGGTCTTTGTTGTTAATTGCAAAGTTGGTTGCGAATAAATATTTCCGTTTGATGTTTGAATCACCTTTTACTATAATACTGTCAATCGCTTTTTGATCTTTTCTTTTTAAAGCTTTGAATTTTGCTTCAATTAAAGAGAGGCTTTCATCTTTAAAACGGGAGTTTACTTTTTGATATTCTTCATATAACTCATGGTTTTTTGAACCTGTAATTTTTGCTTCATTTATAAAGTTATCAAGATTTGTATCAATATTTATGTTTCCAGGCTCAGCAAAAAACATAATATTATTGTCTAATGAATTGGTAACGCCACGATCCAAGAATAAATAAAGCATTTCAGGAGATTCTAATTTAATAGTGCTTTCGAAGGCTGAATTACCATCAATTTTGATACTGTCTACAGCTGTAAGGATAGTGTCATTGTATTTTTGAATATACAAAGTTCCTTCTTTTAATCCTTTTATGTTTCCAGTAATATGTAAACTGTCAGTTGATTCTTTTTTGTCACATGAGACAGTTAATAAGGCAATTGCAATAAATGCAATAATTAATTTTTTCATTGGGTTTTAGATTTTGCTGCAAAATAAAGAAATTTTTTAAATCAAGGAGATTGAAGGTTTAATTTTTCAGAAATAAATATAATAGATCCAAAAAAGTCAAATTTCACCTTTTCCAATTTTTAACAATCAGCTAAAAACTAAGTACTATCTTTGCAGGCTAATTTTTTTAAATAAAACAAAATGTCACAAAAACATGTACTGAAGGGTGTTTTTCTGGTTGCTTTAGGTGCTACAAGTTACGGTATGCTTGCGACTTTTGTAAAAATGGCTTACACGGAAGGTTTTACTACTGCCGAAGTTACAACTGCCCAATTTATATTAGGTATTTCAGGAGTTTTGTTGATTAATGCTTTTCAAAAAGCAAAACATAAAGAAAATGTCGTAAAAGCAACTTCTAAAAATATTTTTAATTTAATGCTGGCCGGAACTTCGCTGGGAATGACTAGTTTATTTTATTATTTGGCTGTAAAATATATTCCTGTTTCTATTGGTATTGTTCTCCTTATGCAAACTGTCTGGATGGGCGTTTTGCTCGAAATGGTTTTAGAAAAGAAATTGCCATCACTTCAAAAAATAATTGCTGTTTTTATCGTTCTTGTCGGAACGGTATTGGCAACTAATATTCTTAAAAACGATATTGCATTAGATTGGAGAGGAATTGTCTGGGGTATCCTTGCTGCTGCATCATTTACAACAACTATGTTTACAGCAAATCGTGTTGCTGTCGAAATTTCTTCCGCACAACGAAGTTTATATATGCTATTAGGTGGTGCTGTTATTGTTTTTTTGTTTGCATTAGTTACACAAAATTCACCTTTTAATTTTTCAATTTTCATGAAATGGGGTATTGTACTTTCTCTTTTTGGAACTATAATTCCTCCAATGCTTATGAATGCTGGTTTTCCGTTAACCGGAATTGGTTTAGGAAGTATTGTTTCGGCACTTGAACTGCCTGTTTCAGTGATGATGGCATTTTTTTTATTAAATGAAAAAGTAATTTTTTTACAATGGATTGGAATTGTGCTGATTATTTTAGCTATCATTATTATGAATATTAATTTCAAGAAGAAGTATTGATTTTATTTATTTGTAAAAAAAATCATACTTCGAAGTAAAAGTGTTTTAAATTTATTAAATTCGTACTAAACTCTGATTATCATGAATTTACCATGGCATTTGTACTTAATGGCTTTGCTTTATATTGCTGCAGGAATTAATCATTTCAGATCTCCGGGGATGTATCTTAAAATCATTCCTCCTTATTTTTCAAACCCCAAATTATTAAATATTTTAAGCGGAACTGCCGAAATAATTTTAGGCTTTCTCCTGATACTGCCTGTTTTGAGTCATTTTGCTGCATGGGGAATTATAGCTTTGCTGATTGCAGTGTTTCCGGCAAATCTTTTCATGTATCAAAACAAAAAAGCAGGTTTTGGTTTACCAAAATGGATTTTATTGCTACGTATGCCTTTACAGCTGTTGTTGATTTTATGGGCATACCAATATACCTTTTAACTATTAACCATTATTTAAAATTATTTATTATGAAAAAATTATTTGCAGAGTTTTTCGGAACGTATTGGCTTGTATTTGGGGGGTGTGGAAGTGCTCTTTTTGCAGCAGGAGTCCCGGAATTAGGAATTGGATTTGCAGGTGTTTCATTAGCATTTGGTTTGACGGTATTGACAATGGCGTATGCAGTTGGACATATTTCGGGAGGGCATTTTAATCCGGCAGTATCTATTGGATTATGGGCTGGCGGTAGGTTTTCGGTAAAAGATTTGATTCCGTATATCATTGCACAATGTATTGGCGCACTTGCTGCAGCCGGAACTTTGTTTATTATCTGGTCAGGAAAAGCAGGAAATGCAATAGATAATACTAAAGCCGGAGCTTTTGCATCTAATGGTTTTGGAGCATTTTCTCCGGATGGTTATTCTATGTCATCAGCTTTTATAGCTGAATTTGTACTTACTTTATTCTTCTTATTAGTGATATTAGGTGCGACTGATAAATTTGCAAACGGAAGATTTGCTGGTATTGCTATCGGATTAGCTTTGACATTAATTCACCTAATTAGCATTCCAATTACAAATACTTCTGTAAACCCTGCAAGATCATTGTCTCAGGCAATTTTTGCAGGAGGAGAGCCCTTGTCTCAGGTTTGGTTATTTTGGGCGGCACCAATATTAGGTGCGATCGTGGCAGGATTTGTTTATAAAACGTTACTGCAAGATCATGCAGCGTAATAATAATTTTAGCCTTTAAAATTAGAAGGGAAAATCAGATTTTGAATTGGTTTTCTCTTTTTCTTTAATCAGATTATCAAAACTTTTGAAAAATTACATTCTAAATACACTAAAAATACATATATAGTATAAGAATAAATGATAAATTGAAAAATTAAAAAATTTTTCTATGAAAATTCACATCCTTAAAAAAAATACTAAAATCAATAAAAAAAAATTACTCTATCTGATCAACTAATTATTTTTTTTATTAATATTGATACTTAAATTGAAAATCAATCTATTAATCATTAACCTCTATTTTGAATTAATTTTCACGTGATGAAAAAGAGTAACCGCAAAGAGTTAAATTGGGAACAAACTGAAAAACTTGTTTCGTTGGCATTAGAAGAAAGAAATCCATTTGAAATTATAAAAAAAGAATTTGGATTGTCAGAAAAAGAAGTTCTGGAAATAATGAAAAAGAAAATGCCTCTTGAAAAATTTGAGATGTGGAAAAAGAAGGCAATCGCAAATAAACCAAAACCAAAACCAGTTAAAATAGACGATTTTGATGAAGATTTGGACGGAAAATATTATATAAAAAATAAATTAGACTAACAAAAAACTCCTGAATTGCAGGAGTTTTTTTTATTTATATCTTTACTGTAACAGTTTTGCATTTTGTAAGACTTATATAAAAAATTAAACTTTTAAATAAATGAAAAAAATAATTTGCACATTAGCTCTTGCGGTTACACTTTTTAGCTGTAAAACAGGGACATCAAGTGCTGCGAAAAATAATGTAGCGGTCAATATTAACCTTACTGATGTAAAAGATGATAAAGTTTTGGTAACAGTTACAGCACCGGAAATAAAAACGGATGAAGTAATTTACAGTATACCTAAAACTGTTCCGGGAACTTATTCTACAGATAATTACGGAAAATATTCAGATAGTTTTAAGGCTTTCGATGTAAAAGGAAATGCTTTAACAGTAAAAAGGATTGATGATAATTCCTGGTCGATTTCAGATGCGAAAAAATTAAAAACAATTACCTATTTGGTTGGAGATACTTTTGATACCGAAAAAGGAACCGGTTTTGGTAATGATGATGTGTTTTCGCCAGCGGGAACAAACATTAATGCAGGAATCAACTTTATGGTTAACACACATGGTTTTGTGGGATATTTTCAGGATAAATTAGATATTCCTTATAAAGTTACAATTACACATCCCGATACACTTTGGGGAGCAACTTCAATGACAGATGAAGATGCCAGTAAAACAAGTGATGTTTTTACAACTCCTCGTTATGCTGTTTTGGTTGAGAATCCAATTATGTATTCTAAACCTGATTATACTACATTCAACGTTAACGGAATGGATATTTTGATCGCTGTTTATTCCCCAACGGGAAAATTTACTGCTGAAAGCATTACTCCAGAAATGAAAACAATGATGACGGCCCAAAAAAACTTTTTAGGAAAAGTAAACGCTACTAAAAAATATACTGTTTTGGTGTATTTGTCAAGTATGGCAAAAGATGATGCACATGGTTTTGGAGCTTTAGAACATCCAACAGCTACTACAGTTGTTTTACCGGAATCTATGCCCAAAGAAAAATTGGTTGAAACTATGAAAGATGTAGTTTCCCACGAATTTTTCCACATTGTAACGCCATTAACGATTCATTCAAAAGAAATTCAATACTTCGATTATAATGCTCCAAAGATGTCTGAACATTTATGGATGTACGAAGGAGTTACGGAATATTTTGCCAATCTTTTTCAGATTAATCAGGGGCTGATTGATGAATCCGAATTTTATACCCGTATTGCTGATAAAATTGAGCAAGCAAAAGGTTTAAATGATACGATGTCGTTTACAGTAATGAGTAAAAATGTTTTGGAACAGCCATATAAAGATCAATATTTAAATGTATATCAAAAAGGAGCTTTAATAGGGATGTGTATTGATATTATCATTAGAGAAAAAAGTAATGGTGAACGAGGAATTCTTGATTTGATGCATAAATTGTCTGAAGAATATGGTGTTGAAAAACCATTTAATGATAATGAACTTTTTGATAAAATCACAAAATTGACATACCCTGAAGTTGGTGAGTTTTTAAAAACCTATGTTGCGGGAACAACTCCAATTCCGTATGATCAATATTTAGCAAAAGTAGGAGTAACAAAAGCATCTGAGAAAAAAGCTGGTTCGGTTTTCATAAAGGGACAAGTTCCGTACATAGGAGTAGATCAACAAACCAAACAAATAAGTGTACGTCCGGATATTGAGCTAAATCCATTTTTTACTAATTTAAATCTTAAACCTGGAGATGTTATTTTGTCTATAAATACAAAAGCATATTCTTTGGAGAATATTTATGACTTAATTGGTGAGAGTGAAAACTGGAAAGAAAATGATCCGATTACGGTTCAGATAAAACGTGGTGGTGCTGATCAAACTATAAAAGGAACTGTAAAATTGCCATATGAAGAAAGTGAAACCTTTAAAGCTACTGACCCTTCAAAAGAAAAGCTTAAAAATGCCTGGTTAAAAGGTTAAGGAAAATTATAAATAAAACCCCTAAATTGCTTAGCTTTTTAGGGGTTTTTTATGGTTTTGAAAACGAAATGTAAATTACTTTTTTAAATATTTTTCTAAGAATTGATCTTGTTCCCAAAGTAAATGCAAAATATTTTCTTTAGCTGCGTATCCGTGGACTTCTTTAGGTAAAAGAACCATTCTAACAGGAGCTCCTAAACCATTTAGAGCCTGGTAGTAACGCTCCGTTTGTAGTGTAAAAGTACCGGGATTGTTATCAGCTTCACCGTGAACCAGTAATAATGGTGTTTTCATTTTTTCAGCATTCATAAAAGGTGACATTGTGTTGTAAACTTCAGGGACTTCCCAATAGTTACGTTGTTCTCTTTGAAAACCAAAAGGAGTTAATGTTCTGTTGTAAGCACCGCTTCGAGCAATTCCACAAGCAAAAAGATTACAATGTGTTAATAAATTTGCAGTCATAAAAGCGCCATAAGAATGTCCGCCAATAGCTACTTTTTTTCTGTCAATATAGCCTAAAGCATCTACGGCATCAATTGCAGCTTCAGCATTTGCTACCAATTGCGGTATAAATGTGTCGTTTGGTTCTGTTGTTCCTTCTCCAATAATTGGGAAAGCAGCATCATCTAAAACAACATATCCTTTGGTTACCCAATATACAAATGAGCCATAATACGGGAAAGTAAATTCATTTGGATTTTGAGTTACTTGACCTGCTGAATTTTTGTCCTTATATTCTGCTGGATAAGCCCAGATTAATAAAGGCATTTTTTCTTTTTTAACTTTATCATAACCTACAGGTAAATACAAAGTACCAGATAATTCAACACCATCTTTACGTTTGTATTTAATAACTTCTTTGTAAACATTTTTAATGCTTTCAAATGGATTTTTAAAATCTGTAATTTGAGTTAATTTGTTCTTTTGTTTTATGTTTCTAAAGTAATAATTTGGGTAATCATTTTTAGATTGAATTTGAACTAACACGTCACCTTTTTTGAAATCTTCAATCGATAATAAATCTTCTTTTTTATCGGTATATGTTGAAGTATACAAACGGTTTGTTTTTAATGTTTTTAAACTAAATTCATCAATAAAAGGGAATTGACCATTTTTAGTAAATCCATCACCGATAAGAAACAAATTGTTATTTTCAATCGCTAAGACTTTTTTGCCATATTGATTTTTAAAGGTTTCAAAGTTTCCCGGATCTGAATAATTATCTTGAGAGTTTCTGTCAGAAATTACTTTTGGATTTGGATTGTTTGTAGATGGATTAATTAAATAAGTTTTAGTATTTCGAGTATCGTACCAACTATCATATACAATAGCAGTATTTTCATCTCCCCAAATTAATCCTGCAAAACGTTGTTGCGTTTTTACTAAAGATGTTGGAGCATTATCAAATGGAGCGTCCCAAAGAAAAACCTCATCTCTGAATTCTGCTTTAACACCTTGGTCACCTCCGTCAAGTGCTTCAGTATAAGCTAATGTAGCAGGCTTGTCGTTTCTCCAACGCATACTTCTTTTTCCAGTTCTTACAGATGAAAAACCTTTGGGCATAACTTCGTTTAAAGGAACTTCGTTTACCACTTTAATTTCTTTTCCACTCAAATCATAAACAACTGTTTTTTGAGGAAAACGATTTAAAGGGACAATGTATGAAAATGGTTTTTGAATAGTTGTGATCAACAAATAATTTCCATCTGATGAAAAATCTTCACCCGCATACATATCTGCTCCTTTATATAGGGTAGCATTTCCGTTTAAATTTACTTTATATAACTCAGCAGTAATAAAGTTCTCAAAGTTAGTTTCATCATTTTTGTTTTTCAACAAATCAGGATAAGTTCTATTTTGAGATTTCTTGCCATCAGAGTTAGAAACAATTGGACCAGTAGGTAAATCTTTTTTAGCATCTAACATTGCGGGTCTGTTAGCAGGAATCATTTTCACTAAAATAGACTCATTGTCATTATACCAACTAAAAGGATTTCCAAGATTTGCATTTACTTTGGCTTCGGTTAATTTGCTGGCTTTTGCAGTTACAACATCGACAACCCATAATTCAACCCCGGCATTTGTAGTATGCGAAAAAGCAATTTTCTTTTCATTTGGTGACCAGGATAAATTGCTTATTCTTGGTTCTGCAGGCAATCCTGAAACCTGAATTTCATTTTTGTCTTTTAGCTTTCTTAGTTTGATGTTGTTAATGTAAGTGACAGAACTTGAGATGTTTGTTGTTGGGTTGATTCTTAAACCCGCTAAACGAAGCTCATCCTGATTCAATTCATCTAAACTTTTATAAGTGTTTCTATAAGACAAGAGCATATACTCTTTTTTAGTATCCATTGACACTGAAGGGGCTCTATCAAAATCAGCTAACTCAAGGATAGATTTAGAAGGTTTTTGATAGGTAAGGTTTTCTTGTGCAAAAGCAGCAAAGCCAATGCTTAAAAATAGAAGCAGGGTAACTTTTAATTTCATAATTTCAAATGTTGTGTTTATAAAGCAAGTATGTCTTTTGATTAGACTAAAGTATTGTAATCTTGTTACATTTTTTTAGTTTTTGTCTCATTTTTTTGATTTATTAAACAAAATTAATTTTTTAAAAAGCAGACAATGAATATAATAATATTTTTTAAAGCCTATTGAATTGTTAATTGCGAAAAAAAGAGTAATTTGTATACTAATGTTTTAAACTATACTTAAATTTGCAGTTCATTTTTTTAACAAATAATAAAAAAGAATATGTATCATTCAAAAATAGCGGGCTTAGGATATTATGTTCCTTCAAATGTTGTGACAAATGATGATTTGTCTAAGATTATTGATACCAATGATGAGTGGATTCAGGAACGAACCGGAATTCAGGAACGAAGACATATTATCCGTGGAGAAGATACAACAACTTCAATGGGAGTAAAAGCAGCTAAAATAGCTATTGAACGTTCAGGCATAGCCAAAGAAGATATTGATTTTGTGGTTTTTGCTACATTAAGTCCTGATTATTATTTTCCTGGACCAGGAGTTTTAGTTCAGCGTGATTTAGGTTTAAGAACTGTTGGAGCATTGGATGTTAGAAATCAATGTTCAGGTTTTGTGTATGCGATTTCTGTTGCAGATCAATATATTAAAACCGGAATGTATAAAAACATTTTGGTAATTGGTTCAGAAGTACATTCTACAGGACTAGATATGACAACTCGAGGACGTGGTGTTTCCGTAATTTTTGGAGACGGAGCAGGAGCGGCAGTCTTAAGTCGGGAAGAAGATTTGACAAAAGGAATTTTATCAACGCATTTACATTCAGAAGGGCAGCATGCCGAAGAATTGGCTTTGCAGGCGCCAGGAATGGGAGCGCGTTGGGTAACGGATATTATTGCAGATAATGATCCTAATGATGAAAGTTATTATCCATACATGAATGGCCAATTTGTGTTTAAAAATGCAGTAGTTCGTTTTGCCGAAGTTATCAATGAAGGTTTGGAAGCAAATGGTTTACAAGTATCTGATATTGATATGCTGATTCCGCATCAGGCTAATTTGAGGATTTCACAATTCATTCAGAATAAATTCAAATTATCAGACGATCAGGTTCATAATAATATTCAGAAATACGGAAATACAACGGCAGCCTCTATTCCGATCGCTTTGACCGAAGCTTGGGAACAAGGCAAAATCAAATCAGGGGATACAGTTGTTTTAGCAGCCTTCGGAAGCGGATTTACCTGGGCAAGTGCTATTATCAAATGGTAATTTAGCTTAAAGATATTTGTAAAGCCTGTTTCGTTTTGAAACAGGTTTTTTTTATATTTGGTTTTTGTTCTATTTGAATTAAAGATACAATGAAAAAAAATCAATTAGAAATAGCATGTTTCAACTACGAGTCAGCCATAATTGCTCAGGAAAACGGAGCAGATCGAATCGAATTGTGTGAAAATATGCAACTTGGCGGTACAACACCTAATTATGTTTTAGCGGTAAGGGTTCGCGAAAAACTTTCCATAAAAATGCATGTTATCATTAGACCGAGAGGTGGAGATTTTCTTTACACTGATGAAGAAATTATTGAAATGAAACAAGATCTTAAACAGTTTAAAAAATTAGGAGTTGATGGTTTTGTTTTTGGAATTTTAAATGAAGACGGCAGCATAAATATAAAGAAAAATCAGGAACTAGTCAGTTTGGCTCAGCCACTTTCGTGTACTTTTCATCGTGCTTTTGATGTGGTTAAAAATGTTGAGCAATCTTTAGAAGATGTTATAGATTGTGGTTTTAAAACCATTTTAACTTCTGGACAGGAATTAAATGTTGAAGAAGGTGTTTTTAATCTGCAGAAAATTCAAAAATTAGCCAATAACAGAATTGAAATTATGCCTGGCGGAGGATTACGATCTTCAAATATTAAATTATTACAGGAACAATTAGAACCTACTTTTTATCATTCATCAGCGATTACGGATGATACAGAATCTGCTAACCCCGAAGAAGTAAAAGAAATTCGAAATTTTTTATAAAGATTGAATAAATAAAAAAAGGCCTGAAGCTGGCAAACTTCAGGCCTTTTTCTCTACAAGTGCTAATTAAATATGAAAGTTGATCAATAAAAATGGCAACTAGAACATTCCGCCACCACCTTTATTAGTATTGTCTTCTCTTTGTTTACGTTGCAATTTTTTAATTTTTCCACCTCCAAAATTGTAAGTTAAACCTAAATAAACAGTTTGACTTTCCCATGTAAACTGACCTGATTGCGGATAAGGATATTGAGTATCAAAAGCATATTTCATAGTGTTGAAAATATCATTAAAACGTAAGCTTAAATTCATTTTGTTATCTAATAAAGTATAGCGTGAACCAATATCCATTTTATACATTTCTTTTCTTTCCTGCTGTATATCTTCAACGGAACTTCTGTAAAATCCAAACAATAAAAAGCTTAAACGTTTTGTAGCCTTAAAGTTCGAATTCATACGGCCATTGAATGCAGCAACTGTAACAGTTCTGTCCTCTGCACTGTTTTTTGGGTTTTGTGTTTCATCATACACAAAAACAACTCCCTGCTGGTTAATGCTTGAAAAGTCGATAGATGGCTGGATATCCCACCATTTTGTGATTTTGTAATTAAGAGAAACTTCAAATCCATAAGCGGTATTATGATCATAATTGGTAAAAGTCAAAACTTGTTTATTACCACTTAAATCTGATTCATCCGGTTTTATAACTCTGCTGATTTGGTCATTTATGCTTCTGATAAAAACACCTGTTGTAAAACTTCCTTTTTCTAACGTTTTGGTATAATTTAGTTCTACAGAATTGGTAAACTGAGGTTTTAATTCAGGATTTCCAAATGAGGTTACCAATGGGGTAGAAAATTCGCGAATAGGTTTTGTCTGCTCTAAACTAGGGCGGTCAACACGGCGGCTATAGCTCAGTTGTAAAGTGTTTTTCTCGTTCACATTATAAGTTAAATAGGCTGATGGGTACAATGTAATATAATCATCATCAAATTTTTCGAAACCATGGTTAAAATTAGCAGCTACCTTATAACCCTCAAAACGAGCTCCTATCTGATAACTTAATTTGGTAAATTTTTGACCAAAAGTTACATAAGCTGAATAAATATCGGTATCATAAGTATAATTAGAAACCGCAAATGGAGCAAGCGGGTTACTTGTATTGTAATTGTTCTCTGACCTGGTTATTCTGGCTTCTGCACCTGCTTCAAGAGTAGTTTTTTCGTTTAACGGATTTACATAATCAATATTTAAAGTGCTTAGTTTTCGTTCATCATTTATGAAATCATTATAAAAAATGCTGTTGGATGTATGATCAGTTTTTATGGTTTGAGTATCAAAAGAGGCATTCTGAGTTTCTTCTGTCTTGCTATAATTTCCTTCAAAATCCAGTGTATGGCCTTCTTTTTTAAAGATATGTTTATAGGCTAAATTATAAGTTCCGGTTTGGTTTGGTCCTTGATATCTTGATTTTTGATAGATGTTACTGATTTCTTCAGGTGAATTAAGGTAGTCAATGTCAGTATTTACAAAACCAAGTCCTGTTGCTTTATTTTGAGTCGTATAAAACGACAAAGTATTATGGTCGTTAATTAAATAATCCATACCAACTTTGTACAAATAGGAATCGTCTTCATTGGAAATGTCTAAATTTTGAGTAATACTTTTATCAGTTTTTGTGATAAATCCGTCGTTAAAGTGAGTTCCAAAATTATTACCTGCATTTCCAAAGAAATTTACTTTTCCGGTTTTGTAATTCAAATCCAAAGACTGATTGTATTTTGCAGTTTGTCCAAAGGTAATTCCCCCGCTATAAGTTCCGTTAAAACCGGTATTAGCATTTTTGTGTAAAACAATATTGATAATTCCCGACATGCCTTCAGGATTGTATTTTGCACTCGGATTTGTAATCAACTCAATTTTTTTAATAGATGTTGACGGAATTTGTTTTAGCAATTGCGCCGGATCAAGGTTTGTTGGTCTTCCATCAATTAATATACGCACATTTTCGTTTCCACGAAGAGAAAGTTTTCCGTCCTGATCTACGTTTACAGATGGTATATTATTCATGATGTCAGATGCCGAAGCTTCTGCAGTTGTCAGATCCTTACCAACATTAATTACTTTACGATCAATTTTTTGTTCAATTGTAGAACGTTCGGCGACAATGTTAACGCCTTTAAGCTGTGTTGCTTCTTCTTCCAGAGAAACATTTACGGTTGCAGATTTTTTATTGTCGCTTAAAATTACAGAACCAATATATTTTCTAAACCCAATGTACTGAATTTCGATTGTGTAGCTTTTAAGAGCCAGATTTTTAATAGTAAAATCTCCGTTGTCATCTGTGTTTACTCCGGATACTACTTTTCCGTTGTCTTTAATCGAAACGGTTGCATAAGAAATGGGCGTATTATTCGATTTTTCAATAATTTTCCCGTATATCGTTCCCGTGTTCTGGGCTTGAGCTGTCGCAATTACACCCAGTAATGCGAACAGAAAAAATTTTAATTTCATAATTTGTTGATTGATTATTTGATTTGATTGATGATTGTATTGAAATTTGTTAATAAGACTTTTTTATTAACGATTTGTTACAAGAATTTAATAAGAAAATTTTAAAATTTTCTTACATCCTCTGTTCTGCAAGAGATTAGTGTTTTGATTTTTCGATAATTTTAACAATTATAAACAGTCTGCTCATGAGTATTTCTAATTGTTGTTTGATATTTATTATGTTTTTCGTTTTCTGTAATTGATGAATAAGCAGTATATTTGCACACTTTAAAAATAAGTTTACATGTCATTATCACAAATTCTTACTCCTTCTATACAAAGCGCCATACAAGCACTATTTGATGTTACTGTTGATAAAATTGAATATCAGACTACCCGAAAAGAGTTTGAAGGCGATATTACAATGGTCATTTTTCCATTAGTGAAATTGATTAAAAGTAATCCTGCTGAATTAGGAAATAAAATCGGAAATTACTTGGTAGAAAATGTCTCAGAAGTAGCCCGTTTTAATGTAGTTTCAGGTTTTCTGAATATTGTAATTGCAGACAGTTATTATTTGAATTTCTTTAATGGAATAAAAGACAATTCTAAATTTGGATATGTAACACCAAATCCGGAGGACAAGGCCATAATGGTAGAATATTCTTCGCCTAATACAAATAAACCGCTTCATTTAGGTCACGTCCGTAACAATTTATTAGGGTATTCTGTTGCTGAAATTATTAAAGCTTCGGGTAAAAAAGTGTATAAAACTCAAATCATCAACGATCGTGGAATTCATATCTGTAAATCGATGCTGGCATGGGAGAAATTTGGAAACGGTGAAACTCCTCAAAGTTCAAATTTAAAAGGAGATAAATTAGTTGGTAAATATTATGTTGAGTTTGATAAAGCGTATAAAGGTGAAATCAATCAATTAATAGAAACCGGCAAAACGGAAGAAGAAGCAAAAAAACAGGCGCCTATTATTATTGAAGCACAAGATATGCTTAAGAAATGGGAAGCCGGAGATGAAAAAGTAATTGCACTTTGGAAAAAAATGAACCAATGGGTTTATGACGGTTTTGCTGTAACATATACCAATCTTGGAGTTGATTTTGATAAATATTACTACGAAAGCAATACGTATTTATTAGGAAAAGATGTTGTTCAGGTTGGACTTGACAGAGGTGTTTTCGAAAAGGATCCTGACGGCTCTGTTTGGATTGATTTGACAGACGAAGGCTTAGACCGTAAAATTGTGTTGCGTTCAGACGGAACAGCGGTTTATATGACACAAGATATTGGAACCGCTATTCAGCGTGTAAAAGATATGCCGGATGTTGGCGGAATGGTTTATACCGTTGGTAACGAGCAGGATTATCACTTTAAAGTTCTATTCCTGATTTTGAAAAAATTAGGTTTTGACTGGGCTTCAAGTTTATATCATTTATCATACGGAATGGTTGATTTACCATCAGGAAAAATGAAGAGCCGTGAAGGAACTGTTGTAGATGCTGATGATCTGATGCAGGATATGACCAATACAGCCAAACAAATTTCTGAAGATTTAGGAAAACTGGAAAGTTATTCTACGGAAGAAAAAGCGAAATTGTACAAAACAATTGGGCTTGGAGCTTTAAAATATTACATTTTAAAAGTAGATCCTAAAAAACGTATTTTGTTTAATCCTGAAGAATCTGTTGATTTTGCTGGAAATACAGGTCCGTTTATTCAATATACCTATGCGAGAATTCAATCGATCATCCGTAAAGCTGATTTTGATTTTTCTGCTAAAACGAATATTGAAGAATTACACGAAAAAGAAAAAGAACTCGTAAAACAAATCGAACTTTTCCCGGAAGTAATTCAAAATGCGGCTCAAAATCATAGTCCGGCTTTGATTGCGAATTATACTTATGACCTAGTAAAAGAGTATAATTCTTTCTATCAGTCGGTACATATTTTAGGAGAAGTTGATTTGACTAAAAAAATATTCAGAGTGCAGCTTTCGCAAAAAGTTGCCGAAGTTATTAAAGCAGCTTTTGCTTTATTAGGAATTGAAGTTCCGGAAAGAATGTAAAAAAAAGGTTTGTTACATAATTATTAATTCGAAATAAGCAGCCATAAAAAGAGCCGATAGTCATAAAAAACTTTCGGCTCTTTTAACTAACACAAAACAATTTATTTTTTCACGAACTTATCAATAATGATGTCGGTTTCTGCTTTTGTGGCATTTGGTTTCAAATCAAACAAAAGTGAATAAAGTGCTTTTCTATCTACTTTGGCTTCTAAGTTTAAATCCTGATGTCTGTCAAACAGCGTTTGCCATTTATCACGAACATTTTTCCACAGGGCATTGTTTTCTGCCCACCATTTTTGACCGGCAATACATTTACTATCAGCAACTTTGGTATAGACATCAAACCCTTTTTCTTGTGCCAGCAAAACATCTTTTCCACTGTCATCTCTAATTAGCTTGTCATTGTCTTGCTCATGATTCCACCCTGAAGCGGTAATTTCATGAATATTTCTTCTCTTTAAAACATTATAATCATTACGTTTTGTCATTTCTCTTCTTGGCAGTGGTGCATCAGCAATGTTGGCCCAGTAATCCTTCCCATCAACATGAACCCATGTTGCAGTTCCTTCGTATCTTGGACTGTCATCTACCTGATATACTTTTTGTGTCCATTGGCCTTTAACTGCTTTCTTGTCCATTTTTTTATACTTCCATGAAGTGTTTTTGTCGAATAAATATAAATCAGTGTTTTCGTAAAGCCAGTCTTGTCTCCAGTGTTTGATAATCATATCGTCGCTTACTATTAATAAATGCTGCAAGACAATTTTGTTAGGCGTATCTTCTACTAATTCTACCCATTCCAGAGCCGATTCATGTTTGGTTTGTGAAGGTTTGTAAGTTGCAGAATCTTTTGCATATTGAAAAGTTTCTGCAAAATTAAATTTTACTTCATAGCACCCACACATAGATTTGATTGATTTGATGTCCTGCTGTTTTTTATCCTGACTGAAACCAAGACCGAAAGTTAAAGCCATAACGGCTGATAAGTAGAGGCTTTTTGTAATCATAATTATTATTGGTTTAATTTTTTTTGGCAAATATATAAAACTTATTTAGAATAAATAAAAATAATTATATATTTGCATTGGTTATTAAGACTGAATAAAAATAATGAAAAATAAAATTACCCTTTTTATGCTGTTTGTTTTTTGTCAGATTACTGTTGCGCAGGAAATACAAAAAGACAGTGTTGCTGCAAATGAATTATCAGAAGTTATGGTTGTTACCGGTACTAGAACGGAGAGAGTACTTTCATCGTTGCCGTTACCCATGACAGTCATTACATCTCAGCAAATTGTGAAATCAGGGGTTACCAGATTAAACGAAATTTTAAGTGAGCAGACAGGAATTATTTTGATTCCGGATGAAAGTGGTTTCGAAGGTATTCAGATGCAGGGATTAGATGCAGCGTATACCATGATTCTGATTGATGGTGTCCCACTTGTGGGGAGAACATCAGGAGTTTTAGATTTATCAAGGGTTTCTGTTGGAAATATTGAGAGAATTGAAATTGTAAAAGGTGCATCATCAGCTTTATATGGTTCAGAAGCTATGGGCGGAGTGATTAATGTAATTACAAAAAGACCAGTAAAAGATGTGTTTTCGGGTAATCTGTCTTACAGATATGCAACATTCAATACCAATGATGTGAATGCAAATGTTCTTTGGAAGAAAAAGAAATTTGCGGCTAATTTGTTTGCTAATTATTATTCAACTGATGGATATGATTTGGATAAAAGTACATCCCTGAAAAATGTAGAAGGATATCATAATACTACCATTCAGCCAAAATTATATTACGATTTTTCAAAAAACCTGAAATTAATTGTAAACAATCGTTTTTTTAATCAGAAAGCCGATAATGTTGCTGAGATTGAATCCGAAACCTATATTGGTGAAGCAAAAGAAAACGAATGGAATTCACAGATAAAGCTTGAACACAAATGGAATTCTAAAGTATATTCTGAATACGAATTATATACGACCAATTATATAAATGATTCATTTTTAAATGATGAAAATAATGTGCTTTTTGAGAAAACGTATTATGACCAATGGCTCTTCAGACCTGAAGTCAGAACCACTTTTTCGATAAAAAATGACAAATTAACTGCCGGAGTGGGTTTAAATTATGAAACCCTTGACAGAACCTATTTTGAAAGCAATGTAAATTTTAATTCGCAATATATTTTTTTACAATACGATTACAACCCATCAGGAAAATTGAATATTCTTGCCGGATTCAGATATGATAATCATAGCGAATACGCCTCGCAGTTTAGTCCGAAACTAGCTGTGAATTATAAGTTTAATAATAGTTTTTCTTTAAAATCGTCAGTTGGTTACGGTTACAAAGCACCAGATTTCAGACAATTATTTTTCGATTTTACCAATCCTTCAGTTGGGTATACCGTTTTAGGATATAATGTTGCAGAAGATCGCTTAACCGAATTTGAAGAACAGGGGCAGCTTTTGTCCAGAACAGCAGGGATAAGTTTTGACAAACCATTAGAAGCTGAAAGTTCAATTAATTTCAACTTTGGAGGTTTTTACAAAAGAGACAAACTAAAAATAGATGTAAATGCTTTCTATAATTTAATTGATAATTTAATTGATACACAGGTTGTAGCTCAAAAAATAAATGGTCAGAATATTTTTAGTTATACGAATTACGATAAAATATTTACTTATGGTATAGAGTATAATTCAACTTATAGTTTTACTAAAGAATTTGTTGTTTCGTTAGGGTATCAGTATTTAATAGCTAAAGACAAATCTGTTGTTGATAATTTTGAAGAACACCAATACATCCGAAATTCACAATTACAAACGGTTCAGATTAGTAAATCAGATTATTTCGGATTATACAATCGATCGAAACATACAGCCAATATTAAATTTGGGTACACAATTCCGAAAATAAAAACGGATATCAATTTACGCGTTTTCTACCGTAGCCAATACGGACTCTTTGATACCAACAACAATAACATTCTGGACAAATACGACCAATTTGTAAATGATTATTTTTTAATCAATTTGTCAATTTCAAAATACATTACGGACAAATTATTGCTTCAGGCAGGAGCTAATAATTTATTTGATTATACAGATTCTACTCAGATACCAAATCTTGCAGGAAGACAGCTTTTTACAAGAATTCAATATAATTTTTAATCAATATTTATTTAAACATTTTTACCATGAAAACAAAATTTTTAAAACTTTCTCTTTTAGCTTTAGTACTTTTTACTGCATCTTGTAGTAGTGATGATAACAATGATAATACAGTTCCGGCAGTTGAAACTGTAAAAGTTTCTAATCTTGATGCGTCACAAACAGGATATACGAAGTTCAGTTTTTCAGAAAATAAAGTCGTTACCACTGATAATTGGGACGTAGCTTTCAATACTACAACTATTATCGTAAATGGAGGAGTTAAAATGACTGATAATGAACCAAACAGAACAGGATCTGGTGCAGCCAGTATCGTTTCGGGAACATTCGCCAGCGTAACGTTATATCCTGCGGCTTCTGCTTTTGCTCAGGATGCAGCTACTGTTTATGCAATTCCTAAAGGAAGTGGAAAGGGTTGGTATAATTATGATATGAACTCTCATATTATTTCACCTATTGCTGGAAAAGTTTTTGTTATAAAAACGCATGATGGTAAATATGCAAAATTCGAAATTTTGAGCTACTATAAAGGGGCTCCTGTAACCCCAGACCCATTAAAAACGGAGGATACTGGGTTTTATACTTTCAATTTTGCTTATCAGGCAAACAGCACTACAACATTCTAAGAAAACATTTTAGCACCTGATAAAAGTGTGACTTAAGAATAAGAGTTAATAATATTCAATTATCAATTAGTTAATAACTTTGTTTTTTTTATTTTTTTTGATAAAGAGGTTAGATTCGTTTAGCCTCTTTTTTTTATTTCTTTATTGTTAAAATGAATTAAAAATGAATGTTTAGTTCTATCTTTGCGCATTATTTTTATAAGGAATTAATAGGAATTTTAAATACTTCTAGTTTTTGTTATTCCAATCTCAAATTTATAGTTTAGTAAGTGAATACAAAATCTTATTTTTTTCAGTCTTTTGCAATCGTAGCATTAGCTTTATTAGCTTTTATTGGATTTAAACAAATTTTACCAGATAAAATATTCTCTGATAGTAAAATCGATTCTAAAAACGTGCTGATAGATAGTTTGCTTTTAGAGTCGGTATCTAATGATTCTATATCTGAAGAAAGCGACAGCATAGTTGAAATTGAAAAAAAAGAAGCACAGGAAAAAATCGTTTACAAGACTTCAGAAGGAATTGAATTTCCTACTGAAACTTTTGAAAACTATAAAGGATATCAGTACCTGATTTCTTTCTACGAAAAATTATATCAGTTAGAGCAAAATCCGCAAAACAAAGTCAGAATTGCTTATTACGGAGATTCAATGACAGATGGCGATTTAATCGTTCAGGATGTAAGAACGAATTATCAGGAACGTTTTGGCGGAAATGGCGTTGGTTTTGTTTCCATAACTTCAGAATCTGCGGCTTCGCGAGGTTCTGTAAAGTCTTCATATTCTAAAAATTGGAAAACGCAATCATATTTAAATGTAAAAAAACCAGTAAGTCCGTTTGGAGTAAACGGTCATGTGTTTTTTGCAAACGACAAATCCAAGCCAACATGGGTGCAATACGAAGCAGGAACCAATAAATATGCAACGACTTTAGATAATCCCGTTTTGTTTTATGGAAAATCAGGCAAAAGAGGAAACGTGAACTTTATTGTTGGTAAAGATACACTTCGAAAAAATCTTGTTCCAGGTAATTTGGTAAACAGCTTAAAAGTAACTTCAGGAAGTATAAAGGCATTTAAAGCTAATTTTGTTGATGCCGATTCTATTCCGATTTATGGTTTCAATTTTGATAACGGAAGCGGTGTTCACGTTGATAATTTTTCACAAAGAGGAAATTCAGGTTTACCAATTTCAATGTTTGATGCTGAGGTAATGAGAGCATTTAATAACAATCTAAAATATGATTTGGTTGTTTTGCATTACGGAACCAATGTACTGAATTATGGTAGTAAAAATTACCATTGGTATGAAAAAGGTATGAAAAAAGCCGTGTCCAAAATAAGAGAATGTTTTCCGGGAGTTTCTGTTTTAATTGTTTCTACTGCTGATAAATCAACCAAATATGATTTAGAAATGAAAACAGATTCGGCAGTTGTTCCGCTAATGAAAGCACAAAAAAGATATGCTTTAGAATCAGAATCCGGATTTGTGAATTTGTATACTTTAATGGGAGGAGACGGATCAATGGTTAAATGGGCTGATGAAACTCCGGCAAGAGCCAATAAAGATTATACACATTTTAATCAACGAGGCGCAAAAGCAATCGGAAGATTATTATATGATCAGCTAAATAAAGGTTACGAAGAATATAAGATACTTCGAGAGAAACATGATGCTGCGCCTCGCCAGCAAAGAGCAGCACGAAAAACAAGCACAGATTCTGTTTCTGTAAAAAACGATACTGTAAATGAATAAACTTATTATTTTCTTTTGTTGTCTTTTTTTCTCCACAAACAACAAAACACAAAATTCGGTCTCAAATCCAATAACTAAAAATATGAGAAGTAAAATCGACAGTGCAGCGATTGAATCTTATGATGAAAATCAAATTTATAATGCAAAAGTATTAGAAAATGTTTTCAAAAAATTGCAGGAGAATGAAAGCAAAAGCAATCAGAAAATAAAAATCGTACATATTGGAGATTCTCATATTCAAGGCGATTTAATGACCAATGAAATCAGAAAGAATCTACAGAAGAAATTTGGAAATGCAGGACGAGGTTTCGTTTTTCCGTATCAGCTTGCAAAAACAAATGGTTCTTACAACGAACGATTTTCTTCTAACAGAACTTGGCAAAGTTACAGGAATATTAGTCCAGTAAAAAATAATCCGGTGGGATTAAGCGGAATTGGACTTTGGAGAGATGATGCCGGTTTTGCAGTGCAAATGAATATTAAAGATGCGGCCTATAAGTTTAATTCGATTCATATTATTACACCTCAAAACCAAAATATGTTTGATTTGGCAGTAGCATCTCAAACTAATATTATTCAAGGAACGGAGCAAAAAGTAGTTATACATAAAATAAAAAAAGGAGAGGCAATTTCGATAATTGCACATAAATACAATGTTTCTGTAGCTGAAATTAAAAGAGCAAATCAATTAAAATCAGATAATATTCGCGCAGGAAGAATTTTAAAAATTCCAACAAACGAAACCAAACCAAAAAACTTTAAAAGCTCAGAATTTGTTCCTTTAAATATAGAATCAGATTCATTTTCACATTATTATAAATCTGAAAAAGCATTAGATAAAATTTATTTGATTCCGAATAAAAATGCATCAAAATACGAACTTAACGGAATTGTTTTAGAGAAAGATGCATCAGGAGTAACTTATAGCAGTATAGGAGTAAACGGAGCTAAGTTTTCAGATTATAATAAATATCCGCTGTTTTTTGAACAGTTAAAAGCTTTGCATCCGGACTTGTTGGTGTTTTCATTAGGAACCAATGAAAGTTATGATCATGTAGAAGCAGATGCATATATTAAGCAATTGCGTCAGTTTATAAAAAATATAAAAGAACAAAATACCAATGTTTCTATAATTGTGATGACACCGCCTCCATCTTTTCTTAAAGGAAAAAGAACTAATACTTATGTTTACGATTATGCTAGAAGTATAATTCAAATTGCCGAAACGGATAATGTTGCCGTTTGGGATTTATATGATGAATTTGGTGGAATGCACGGAATTAATCAATTAAAAATTCAAGGATTAATTGGTCCGGACTGGGTTCACTATTCTAAAAAAGGATACGAGAAGCAAGGAGATTTGTTTACACAGGCATTTTTAAACGCATACAATAATTTTAAATTAAAAAATTAAGTTGATTACAATTGATAGGATAAATAATTGGTTTGTTCAAAACTTTGGTGCAGTTACCTTAGAAGAGGCTAAAAGTTGGTTTATATACAATCCGGAAGAAAAATTATTATTTAATACGGGTTTGTTTTTAGGTTTATTTCTGGTTTTTTATTTTGTGTATGGCTTTTTTTTACGAAAGACATTTTATTTGAGATTAACGTATGTTATTCTTTTCTCGCTTTTCTTTTATTATAAGTCAAGCGGAGTTTACTTTTTACTTTTACTGCTATCCTCTGTAGTTGATTATGGTTTGAGTCAGATTATTTACAATACAGCAAAAGACAGTACCAAAAAAGTATATTTGGTAATAAGCGTAATCCTGAATTTAGGATTGTTGGGCTATTTCAAATATATGAACTTTATGATCGTTACGTACAATGATATGTTTAATGGTCATTTTGAGCTTCATAATGTTTTTCTTCCGGTAGGAATTTCATTTTATACTTTTCAGTCGATGAGTTATATTATTGAGATTTATCGGGAAGAAATTAAACCGACAAAAAACTATATCGAATATCTGTTTTTTGTTTCGTTTTTCCCGCAGTTAGTTGCAGGGCCAATTGTAAGAGCAAAAGATTTTCTTCCTCAGATTTATCAAAAATTAAATCTGACGAGACAAGATGTAAACAATGCGTTGTTTTTGATTATTGGAGGATTAATCAAGAAAACGGTTATTTCAAATTACATTTCGATAAACTTCGTTGATCGTGTTTTTGATACTCCAATGACTTATACGTCGTTTGAAAATTTAATGGCTTCTTACGGATATGCCATTCAGATTTACTGTGACTTTTCAG
The DNA here is from genome assembly GCF_052113665.1 of Flavobacterium sp. W22_SRS_FK3. NCBI lineage: Bacteria > Pseudomonadati > Bacteroidota > Flavobacteriia > Flavobacteriales > Flavobacteriaceae > Flavobacterium > Flavobacterium sp. W22_SRS_FK3. The sequence goes on along the minus strand of NZ_JBGQOF010000010.1, from coordinate 176,077 downwards.
GATATTCAGACATGGCCATCGGAATTGCTTTATTATTAGGATTCAAATTACCAACTAACTTTAGAACACCCTACAAATCGGTTTCGATTACTGATTTTTGGAGAAGATGGCACATTTCGTTGTCAACCTGGTTAAAAGATTTCTTGTATATTTCAATAGGAGGAAATCGTGAAGGTTCATTCGCCGGATTTTTATTTCCAAGTTTATTCTTCTTCGGATTATTGCTTTGGGGAATTACAAATATCAATACTAGCATTATTCCGTTAGCAATTGCTATTGGGTCAATTATTGTTTTTTGTTTGTCCTTTTTACTTTCAAAAAAGAAAAACCAAACACTGGTAACCAATTTTAATCTGTTTACAACCATGCTTTTAGGAGGCTTATGGCATGGGGCCGGAGCCCAATTTATCGTTTGGGGGGCTTTACACGGATTGGCTTTGGCGGTTCATAAAATATTCATGGAACTTTTTCCTTCTAAAAAGGAAGGTGCAAGTTGGTTGTGGAAATTCTTTTCTATTGTAATTACATTTCATTTTGTTGTTTTCTGCTGGATCTTTTTCCGCGCCAGAGATTTCGAAACAGCTTTGCAGGTTATCAATAATATTGGACAATTAACATTTGAACCAGAAAATTGGAAAACCATAGTTTTAGGATATAAAAATGTATTTTTATTGATGCTGTTTGGTTACGTTTGGCATTTTTTACCAGAGGTTATTACAGAAAAAATGAAATGGGTTTTCGATAATACGCCATTATTACTAAAAGCTGTAATTCTGGGCTTTGTTTACTGGATCGTTTACGCAACGGCAGTTGCAGGTTCGCAGCCCTTTATTTACTTTCAATTCTAAGCTAAATGAATTAATCTCGCAAAGTCGCAAAGTTTTATATTCTTTGCGACTTCGCGCCTTTGCGAGAAATAGCATAGTGAGCTTTGCGTTCTTTGCAGTTAAATGCTCTCAAATAAAAATTGCCTGAAATATCTAATTAGATTATCTTTGCACTTCAAATAAAGAAAATAGTATGTTTGATAATTTAAGTGATAAGTTAGATAAAGCGTTCCATATATTAAAAGGGCACGGTAAGATTACAGAAGTAAACGTTGCCGATACCTTAAAAGAAGTTCGTCGCGCCTTGCTTGATGCCGATGTTAACTTTAAAATTGCTAAAGATTTTACAACCAAAGTTAAAGAAAAAGCAATTGGTCAGGATGTTTTAACAACGCTTCAGCCGGGACAATTATTGGTGAAGCTGGTAAAAGACGAGTTGACAGAATTAATGGGAGGCGATGTTGCCGGAATCAATCTTTCCGGAACTCCTTCTATTATTTTAATGTCAGGATTGCAAGGTTCTGGTAAAACAACTTTTTCAGGAAAATTAGCCAACTTTTTAAAGACAAAGAAAAATAAAAAACCACTTTTAGTAGCTTGTGATATTTACCGTCCAGCGGCGATCAATCAGCTGCATGTTGTTGGCGATCAAATAGGTGTCGAGGTTTACTCAGAACCAGAAAATAAAAATCCTGTTGAAATTGCTCAAAACGCAATCAAACACGCAAAAGCAAACGGTTTCAATGTTGTTATTGTCGATACCGCTGGTCGTTTGGCAGTAGATCAGGAAATGATGGACGAAATTGCCCGTGTTCATAAAGCAATTCAGCCTCAGGAAACTTTGTTTGTGGTCGATGCCATGACAGGACAAGATGCTGTAAATACTGCAAAAGCTTTCAACGATATCCTGAATTTTGATGGGGTTATTTTAACCAAATTAGATGGTGATACTCGTGGTGGAGCTGCAATTTCGATTAAATCGGTAGTAAACAAACCAATCAAATTTGTTGGTACAGGCGAGAAGATGGAAGCAATTGATGTTTTCTATCCGGATCGTATGGCCGAGCGTATCCTTGGTATGGGTGATGTTGTTTCCCTTGTAGAAAGAGCGCAGGAACAATTTGACGAAGAAGAAGCCAGAAAACTTCAAAAGAAAATTGCTAAAAACGAATTCGGTTTTGATGATTTCTTAACGCAAATACAGCAAGTTAAAAAAATGGGTAATATGAAAGACCTGGTCGGAATGATTCCTGGTGCTTCAAAAGCCATGAAAGATGTAGAAATAGAAGATGATGCTTTTAAACATATTGAGGCAATCATTCACTCTATGACACCAACCGAAAGGAGTAAACCAGCCATCATCGACGTAAAAAGAAAGGCCAGAATCGCTAAAGGTTCCGGAACTAAAGTAGAGCAGGTAAACCAGTTGATGAAGCAGTTTGAGCAAATGAGCAAGATGATGAAAATGATGCAGGGACCAGGCGGGAAAAACCTGATGAAAATGATGGGAGGCATGAAAGGAATGCCAGGCGGAATGCCGAGATAAAAAAATAAAAAGTTTCAAGTTTCAGGTTTCAGGTTTTGAAACAGAAATTTGAAACTTTTTAATTTAATAAATACGAGTTTCGTTTAACTTGACTCGAGGCTAAAGCCGAATTGGCGCAGCAAACTTTAAACATGAAACAAAAATAACAAAACACAATGCAGCTACTAGACGGTAAAAAAACATCCGAAGACATTAAAAACGAAATTGCAGCCGAAGTTCAATCCATAAAAGCAGCCGGAGGAAAAGTACCTCATTTAGCAGCTGTTATTGTAGGAACAAATGGAGCAAGTTTAACTTACGTAGGAAGTAAAGTAAAATCTTGCCAGCAAATTGGTTTCGATTCCACTTTAGTTGCATTGCCTGAGGATATTACCGAAGCAGATCTATTAGCTAAAATTAAAGAACTAAATGAAGATGACAATCTTGACGGATATATCGTTCAGTTGCCTTTGCCAAAACATATCGACGAACAAAAAATTTTATTAGCAATAGATCCTGATAAAGATGTTGATGGTTTTCACCCAACAAATTTTGGAAGAATGGCATTAGAAATGGAAAGTTTCATTCCAGCTACACCTTTTGGAATCATGCAATTATTAGAGCGTTATAAAGTAGAAACTGCCGGAAAACATACTGTGGTAATTGGAAGAAGCCATATAGTAGGCCGCCCAATGAGTATTTTAATGAGCCGCAAAGGAAATCCTGGTGATTCAACTGTTACGCTAACACATAGCCGCACTAAAAACTTAGAAGAGTTTACCAAAAATGCAGATATTATTATTACAGCTTTAGGAGTTCCTGAGTTTTTAAAAGGTGATATGGTAAAAGACGGAGTTGTAATCATTGACGTTGGAATTACACGTGTAGAAGATACATCAAACCCCAAAGGATACGTTATAAAAGGCGATGTTGCTTTTGATGAGGTAAGCAAAAAATCTTCCTTTATCACACCAGTTCCGGGTGGTGTAGGGCCAATGACCATTGCAATGTTACTTCAAAATACTCTTTTAGCCAGAAAAATCAGAAGCAGAAAATAGTATTCATAAATACATAAGCATAGCCCATTCAAAACGAGTGGGCTTTGTTGTTTTATACTTTGGGCGTGACCGTATTTGCAAAAAGGCGCGCCACCATTTTTGCATATTGTGCGCCTTTTTGCAAATACGGTCGAGCTATCCGCGCTACTTCGGTAGCCAGCTCCTATCTCTCACGCGACTCAATTTGATAAAAGCTTTTATTTCTTAAGTTTTTTAAAAGCCTTTTGAATACAAATTTCTGGAATAAAAAAATCATTTTTTAGTTTGTCAATTCAAAATAAAACATAACTTTGCAATACAAAGTACTTTAATTATGAACCAGAAGCACCAGGAAGATTTAGCACACATTCGTTCTATGATGGAACGCTCTTCAAGATTTATATCCTTAAGCGGACTCTCTGGAGTCTTTGCAGGTCTCTCAGCGTTGATTGGCGGATTGTATGTGTATCAGCTATTCAAAGCAAATGGACTTGAATATTTTGATGGAGATCATAAATTATATTCAGTTGATTTGGTTTCTGAATTATTTTTGACAGCATCTGTAATTTTACTGTTTGCATTAACATTCGGAATCTTTTTTACCATCAGAAAAAGTAAAAAATATAATCTGCCTATCTGGACATCTGCCACGAAAAAAATGTTATTAAATTTAGCAATTCCACTTGTTACAGGTGGTATATTTTGTCTGGCTCTTCTGCATCATCAAATTTACGGCTTAGTAGCTCCTGCTACTTTAATATTTTATGGTCTGGCTTTGATAAATGCAGAAAAGTATACATTTTCTGATGTAAAATATTTAGGATTTTCTGAGTTGATTTTAGGATGTATTGCTCTTTTTTATATTGGATATGGACTAATTTTTTGGATTGTCGGTTTTGGTATTTTGCATATCTTGTACGGACTAATAATGTTCAAAAAATATAAATAAACCAATGGGAATCATTGATAAACTAAATAAAGATTTTGAAAGCCGTGTCAGATTGGGTATTATGTCCATTTTGATGGTGAATGAATGGGTTGATTTTACCGAAATGAAAGGTTTATTGAATATCACAGATGGTAATTTAGCGAGTCATTCATCGGCACTTGAAAAATCCGAATATATAGAAGTAAAAAAGGAGTTTGTTGGTAAAAAGCCAAGAACTTCCTATCGTGTTACCGAAAGAGGTCGTTTGGCCTTTAAAGAACACCTGTCTTACCTTGAAAAGTTAATGAAATCGTAATAATCAAAATTTTTTGTCCAATAACTTTGAAAAACAAAGTACTTTTAAATTATTAAACTATGAAATCGCCAAGAAAAAATATACCAATACATAAATGGCGATAACATAACTGGCAACAATTAATAAATTCTACAATTATGAAAAAACACCACCTTATTTTAGCTTGCAGTTTGATATTTCTACTGCTTTTTTACAAAGAAGACCTGGGTCTTAATTTTGCTCTATTTGGGCTGGTATTAACAGGTTTTGTTTGTTATTTCTTTCAGGATCGGTTTTCTGAAAGGGCACATTTGATTTTGGTCGTAACATCAATTTTGTCTTGTTTGGCTTATGCCTGGTACGGAGATTTCGCTTCTTTTTTAGCATTGGCATTGTCTGTGCTTTTTCTACAGTTTAAAACGCAGGATGTCAAACTTAAAATGGTCCAAGTTTTTCCGCTGATCTTTTTAAACGGAATTACTTCGTTAGGTCGAATACTCATGTTTAAGCAATGGCTTCCGGAAAAGAAAATACACAATGATTTCGCTAAAAAACTGGTTGCATTTTTTGTTATTCCGACTATTTTCGTTGTACTGTTTTTCATCGTCTATTCTTTTGGAAGCAACCATTTCTCTTCATTGTTTACAGATTATACGTTAGATATCGATATTGTACAATTGCTAATAATTAGCGTTTTGGGTTTCTATATTTCTTTCAGTTTTTGGAATTATTGGGTTCCGGAAGTTTGTTATAAAAAAAATGAATTGTTGGATAATGATTTTAAAAATAGAGATGAGATCAAAAATCAAAATACATTCTCGTTTCTTGACTTAGACTTCGAGAGAAAAAGTGGTGTAATTACTTTAGTACTATTGAACCTGATGCTTTTAGTATTTATTGTAACGTACAATTACGAGCAGTTTTTCGAAGTGATAGAAAAATCTCAATTAAGCGCTGCGACACACGAAAGAGTAAATTCAGTAATCTTTTCAATTCTTATGGCTGTCGGTGTGATTTTGTTTTATTTCAAAGGAGGATTCAACTTTGATGAAAAAGCTGTTTTGCTTAAAAGATTAGCCAAAATTTGGATTTTTTTAAATGGTATTTTGATTGTGAGCACAATTATTAAAAATTCAGAATACGTTTCATTTTACGGATTAACTTATAAACGCTTGGGAGTTTATGCCTTTTTGATTCTGGCAATTATTGGTTTGGTGTATGCTTTTCTAAAAATTGCAAAGCAAAAAACAAATGCCTATCTGGTAAATCAAATGGTTTGGTATTTCTACGGAACTATTCTTTTATGCAGTTATATTAATTGGGGAAATCTTATTACAAATTATAATATCTCTGTAAATAAAGGAGTTGAAAAAAAATTTCTAAGAAGTTTGAATTATAATCATAAAGAATATTATGAGTATTTTAAACTTCATCCAGAAAATATGCTAGATAAGGATGATTTTAAATTAGGTTATAAAGAGCCGCAGCCTGATAAAAGCTTTTTGTCACAAACACTTTATTACGAATTTTTAGAAGATAATTAAAAAGGAAAATCAAATGAAAGATATTGTAATGCCATTTCATTTAGTAACACCAGTAATTATTTGTTTAATTGGGCTATCAATGATATTTTTTTATTATAAAACGTTGAAAAAAAACAGATTGTTTTTGAATAGCATAATTGTATTTTTGGGTATATATTTATTAATTACAGGCAAAGCAACATATGATACTATTTATTCTCAATGTTATTTAAATCACTTCGATCTTAACAATGATGGAATGTTTACTGGAGATGAAATAACAAATAATCAAAAAGAAGCAATGAGAAGACTAACTAATGATACAGGACGAAATTTATCGTTTATTTCAGGTTTTATTTTTTCTTTTTTTATTGCAGCGTTTTTTTTTATTTCAGGATTCGTGATTTCAAAAGTGAAATATAACAAAGTATGATCGAATATTCTAATTTTTGTAATTAATTGGCTTGGTTAGTTCTTTTTATAAGTCATTCAATTTTTATAAACTAATTATATTAACGCATTATCACTCTAATTAAAAGTCATTTTATCGAAAATTTTTGTATTATGAGTTTTTGAAAAGTGAAAAATAACTAAAAAATCCTACCTTATCAAAGAGTAGGATTTTTTTTATAACTCCGGTTTTCTTACGTTTATTCTGTTTTTATTTAACGTTTAAAGGCTTAATTTGTCGTTTAATAACTTGTAAATAAAAGTTATTAGGAAATACTTTACTATATTTGGTTCTTCGAAATTTGCTCATTTTAACTAATTAAAAATACCTTAATTAGAAATGAAGAACTAAAATATTAATTAATCTAACCCTAAAATTATTACCATGGAAAAAACTATCCTTAATTCTCCAACAGACAAAATTTATCCTCCAGGTGTATGCATTAAAAAAGCAACTAAAAGTAAACTAACGCAAAAACCTATAAACTTTCCTGAAAATGCTTCAAAAATTCCTTTTGCTCCTATAGTTCAGGCTACTTTTACAGATTCTGAAACACTTCAGGTTAGAGCTGTTTTTTTGGTGTCAACTAATACAGCATTAAATAATGATAAATTAGACTTTATGATTTATCAAAATTGGTATGTGAATCTTGAAGGAGAACGTCAGTTACAATTTTTTATAGCTTATGATATAGATGATGCTATAAGTAAAGAATTTGATGTGTATGAGATAAGTTTTAAAGCTGAAAAAGATCCTTATGGAGAAGATGCATTTAAAAGTATTAGTACAATTCAAACTTTCCTTTGGGATATTGATCCTGAAACTTCGAGAGGAACTGAGACTACTGTTCAACGTGGAACCTGATTTGATTTGGATAAATTTTGCTCTTAAAAAAAGCCAAAAACACTAAGATTTATAAATTTCTACCTAATATTTTTTCGGCTTTAATAGTTAGGCCGTAATAGAAATTTAAATTTTAGAAACGTAATTATAAAATTATAATGATTAAAATAAAATTGTGTGTTAATTACATATTACTACTAATTCCCTTTTTTATTTACTCTCAAAATAATTCAATTATTGACGATTTTTTTAATAATAAAATCAAAGTCATAGCTAATAAATATAAAGAAGAAATTTACTTTAATAAAGCACAATCATTCTTTATAGAAAAGAAATGGGACTCAACCTTAGTTTATTCTATGAAACAACTCAGCATTACTAAAAATGTTGAGTTAAAAGATTACTGTTATTATTTTAGAGCAATAAGTTTTAGAGAAAAAATGCTTCTCAAAGAGGCCAAAAAAGAGTTTGATAGAGTGTCAGATAATTTTCAATTTTATTATAAAGTGAAAATTAATTTAGGCGAAATAGCATTAGAACAAAGAGAGTTTGAAAATGCATTGCACTATTTTAGAGAAATTGAAACACTCTCGGAAAATAAATTTTTCTATAGAAGTAGTGTTTTACATAATATAGGTTTGTGTTATTTGCATTTAAAAAAATTCGAGAAATCAGAAGAATATTTATTTAAGAGTTCAAAATTGCACGAGAAAGAAAATGATACTTTACTTTTAATAGGTTCTTACATGGATATTGCCAACTTATATTATATACAATACAAAGATAATCAGGCAATTCCTTATTTTAAAAAAGCTTATCATTTATCAAAAAAAATAAAGTCATTTGATTTAAAAAAAACTGCAGCAAAGAACATGGCAGCAGTAGAAGAAAATAGAAAAAATTTCCAGACTGCATTGGTATACAGAAAAGAATACGAAGCATGGAAAGATTCGTTAAACGATCAAAACAAAGTCTGGGAAATTGCTCAAGTAGAAAAGAAATTCGCCATCAAGCAAAAACAAAAAGAAGTCAATGTTCTTGAAGCCGAGAATAAAGCAAAAATAGCCGAAAGAAATGGGTTTCTCATTTCTTCGGTTTTATTGTTTATCATGTTTGGTGCCGGGGTTTATTTTTACAGACAAAAAATTAAAAATAATAAGATCATCTTAGCACAAAAAAACCAGCTCGATGAACTGAATGCAACAAAGGATAAATTGTTTTCTATAGTAAGTCATGATTTGCGATCGTCTGTAAATGCTTTAAAAACCAGCAACAGTAAATTAATAGAAAATCTGGAAAGTAAAAATTATACAGAACTTGATGTTTTACTACACAAAAACAGTTCAATTGCTAGCGGTGCTTACAATTTGCTGGATAACCTGCTCAATTGGGCTTTACTGCAAACCCATCAAGCTTATTTTTATCAGGAATCATTGCATCTGTCCAGTATTGTGCAACAGGTAGAATACAATTATAAACCCTTGATGTTAAATAAAAACATCAATTTTAAAAACAACGTCTCACCTGCGGATTATGTATTTGCAGATTTGGATTCCCTTAAAATAGTGATCAGAAACTTGTTAGATAATGCTATTAAGTTCTCTCAGGAAAACGGAACAATTTCAATTTATACACGCCCTTCATCAGAAGATTTTTGTTATTTGGTTATAGAAGATACCGGTTCAGGAATGACCGAAGCCATGCGGCAAGAATTATTAAAAGACACCGTTTTGCTTTCGAGAAAGAAAAACGATGATGCCATAGGAACCGGATTAGGGCTGCAGTTATGTAAAAGCATGATTTATAAAAATGGCGGCAAGCTCGAAATAGAAAGTGAAGAAAATGTAGGGACAAGAATGATTATTGCCTTACCAAAGTTTAATAACCATGGATAATATAAATGTACTAATTCTCGAAGATACAATTGCCGAAAGTGATGCGCTAATAAAAGTGCTTACCGAAAACAATTACAACATTGTTGGGGTTGCCAGGACACATCAGGAAGCACTAACTATGTTTTACCAAAATACAATCGACATTGTAGTGATTGATGTTTTTTTAGATGGAAAACCAGACGGAATTACTTTTGCTGAAACCATCAACATTGTACCTAACGGACAAAAACCATTCGTTTTTTTAACCAGTTCTAAAGACCGCCAGATTTTTGACAGAGCCAAACTGACAAAACCTTTTAGTTTTTTATTAAAACCTTTTAATGAACTTGAAATTCTATATGCACTTGAAATGGCTTTAGAGAAATTTTACGAGCAAACCAATGTTTTTCAAAGCGAAGATCAAAATACGGTAATAAGCAGTGATTCTCTTTTTATTAAAAAAAACAAGGTTTTAAAGAAAGTCCAAATCGATGATATTGTCTACATAGAAGTTGAAGATCGCTACTGCAACATTATTACGGATGCAGAGAAATTTGTTATTCTGATATCCTTAACCAAAATTATTCAGCTTTTGGATGCCGCTAAGTTTTGCCAAACCCATCGTAATTACATTGTTAACCTCAGTAAAATTGAGCAGATAAATGTTAATGATAATCTGATCGTATTAAAAGGAAACCATAAAGTAACGTTGAGTGATAAGTACAAAGACTTTGTAAAAAACTTTAGAATTTTAAAATAATCCGTTTTCAGAAATACTTAAAACTAAAAATCAATAATCTCCTTTTTTCTTAAATCTCGGGTCGTGTTTTGAAATAAATTCAGTTCTTCGTTTCGGAGCTTCGTTTTTTGGTAAACTTGCTTCTTCAGTTTTACTTGACGGTTCAATCAAATGGTTTAATTCTTTGATTTCGTCATCTGTCAAATCACGATAACGTCCAACCGGAATATCCAAAGAGATATTAATGATTCGGATACGTTTCAGCGCCGTTACATCATAACCCAAATATTCACACATTCTACGAATCTGGCGGTTCAAACCCTGCGTCAGGATAATTTTAAACGTGTATTTGCTAATTTGTTCTACTTTACATTTTCGGGTAACGGTATCTAAAATCGGAACACCATTTCCCATTCGTTGTACAAAACGTTCTGTAATAGGTTTGTTTACGGTTACGGTATATTCTTTTTCGTGATTGTTTCTCGCGCGTAAAATCTTGTTTACAATATCACCATCATTGGTCATGAAAATCAATCCTTCACTGGCTTTGTCTAATCTTCCAATAGGAAAAATACGTTTTGGGTAATTAATATAATCGACAATATTATTTCGAACGTCAAGATTCGTAGTACATTCAATTCCAACAGGTTTGTTGAAAGCCAGATATACCATTTTTTCGTGTTTTTCAACGATCAGTTTTCCGTCGATACGCACTTCATCATCCGGTGAAACTTTGGTTCCCATTTCAGGTACAATACCGTTAATAGTTACGCGTCCTTCTTCGATTAATTTATCGGCTTCACGACGAGAACAATAACCGGTTTCTCCAATGAATTTATTCAGACGTTTTAAATTCTCTTCCATACTGCAAAAGTAGTCAAAAATTAGACTTGTTAGATTGTTGGACTTCTTAGATTTTAGATTTCCCCTGTTGAAGGGAAATTTGACTTTTATTTATCGTGAAAACTTGTGCTGTCTTTTGGGGCTTGCTTCCTGTCAAACATTCCATAATCGCGCACAACTGAGGCAATTCTTAAATGATACTCTTTAAAAATTTCATTTCGCCCTTTTGCTTGTGCATGACGATGCATTTCTAGATTCCGCCATTGGTGAATACTTTCTTCATCTTTCCAGAATGATAACGACAACACCTTTTCAGGATTGCTTAAACTCTGAAAACGTTCTATCGAAATAAATCCTTCAATATGATCTAATTCGGGCCTCAATTTTACGGCAATATCAAGATATTCTTCCTTTTTTCCTTCGTTAGGAATGACTTCAAAAATTACAGTTATCATATATTCTATTTTTATTGTTGAATTGAAATCCAGATATTTTTTGGTAATCTGGCATTTATAAGTGGTTCATATTGAATTTGATTTTCTAATAATGAAATGGTTTTATAGTTTTGAAATAAAAACCATAGGACTTCAGTTGTCATATCAATAGAGAAATATTTTGCCAAACACATATGGTCACCAATTCCGAAAGTTAGATTTTCTGCATTATTACTTCTTTCAATGTCAAAATGAATAGCGTTTTCAAATTTTTCAGGATCATAATTTGCCGCTGCGAGAATGATTAAAATGGAGTCGTTTTTTTTGATAAGGCTTTCTCCGATGAAAATGTCTTCAGCAGCAATTCTTCTCGTGTTATGAATGGGCGGATCAAATCTTAGTGTTTCGATGATTGATTTTTGTATTTCAGCTTTATTAGAAAAGCTTTTGTTGTTGAGGATTTGTAATAATGAATTACTCAAAATTCCTCTGCCAGCATCAAAACTCTGAATAAATAAACCAATCATGTTACTAACACAAACTGTTTTAATTTCGTCAAGCGAAAGTGTTCCTAATTCGGATGATTTGTTCAATACATCTTTATAGAAATTTAAAGACAAAAGTTGTTTTTCGACAATTGTAAAGATCTCTTCTGAAGATTCATTTATAGCTTTTACTTGTTCTGCTGTTTTATTCGGAAGCATTATTTTCACGAAAGATGCTATTTTTTCCAAAATGAAATCGCAGTCACTTTCATCAAAGCCAAAACTTTTCAAAACAATCAAAACAGGTAATTTTTTACAAATCGAGTTTACCCAATCTATTTTATTTTCTAATCTATTATTTTTTATCAGCTCAGAAGTGATTCGTTTAACGTCAACTGATTTCATATTTGAGAATAACAAAACGGCAATTTCTTTTGAAATTTCGTGTAGAATTCCATTCGATAATCGGGTTAAATTATTTAAAATAGCCAACGAATGTTTGTTTAAATTTTGTTCGTTGTTTGGATTTATGGTGGGAATCTGAGCTTTGGTGTTTTTCAGAATTGCAACACAGGCTTCATAAGAATATATGACCCATATTTTGTTAGTTTCATCCCGATAAATGGGCTGTTTTTCTAACATAGTTTGATAGGTCAAATAGGGATCATTTACATCAGATTGCAAGAATAAAGTAGAGGTCATGTAATACTGTTTTCGGTAAAGTTATTTAACTTTACCGAACAATACTTCATTCTACATTTAACTATCAATATCCAAATGGAAGATCAATTTGTAAAAACGACATCGTTAATTGGCGATCCAACGCGAGCCTCAATTTTATGGACTTTGTTAGACGGAAGAGCTTTTACAGCGACGGAACTTGCTATCGCTGTGCAAACATCTCCACAAAGCTTGAGTATGCATTTGGCAAAACTTCTCGCCGCCGATTTGCTTTCTGTTGAAAAACAAGGTCGTCACAAATATTATAAATTTTCAAACAAAGAGGTTGCGTATGCAGTTGAAGAAATTGCAAACTTGATTCCGAAAGATAAAATTTCTGCTATAAAGAAAACAGAAAATTATCCTCCAATACAATTTTGCAGAACTTGTTACGATCATTTAGCGGGAAAAATTGGAGTTGCTTTAACCGATAGTTTGTTGGAACAAAAAATAATTGTAGAAAAGAATAACGCTTTTGAAATTAGTGCTGTAGGAGAAAAATGGTTTTCTGATTTCGGAATTAATTTAGAAGGAGCCCAAAAACAAAAACGAATTTTCTTGAAACCCTGTCTTGATTGGAGCGAAAGAAGAAATCACATGGCAGGTTCGGTAGGAGCGTTATTACTCAATAAGATGATAAAAGAAGATTGGCTCAGAAAAACTACAAATTCAAGAGTAATAACAATTACCGGAAAAGGAGAAAAAGAGCTGTTGAAGTATTTTCAAATTATTATTTAGAATTTTCGATTATTAGATTTTACGCAATTACAATACTGCTGTTACTCTCAATTTAAAAAAAACGTAGTGTCTTAACTACTTAGTAGCTCAGAATCTTTAAATAAAAAATCAATAACCTTCTCGTACAATTCATCATCGTGCATGCCGTGGCCCAAACCTTTTGTTTCGATAAATTGACTGTTTTTCCAGCTGCTTGCGATTTTTTTACCTTCTTCAAAAGCAACAACATCATCTGAAGTGTCATGGGCAATAAATCCCGAAACATTGAATTTAGAAGCGAACTTTTGCCCTGAGAAATCTTCGATTCTGAAGTTGAAATGGCTCAGAAAACGATTTTCCAGAAGAGAAAACATCTTGGTATTAAGACTTAACATAGAAACATAGTTGTCTATTAATGTTTTTAAATCTGATGGCGCTCCAAGAATCACCATTTTATTGATACTTGTATTGGGAAATAAATATTGGTGATATACACAGGCTGCACCGCCAATTGAATGCCCTATGATAATTGTTGGCTGGTACTTTTCGACAGCTTTGTTGATGAACTCTGCATAAAGCGGAACATTAAATTCCTTACCACTGCTTTGTCCATGTGCAGGAGCATCAATCGCAATAATGGTACTTCCGGATTTTTGAAGATGAGGTAATGTTTTCTGCCAGCGCGAAGCATTACTTTCCCAGCCGTGTACAAGCAGAATTTTGGTTTCATTTCCTTTCCAGGTATAGGTTTGAAAATAATGCTCGTTATGATGAAATGTTTCTGTTTCTGTATTTTTTAGAATTTCAGGCAAACTTTCTTTATATAGTCTACCAATTCGTGGCTGGCTAAAAAGTGCGTACGAAAGTTCGACAGCCTTTTGCGGACGTACATAACTCAAGAAGTTAATATATTGTCCAACCGATTTTAATGTAATAAAGCGAATTCCTTTTTTAAGTCCCAAAACCTGTAAATGTTATAGTAAAAAAAAGTCCCGATGTTTATCGGGACAATTTTTATTAGATTTTAGCGAACAATTGTTCCATTTTTTCTTTCTCTTCATCAGCAAGTACGCTGTCGACTAAGATTCTTCCGGAATGCTCATCAGTGATGATTTTCTTTCTGGAAGCAATTTCTACCTGGGTCTGTGGCGGAATAGTAAAAAATGATCCTGCAGACGCTCCTCTTTCGATAGATACTACTGCTAAACCATTACGGACACTAGTTCTGATTCTGTTATAAGCAGCTAATAATCTTGCTTCTATTTGCTCTGAAAACTCGGCAGATTTTTCAGTTAAGAAAATTTCTTCTTTTTGAGTTTCAGCCATAATTGCATCTAATTCAGATTTTTTATGCTTTAAATGGTTGCTTTTTGCTTCTAATTTTTCTTTTAAATTAGAGATAACTTCTTTCTTGTGTTCGATAGAAGCCTTCATTTCTTTGATTTGCTTTTCAGCCAATTGAATTTCTAATTCCTGAAATTCAACTTCTTTTGTCAAAGAATTAAATTCTCTGTTATTGCGAACTGACTCTTGTTGTTTTGTGTATTTTTTGATAACCTCTTTGTGCTCTTCAATAGCGTTTTTCTTAGTTTTGATAAGATCCTCAACTACTTCAAGTTCACTTTTAAGTTTTTCTGAACGTGTGCTTAAACCTGCAACTTCATCTTCTAAATCTTCCACCTCTAATGGAAGTTCTCCTCTTACGTTTCTGATTTCGTCAATTCTCGAGTCAATAAGCTGTAAATCGTAAATTGCTCTTAACTTGTCCTCAACACTTAATTCTTTCGTATTCGCCATATTCTATAAGTACTTAACTGGATTTGTATTTTCTTCTGATAAAATGATGGCAAAATTAAGGATTTTTTTCCTAAGATAATCAACAATATAATTTTTTGTATAGCGTTCGCTCTCAAAATGACCAATATCGGCTAAAAGTAAACGATTTTCGGCTTCATAAAACTGATGATATTTTAAATCAGATGTCAAAAAGGCATCTGCTCCGGCCTGAATTGCGTTTTTGATGGCAAAACTTCCTGACCCACCCAGTACGGCAACTCTCTTTATTTTTTTTGCTGTAAAGGCAGAATGACGAATACCATCGGCAATCATTTTATCTTTCACGAAAGTGAGAAATTCTGTTTCATCTATCTCAGATTCTAATTCTCCGATCATTCCCAAACCGATGTTTTGATGCGAATTTTGAAGATCGTAAATTTCATAGGCGACTTCTTCATAAATATGATTCGCAAAAAGGGCTTTTAAAATTCTGGATTGCAAATGTTTTTCAAATGTAACTTCGATTTTTATTTCTTCGGTTTCGGTTAATTCATGGCGCTCCCCAATAACGGGATTACTTTCAGAATTGCCTTTGTAAGTTCCAATTCCGTTCGAATTAAAACTGCAGTTTTCATAATTGCCAATGGTTCCTGCACCTGCATCAAATAAAGCCTGACGTACTTTTTGTGCATTTTCAGGAACTGTATATGTTACTAATTTTTGAATAAAATTTTGCTTCGGAATTAAAACTTTAGTGTTTGTCAAGCCTAAAGCATCACAAAATATTTTATTGACTCCAGCCGAATGATTGTCCAAAGCAGTATGAACAGCATAAATGGCTATATCATTTTTAATGGCTTTTAAAATCGCACGCTCCACATAATTTTTGCCTGTGATTTTTTTGATTCCGGAGAATAATATCGGATGAAAACAAACCACCAGATTGCAGTTTTTAGCAATGGCTTCCTCTATTACATTTTCTAAAGCATCGTGGCAGACCAAAACTCCGGTACTTTCGGTTTCTGAATTTCCAACTAAAAGCCCAACGTTGTCAAAGTCTTCTGCGTAAGCCAAAGGAGCCATTTCTTCAAGAACTTCTATTATGTTTTTGATTTTCATTTTTTAGAATTTTGCTACAAGTCCAATCAAATTTTGGATTAAACAAATTAACGAATAATCAAATCAACTTTAAAATAAATAAAAGGTAAATGCTGCTTTTAATACGATCAATTAATATTATTAATACGAATAAGTAATATCAAAACAATGAGGTTTTTGTATATTTGTAATTCAAAATCAATAATCATGACTACTATAACTATCAAAATTAACGAACGCACAAAAGCAGGGAAAGCCTTTATGGCTATGTCTGAAAGTTTTTTTAAAGGTGTAGAAGGAATAGAAATTATTGAAACGGATTCTAAAAAACTTAAAAAAGAGAACCCATATAATACTGAGTTTGTTGAGATGGTTTTAAAATCAGCAAAAAGTAAAAATAGTACAGAGATTAATCCAAACGATGTATGGGGAAGTTTAGGGTTGAAATAAAAGATTTAGCTAAAAAACATATTATTCTACATTTTAAATCTGGAGATAAAAAAAGTATTAAAAATATCGAACGAATTCTTCTTGAACTTTCCGAAACTCCTTTTTCAGGAACTGGAAATCCAGAACCTCTAAAATATGAACTTAGCGGATTTTGGTCTAGGCGAATAAATCAAAAAGACAGAATTATTTACTATTTAGAAGAAGATATTGTAACTATTTTTGTTGTTTCAGCAATGGGTCATTATTCTGATAAATAACTTTATGAACTTACTTCGAAAGATACTCTTCCCATTTGCCATTTTATACGGATTCATTACTACAATTCGGAATTTTCTTTTTGACAAAGGGATTCTGAAATCTACTTCATTTGATATTCCGATAATTGCTGTTGGAAATTTAAGTGTAGGCGGAACCGGAAAAACACCTCAAATCGAATATCTAATCCGACTATTATCTGATAAATATAAGGTAGCTACTTTAAGCCGTGGCTATAAGCGTAAATCTGAAGGTTTTGTTTTGGCAGATGCAACTTCAAATGCCGAAACTTTAGGAGATGAGCCTTTTCAGTTTTATCAAAAATTTCCAAATATCCAGGTTGCGGTTGATGCCAATCGAACTAACGGAATTGCACAATTGCTTTCTCAAAATGAAAAGCCCGAAGTTATTTTACTTGATGATGCTTTTCAACACCGAAAGGTAAAAGCAGGATTTTATATTTTGTTGACTGCGTTCGATGATTTATATGCAGACGATTTTATGCTCCCAACCGGAAATTTGCGTGAGAGCAGACGTGGAGCGAATAGAGCCAATGTTGTTGTAGTGACTAAGTGTCCGAAGAATTTATCTGATGAAAAACAGGAAGAGATTCGTTTAAAATTGAAGTTAAACGATTCGTCGCAGGTCTATTTTACTTTTATTGATTATGACGATAAGGTTTATGGAAAAGTTGAGAAAATAGAGGTAAAAGATATTAAATCAGAAGCTAAAATTCTTTTAGCCGGAATTGCAAAACCAAAATCTTTTTTTGACTATCTAAAAAATGAAAAGGATGAATGTTTGACTTTTCCTGATCACCATCATTTTTCTGAAAATGATGTAAGTGAAATTCAGAATAAGGCTCAAAATAAAAAAATCATTACAACAGAAAAAGATTATGTTCGTTTAAAGGACGCCACAGTGATTACAAAATTGTATTATTTGCCTATAAAAAGTACTTTTATCAATCATCACCAAAATTTTGATGACACTATTTTGGAGTATGTAAATAGATATTGATGGATTTAAATCACAGTTTCGTATTGTGTTTGTTCTGAATTTTGAATATTCATTTTTACCGAAAGCAGAATCAAATCAATAAGTCGCGACGAGTAGCCTACCTCATTATCATACCAGCCTACAACTTTTACCATTTTATCAATTACAGATGTAAGCTGAGAGTCGAAGAGGCATGAATTTCTATTACCAATAATATCTACAGAAACAATTGGGTCTTCAGTATAATCTAAAATCCCTTTCAGATTCGTTTTAGACGCATTCTCAAATGCTTTGTTGATTTCTTCAATCGACACAGCACGTTTTACATTAAAAGTAATATCCGTTAATGAGCCATCCGGAACCGGAACGCGTATACCGCAGCCTCCAATTTTGTCAACTAATTTAGGGAAAATTTTAGTCAAGGCTTTTGCTGCTCCTGTTGTCGTTGGAACAATCGACTGGCTGGCGCCTCTTGCTCTGCGCAAATCTTTATGTGGCTGATCGTGTAAACTTTGATCGGTTGTGTAAGAGTGTATTGTGGTAATATACGCTTGTTCTATTCCGCACAATTCATCAATAATTTTGATCATGGGTGCAGCATTATTTGTAGTACAGCTAGCATTTGAAATAATGGTTTCACTACCATCAAGAATGGATTCATTAACGCCTAAAACTACTGTTTTGATGGTTTCAACTTCTGAAGGAGCAGAAAGTATTACCTTTTTTGCTCCTGCTAAAATATGGGCATTTAGTTCTTCGTAAGTTTTATACTTTCCTGTACATTCTATTACAAAATCTATATTATGATTTTTCCAGTTTAAGTCTGAAATCTTTTTTTCATGAAAAAACAAAAAAGATTTGCCATCTACTATAATTCCTTCTTCACTATGGCTTACAAGAAAAGGTAATACACCGTGTATGCTGTCGTATTTTATCAAATGCGACATTGTTTTAGTATCGGCAATATCGTTTATCGCTACTACTTCAATTTCTGGATGATTTAGAAGTAATCGAAATAAATTCCGGCCAATTCTTCCAAAACCATTTATGGCAATTCTAGTTTTCAATGTGCAGTTTTTAATTGGTTAATCGCCTATTTCATTTAATCGATTTAACAATCAAACGGATAAACGGTTAAACTTTTTAAAGTATGTGTTTTTGTGCTTTGTATGAAGATCGTACTAAAGGTCCGCTTTCAACATGACGAAAGCCTAATTCAAGACCAAATTTTTCATATCTGGCAAATTGTTCAGGAGTAATAAATTCTTTAACAGGCAAATGTTTTTTACTTGGCTGAAGATACTGACCTATTGTTACTACATCAACATTAGCATTTCGCAAATCAGTCATGGTTTGGAAAACCTCTTCTTCAGTTTCACCAAGTCCTAACATGATTCCTGATTTAGTCCTGTTGATTCCTTTTTCTTTTAAATAGCGTAAAACTTCAAGACTACGGTCATATTTAGCCTGAATACGAACTTCACGTGTTAAACGTCTAACAGTTTCCATATTGTGTGAAACAACTTCAGGATTAGCTTCTACAATTCGATCCAGATTTCTTTCGATTCCCTGAAAATCGGGAATTAAAGTTTCAAGAGTTGTGTTAGGGTTCATACGACGAATTGCTTTTACGGTTTCAATCCAGATAATTGAACCACCGTCTTTTAAATCATCTCTGTCTACACTTGTAATTACAGCATGTTTAATATTCATTATTTTGATAGAACGCGCTACTTTTTCAGGTTCATCCCAGTCTACCGTTTCAGGTCTGCCGGTTTTTACACCACAGAAACCGCATGAGCGTGTACAAACGTTTCCTAATATCATAAAAGTTGCAGTTCCTTCTCCCCAGCATTCTCCCATATTTGGACAGCTGCCTGAAGTGCAAATTGTATTTAAGCTATATTTATCAACTAAGCCTCTTAGCTCAGTATATTTCTGTCCAATTGGAAGTTTAACTTTTAACCATTTAGGTTTTGGAGTTGGTATATTTTCAATCACTGTTTCCATACATCAAAATTCAAAGTACAAAGATAAGCATTGTACTTTATTTGATCATTCGTTTAAAGAATATTTTAGAATTGACTCTCTTATGATTTAATAAAAAAGGTATTTGATGATTATTCTCTTAAGGTGTTAAAATAACTATATTTAAAAGGTTAGTAATCTTAATCATTGTTTTATTTGTTTTTTATTTAGCAGTATTTAATAATTTCCATATATAATTGATTTTTTATTCTCTAAATTTTATATATTATTTGTTAAAAAAATAAATAGTTGTAGAAATAAACTGCCCTATGTTTGTAGTACATTTGATGCTAAATTGTAACGAAGAAAAACATGAAAAAGAAATTTATTATATTAGGAATCGTATTTACTGCTTTGGGTTTTACAAGAATGCAGGCACAAATTAATTTTGGTGAAAAAGCAATAGGAGCAGTTCAAAAAGGAGTTAGTAGTTTTATGCTGACAAATGCAGATGCAGCTAAGTTGTCCAAAGAAGCTGTTGATAAATTGGATGCTGAACATGAAGTTGCCGGTCCAACAGATCCGTACACTTTAAGATTGAACAGGGTTTTTGGAAAACATACTTCAGGAGTAGGGTATACCTTAAATTATAAGGTGTATAAATTAAAAGAGGTAAATGCGTTTGCAACAGCAGATGGAAGTGTCAGAGTGTACTCGGGATTGATGGATATTATGGATGATAATGAATTGCTGGCTGTAATTGGTCATGAAATTGGTCACGTTGCTAATAACGATTCAAGAGATGCTATGCGTGCAGCTTATCAAAAAGAAGCATTGATAGATGGAGTTTCTTCACAGTCTGCAACAATTGCAAGTGTTACCGATAGTCAATTGGGTAAAATCGGAAGCGCTATGATTGATAGCAAACATAGCCGTAAACAAGAAGCTGAAGCAGATTTATTTGCTTATGATTTTATGAAGAGAAACGGTTATAATGTTAATGCTGAGGAATCTGCATTCAGGATTTTAGCTAAAATGAGTGAAGGTACTGAGGCTTCTTTTTTAGATCAGATGATGAGTTCACACCCGGATTCCAGACAAAGAGCTGAAGATGCTAAAGCAAGAGCTGAGAAAGACGGTTTGTATAAAGTGTATGTACAGCAAAAAATTGTAAACACGCTACCAGCACCAGTACCTGCGAAAAAGGCAACAACTAAAAAAAAGGTAACTAAAAAGAAATAAAAGTTTTTTATAAAAAGTAAACCCAACAAATTCAAAACTTGTTGGGTTTACTTTTTTAGACACTATCCTAATACGTGATGCGCTAATACTTTTTGCACTTCGTATACATTTACCGATTTGTTGAATTGTTTTACAATGCTCGGTTGTTGTTCACTTGAAACCCAAATTTTTAATTCGGCGTCAAGTTCAAAAGTTCCTGCAGTTTCAACACTAAATCGGGTAATGCTTTTGTATGAAATTGATTTGTATTCGGTTTTACTGCCTGTAATTCCTTGTACATCAACTAAAATTAATCTTTTATTAGTGAATATAAAAGTGTCGCGAATTAACTTAAACCCCATTTCAATATCTTCATTGTCAGTTAAAAGTTGTCCGTATTTTTTAAGTAAATCTTCTTGACTTACTGAACCAGCGTTGCCAAGAATAGCTGAAAATATTCCCATTTTAGTTTTTATTGTTAATAGAGTGGATATGTTTTTAAACAGTTGTAAAAGTAATTAAAAATGGAAGTTTTTTTACCATTAAAGAATTAAGTTAAATTAAAGGTTTTAAAAATTTAAACTTTGTTGTTCACTAAAGAACATAAAAAAAGCAGAACCTAAATTCTGCTTTTTTGTAATTAATTATTGTATTTCTGTTTTTATTGTTATCGGAAGATTGTATGCGGTTCGTACAGCTTTTCCGTCTAATATTCCCGGAGTCCATTTTGTTTTTAATGATTTTAAAACACGTACAGCTTCTCTGCCTAATCCATAACCGGGATCATTTTTTACTGTAATATCAGTCATTGTACCATCTTTTTCGATTACAAAAGAAACATACACTCTTAATGTTTTTTCAGCATCTAATTCAGGTCTGTTGAAGTTGTTTCCAACATACGTATAAAACTTACTCATCCCGCCTGGAAATTCAGGCATTTTGTCTAATATGGCACTGTTTACTATGGAAGTACCATCGTCTGTCGATTTAGTTCCCTCTCCCGTTCCATTGCCACCTGTTGTTGGTAATGCATTAACTACGGTTCCTGTCCCCCCAGAAGTATTGTCTACAGTAGGAGTATTGTGAGTGTTAGGTGCGATAACATCTGGCATAACCTCAATGGTTGGTACGACAACAGGATTTACTAATTGTGTTTCAGTTGACACCGGAGCACTTTCTTGTAAAGGTGGTGCTATTGCCTCTTCAGTCTTGGGGTGCACAATATTTGGATCAATTTTTACAGGTACTATTGGTTCGTCAAGAATGGTAGGCGGTTGGATTATCGTATCTGTTGGCCTAAATTTATTGATTACAATAGATACGCTTCCTAATGTAGCTATTAATAGCAAAGCCGAAAAGAGAGCTGTGATTGTTGTTTTGGTATTCTCCTGACGTAATTGGTACGCGCCGTACTCTTTGTTTTTGTTTTCGAAAACAAGGTCAGTCCATTTGGTTTCGTAAAGGCTTAATTTAGACATAGTTGATGGATTTAAAAGGTTAAGTAAACTTAAATCATAAGCAAAATGTATTTTTAGTTTTAACTAACAACGAAAACAAAGAACTTTTGGTGTGTGGAATATTTATTTTTTTAAGAATAAAATCATCTATATCTTATTCTTTACTTAAAGATAATGAATTATCTGTTACGCTCGATAATTTCTGCTAATAATTTTTTAGCACGTAGTAATTTTACTTTTACATTGCTTAAAGGCTCATTTATTTTGAGTGCAATTTCCTGATAAGTCATTTCCTGAAAATAACGTAACTGAATGACTTCCTGATAGTGTGGTTTTAACTCTTTGATGCATAAAAGCAAACGAGATAGATTTTGCTCTTTGATTAGGGCATCTTCTGCAGATGGTGTAGGATCGGCAATGTTGTATGCCTGTTGGTTTTCGTTATCAGTGATTTCAATAAAAAGATTTGTTTTCTTTTTGCGGAGTAAATCAATATAAACGTTTTTTGCAATACTGATTAACCAGGTGTTAAATTGAAATTCCGGATTGTAGATTGCAATTTTGTCGAAAGCTTTTGAGAAGGTTTCAATAGTAATGTCTTCAGCAATAGTTTCGTTCTCTGTACGTTTTAACATAAAACCGTACACTTCGTTCCAGTAAAAATCTAATAAAAAAGTAAAGGCGATCTGATCGCCTTGTTTTGCTTTTTCTATTTTAGAATTTATTTCCAATTTACCGGTTTTGAGAAAATATTAGATATAAAGATATTAATTTGTGTGAATATAAGTACGATTTCAACAACAGGAAACCAAACTTTCAGATCGTTTTCTTTTAATTTACCGGCTGAGAATCCCATCACTACCCAGGCAATCAGATATCTGGTTGCCAATAGTGCCAATACAGCAATCCATTGAAATTGAAAAGCCAGTAAAATAATAACTAATAAAAAGAATAATAATTGCGAGCTGTAAAAAAGGCCTAATTGAATTTTGTCGAAAAATTTATAATAATGTGCGGTAGCAATGTGTCTTCTTTTTTGAGTAAACCACTCTTTGTAGGTTTCTTTTGGTTTTGAATATGTAAAACTTTCAGGTATGTACGCAATTGTAGTGTTTGCTTTGTTTGCCGCCTGGTTTACAAATAAGTCATCATCGCCGGAACGAACCTGAATATGATCGATAAAACCATTTACATTAAAAAACTCTTCTTTTTTATACGCTAAATTTCTTCCTACTCCCATGTAAGGTAGTCCTGCCTTTGTCCATGAAAAATATTGGACTGCCGTAAGAACTGTTTCAAAACGGATAATTTTGTTTAATAAAGAGCGCTCAATTTTTTCATAACCACCATATCCTAAAATAATAGTTTTGTTCATGGTAAATTGCGAAGTCATAGCATTAATCCACTCTTTTGAAGTTGGATAACAATCGGCATCAGTAAACAATAGATACTCTTTTGTTGCGGCTTTGATACCTAATGTAAGCGCATATTTTTTATTTCCCCAAAAAGCTTCGTTATTTTTTACTTTTACTAATCGGATATTTGAGTATTGTTGTTCAAATTGTTCAAAGACTTCTAAAGTTTCATCACTTGAGGCATCGTCAATTAAAACAATTTCAAAGTCAGGATAATTTTGATCTGCTAATAACGGAATGTATTTTTTTACATTTTCTTCTTCGTTTTTTGCACAGACGATTACAGAAACCGGAAGCTTTTTTGATGTAATAGTTTGAGGCTTAGCGAAAGCAAACTTTCCAAAAATCCCTAAGTAGTAAAAAATTTGTATAAATACAATAGCAATAAAAAAGTAAAGTAAAAGTATAAGCATCTGTTTTAATGTCTTTTAATTTTTGAATCTTGCGAGTGCAAATGTACTCATGAATTCCTAATTTTCAATGGTTAAAACCGATTTACTTTCGGCATTTTGACATTTCTTTTGCAACAGCAATAGACTGAGGGTTTTCGGTTTTCTCTAACCCGGAGATTATGTTTTTATAATTGTGATCGTCACGGTTTTGGGACAGTTTTTTGGTGGCCTGAATTTCATCAATTTCAATCTCAAAACCAAAAATCCCTCTTGCTTCTCGCATTGTTTTTGCGGATAAATTTTCTACGCTAACCGGGTTCTCCGAGTTCGCTTCATATTTATCGACTAATTTTTTAAGTTGTTCTATTGAAGCAGCCTCATTTACAATTTTAATTCTTCCGTAAATATGCACAGCGATGTAATTCCATGTTGGTACATTTTCATGATCGTACCAGGAAGAAGAAATATAACTATGCGGGCCTGTAAATACCGCCAAAACCTGATCGTTTTCTGCAAAACCTTCAGCTTGCGGATTTAGTTTTGAAATATGTCCCTGCAAAATTTCTTTTCCATCATCATTTATCTCAAGTTCTATAGGAATGTGGGTTGCACATAATTTTCCATTAGTTTGATTAATCAAAATTCCAAAACTGTTTTCCATCAAAAAAGCTTTGATTGATTCCGGATCTTCATTTTTATATATTTCAGGTGTATACATGTTTATGAATTTATTTCAAACATTTTCCGAAACAAATAGCCTCTGTTCGATCTTTATATTTTCCGTAATTCGGAATTACTTTGTATCCTTGGTTTTGGTAAAATTCAGTTGCCTGTTCATTTTTTATCCTTGTTTCTAAAAACAAATCTTTGTATCCGATTGTTTTAGCTTTATCTTCTAAATACAACAAAATGGTTTGTCCAATTTTCTTTCCCGGAATTTTAGAATACATTCTTTTAATTTCTCCTGTAGTGTTGTCAATTGGTCTAATGGCTCCACAGCCGACAATTTCGTTATTCATTTCTGCTATCACAAATACAAATTGATCATTTTCGTTTTGCCAGTCTGTGAAAGAATTTTTTCCATCACTCCCAAAACGGAGGTAAAGATTTGTTGATAATTCTTCGATAATTGCCAGAACTTTTTCATCCTTTGGATCTATTATTGTTATGGAAATATTTTTTGTCATTTATTCAAAAATTAGTACTAATTGTCACATTGAGCGGAGTCGCGATGCTTTTACGCTATAAATAACTTCGATTCTGCTAATTCTGACAATGTGTACAAATGAGATTTAAATCACATTTACTTCAGCTTCAATATGAATTCCGAAAGTTTCAAAAACGGTTTTTTGTACGTCGTGTGAAACTGCTAAAATTTCCTGTCCTGTTGCATTACCATAATTGACTAGAACCAAAGCCTGATTTTTATGAACTCCTGCATCACCAAAACGTTTTCCTTTAAAACCGGCTTGTTCTATCAGCCATCCTGCAGGAACTTTTACTTCGGTATCTGAAACTTCATAGTATTTCATTTCTGGAAACTTCTGGTGAATTTTTTCGAAATCAGATTTCAATAAAATAGGGTTTTTAAAGAAACTACCACTATTTCCTAATTCTTTAGGATCCGGTAGTTTACTTTGTCTGATAGCGATTACGGCATTGCTCACGTCATTTAAAGTTGGAATTGTAATATTGTTTTTAGCCAATTCTGCCAAAATATCTCCGTATGAAGTGTTTATTTTATGATTGCGTTTTGTTAACTTATAAATTACCGATGTGATAATATACTGATCTTTCACTTCGTTTTTAAAAATGCTTTCACGGTACCCAAAATTACATTCAGCGTTTGTAAAAGTCTTCATTTTCTGCGATTCAATATTCATGGCTTCGCATGAAACAAAAGTATCTTTAATTTCTGTTCCGTAAGCACCAATATTCTGAACCGGAGTTGTACCCACATTTCCCGGAATCAATGACATGTTTTCTAATCCTCCAAAATTATTGTAGATGGTGTAAAGAACGAAATCGTGCCAAGGTTCTCCGGCTTGACTTTCAACCCATACAAAATCATCGTCTTCTTTAATTATTTTTTTACCTTTTAAATCAATATGAATCACCAAAGCATCAATGTCCTTCGTTAAAAGCATATTGCTTCCGCCTCCTAGAATAAACTTTTTCTCGTTTTTGTTTTCCTTCAGAATCGTTTTTAATTCCTCAACTGAATGAACTGCAACAAATTGTCTGGCTTTGGCTTCAATGCCAAAAGTATTATGGTTTTTTAAAGAAAAATTGGATTGAATTTCCATAAATAAAAGGCTTTTTGAGGTATTGATTCTAAGTTCAAAAGTAAGGATTATAATTTATTTGGGTTGAAATTTTATTCATTATCAAATTCAATTTGTTCTTTTAATTGAGGGGCTATAAAACAGCCAATAATAAAGCCACTTAAAAGACCTCCAATGTGTGCAGCATTATCAATTCCGCCCATTAATCCCATCAATAAATTATATCCAACAAATATTAATGAGAAACTTAAGAAAGCTTTGCTTAATTGAGGAGGAAAAACTTTAAAAAGCAATAAGGCAATAAAGATGCCGTAGAGACCAAAAATAGCTCCAGAAGCGCCTACACTAACAGTAGCTTCATGCCACCCAATACTGCTCAAACTTGCTAAAATTCCAGTAGATAAATAAATAAGAAAATATTTTGTTTTTCCTACAATGGGTTCTACAAACAAGCCAACAATATAAAGGCCAAACATATTTGAAATTAAATGCATAAGCCCACCATGTAAAAATACGGAAGTAAGCAATCTCCACCATTGTCCATCAGCGACTAACGGCTTAAAGTTGGCACCAATTTCTAATAAATCTTTTCCTTTGAAAGAAATGAATCCAAATCCGGCAAAAACCATGATAATAAAAACAATAAGATTAATGTTTATTAAAATAGGCGTGATATAAAATCCCTCTCTCGGAATCAAATAATCGAAAGTTTCTTTTAAACTTTCAATTGTGGAGTTTTTTTTAATTTTGGCACTTTTCTTTTTTTGCGGTTGAAGTTTGGTGAATGCTAGTATTATTAACCAAATGAAAAGACCTCCACCTAAAGTCCCGAAAAACCATGATAGTTTTTCGCCGTTTCGATTTTCAAAAGGTTCTTGATGTGCTTCTAATAAAATTGGTTTATTGAGGTCGTATTGCGTGTTTTGTTCAATTGCTTCATTAAAACTATCATGGTCGTCTGTGTTTCCAATGAGTTCTAAATAAGTAAATTGACTAAAATCAGTGTGTTTGAATTCTTGTTCAGTTGTTTCGGCAAATTCCTTAAATCTGATCTGTTTTTCAGTATCAGAAAAATGATTGCTTATTTGCGATTTGTACTTTTTACCTAGCCAATACTTGCATTCATATTTAGAAGTATCTCTGCTCTTTTCTAAAATTGGCATTGCGACATAGATAAGCATATCAAAGTGCTCATTGTTTTTTCCAGATACATCGCTGGTATTTAAAACCCCAATATTTTTTTTATCGATGTAAAATTTCTGTAAAGTATAATATTTCGTTTTTTCATGTTTCTGTATCTCCGAAATAGTTTTAATCGGAGTTAATTTTCCTGTCGCAGTAGTTAGGTATTCTTGCGCAATTATAGTAGGAATGGTTATAACTAAAACGGCTAAAAATTGAAAGAAAAAAGATTTGTTATCATCTTTAAATTTTAAAAGTTTAATTCTGGAGCGTAAGAAAAAATAAAGCAATATGCATGATAACCCTGCAGGAAGCCAAAAATTCAAAAACATTTCTCTTATAGGAAATGCTTCAAATTTGATAAATAATAGCCAATGCAAGAAAGAGTAAGTGACTATAAAACTAATTGTTATTGCTAAAAAAGGTAGATAGATTACTTTAAATTTTTTAGAAAAATCGTTCATCTTGGTTAAGTAATTTGGTTGTTTTTTGGGCTTTAAATATAATGTTGATTTAGAAGCTCGTGATATTTCTCCGCAATAAACTTCATATTAATATCATAATTCGCATTTTCCTCCACAAATTTCCTGTTTCTAATAACTATTTTACTTCTCGATTCAATATTCTCAAAAGCCCAAATCAATTCTTCAGCCAGCATTTCGATATTATCAATTTCGATTAATTGTCCGTTTTCGCGATGCGTAATCCAGCTCTGATTTCCGGCAATATCAGAAACTACAGGGTAACAGCTACAGGCCATTGCTTCAAATAAAGATGCGGAAACACCTTCGGTAATGGGCATGCTGATATAGATATTGGATTGCTGTAGTAATTTAGGCAGTTCTGTATTCGGAATTCTTCCTGTAAAAATTACTTTTTCTTCGATTTGTAATGTTGCCGCTAAATCTTTTAAAAACTGCAATCTTGTTCCGTCTCCAACAATCGTTAAGGAAAAATCAATTCCTTTTTGATGTAAAATCCCAAAGGCTCTCAAAATAGAATCATGACGATATTCGGGTTGCAACGAACGCGTGACAATCGCTTCAATTTTGTTTGAATTGTTAAGGGAAGGAGAAAAAAGTGATAAGTCAATTCCTTTTGGAATTACTAAAACTTTATTCATGTCAACACCAATTTCCTTCATCGAAATGGTCATAACTGGTCCCCAGGCGTGAATCAAATCTGCTTTTTTGAAAGCGTGTTTCTGAATGATTTTTTTGAAAGGCAATAAAATAGAACCATCAGGCCATAAATCGGTTCGGCCTTGCTGGGCAATCGCAATGGGATGCATTCCCGAAATGGCAGCAAGAAAACCGTAACTGGTTGTTCTTTCTGCAATAATCATATCTGGTTTTTCTCGTCGGATTGTTTTTCGAATAGAAATAGGAGAGAACGCATATTCTAAAATACGTTTGAACCGATTCAGTTTTGAATTGTTTGGTGTTTGAAGCTCCCAGGTACAGATTTCAAAATCGCCAAATTCTTTCAGGCCTTTCATCCAAGTTATAGCATCAGCACGATAGGATTCTCCCAGGAAAAGTATTTTTCTTTTTTTCATTAGATAACTTAAAACTCTTCCGTTTCTAAAGCGCGATTAATGAATTCGTTTAGAGGTTTTAGCGTAATTAATTTCTGGCTCATTTTAGCCACAAAATCTTTTTTGGTCACTTCAGAAATATCATATTTTTGAGTGGCTGTAAAACTTTTTAATTTTAAAAAGGCAATTGCAGTATGTTCTTTTTCGTAACCTCTCGGTGGATTTTTAAGTGAATTACTTTCATTTATATCCAAACCGCCAAATTCTTTTTTGAAATTTTTATCGGCTAAAATAGCTTCCAGATCATCATGAAAAAACGCAATTTCTTTGCGTACTTTTTTCAGATCTTCGGCTTCTGGCGAATAAAACCCTCCGGCAATAAAACTGGCGCCTTTTTCAATATGTACATAATATCCGGCACGATTGGCACCTTTGGCTCCAGCAGACATCCAAACGCCTAAGTGTGCTTTGTAAGGAGATTTGTCTTTTGAGAATCGAATATCACGATTGATTCTAAATGTACAATTTTTAACTTCTAATAATTCCAATGAAGGATCAAGCGGTTTCATGGCATCCAGAAAATCATTAACCAATTGATGATAGTCTGTTTTAAAGATTTCGTATCGTTTTTTATTGTCCTGAAACCAATCTCTTTTGTTGTTCTTTTTTAAATCGTCTAAAAATTGCAATGATTCTTTCGTTAGCATAATCAGTATTTATTGCAGTTGTTTTTTTAAGTTTTCTTCAGTTGTCAAGCCAATTATTTTCTTTTGTACGGCTTTATTTTCGTAGATTAAAATAGTGGGAAGCGAACTTATTTTCATTGTTTCTGCTAAGGTCTTGTTTTTATCGACATCAATTCTGATGATGACCACTTTGTCTGCCATTTCTTTTTGCATGCTCAAAATAAAAGGCTCCATTTGTTTGCAGGGGCCACACCATTCGGCATAAAAATCAATCAAAACTTGTTTGTCAGTATCTAATAAATGATTGAAATCATTCATCGTCATCCCAACTTGTTCTGTGGATGGCTTAGAGAATCCTTCTGATTTCCATTTTATAATACCGCCTTCTAGTTCATAAACAGTTGGAAAGCCCAATTCGTTTAGTTTTGCAGCAGCTTTTTTGCTTCTTCCGCCACTTAGACAATACACAAAAACGGGTTTCGATTTATCATAAGATTCAGCTTTTTGTGCAAAATCATCACTGTTCCAATTTACATTTACAGCATTGTCGATATGTTCAGATTCAAATTCTCCCGGAGTTCTTACATCTAATATTTGAGGGCTTTCGGTAGCTTTTATTTTTTCAGCAAATTCTTTAGGAGTGATTTCTTCAAAAGAAGTTTTTTTTTGCTCATTGCAAGAAGTCAATATAAAGGAGATTATGAGGAGTAGAGTCTGGGCAAATTTCATGATACCAAATTTTATTGTTTGTTGCTAAATTAGATAATTTTTAAATTTTGAGATCGTTATGGAGTCATAAATTAAATATCTTATAACTTTGATGTGTCGATTTTACTATGGCTTCAGTACGTTCCGGATGTGTGTCTGAAATAAAAAGCTGACCAAAGGTTTCGCTGTTTACCATTTCTATAATTTTGGCAACACGGCTTTCATCTAATTTGTCAAAAATATCATCAAAAAGCAAAAGAGGTTTTACGCCACTTTGTTTTTTTAGAAATTCAAATTGAGCCAGTTTCAAAGCAATCAAAAATGATTTCTGCTGTCCTTGCGAGCCGAATTTTTTAATTGGATGTGAGTCAATTTCAAATGATAAATCATCTTTATGAATGCCAACACTTGTGTAATTTAGTGCCCTGTCCTTATTGATATTTTGCTGTAAAAGTGTCAACAGATCGTTATCAAACAAATGACTTTCATAAACCAATTGCACTGATTCTTCTGATCCTGTGATGGCTTGATGGTGAATGTTAAATATAGGTATAAATTGTTCGAGGAAATCTTTTCGCTTTTCAAAAATAGACTGACCGAAATTATTTAACTGTTCATTATATATAGATAAGGTATCATTGTCAAAAGTATGATTGAGGGCAAAATATTTAAGCAAGGCATTTCGCTGAATGATTATTTTTTGGTATTGAATAAGCTGCTGCAGATAATTGGAGTCTAATTGCGAAATTACACTGTCCATAAATTTACGGCGTGTTTCGCTTCCTTCAACAATTAAATCACGATCAGCAGGCGAAATAATCACCAAAGGAATAAACCCAATATGGTCTGAGAATTTATCGTAAGCTTTGCCATTTCTTTTTAAAACTTTCTTTTGTCCTTTTTTTAAACTGCAGACAATTTGTTCTGTTCTTTCGTTTTTTTCTAATTCGGCATCAATTACAAAAAACTCTTCACCATGTTTGATATTTTGAATGGCTAGCGGATTGAAATAACTTTTTCCATAGGCCAAATGATAAATTGCATCGAGCACATTGGTTTTGCCAATTCCGTTTTTGCCGACAAAACAATTGATCTTATGGTCAAAATCGAAATTGATTTCGGAGAAATTTTTATAATTGAATAAAGAAATTTTGTTTAAATGCATTTTTTTGACAGCTGTGCAGGTAAAATATGATGTTTTGAAATAACAAAAATTTGAGGGTGCAAATTATCGAAAATTATCGATATATTAGGCTTTTGGTGCATTTCAAGATGAATTATTTTAGTGCTGTTGCTAAAGTAATTATGATTATTGAAAATATTTTTTTTAAAATAGTGATAAAATTGATTTTTTTTACTTCAGTTTCAATAAAAATTTTATTTTTGCCGTTCACTAAATTAATTTTAAATGGCTACTTACAATAAAAGAGGATATAAAGCACCAAAAGAAAAGGAAGTTAAAGAAGTATCTGAAGAAACACAGGTAATTATCGATGAAAAAGACAGTACAACTGCTGGTGTTTTTTCTAAATTAGATGAGACTGCTTCAAGAACTGAGGATTGGGTTGCTAAAAATCAAAAAATCATTATTGGTTTAGTTGCTGGTATTGCTGTTTTGACTATTGGATATTTGGCTTACCAAAAATTTATTGAAGCTCCTAAACAAGATGAGGCTGCAAATGAAATGTTTGTTGCTCAGGAGAATTATAAAAAAGCAACAGAAGGTGTAGCAAGCGATTCATTATATAAATTAGCTTTAAATGGCTCTGAAGGTAAATTCGGATTTATTAAAATTGCTGATGAATATTCTGGAACAGATGCTGGTAACTTAGCGAACTATTATGCGGGTATGGCTTCTTTGAATATCGGTAAATTTGATGACGCAATCAAATATTTAGGAGAATTTAAATCAGATGAAGCCATCGTTAATGCTTTAGCAATAGGTGGAATTGGAGATGCTTATTCTCAAAAAAACCAACAAAAAGAGGCTTTAGATTATTATGTAAAAGCAGCTGAATCTAATAAAAATGATTTTACGACACCTCGTTTCTTATTAAAAGCTGGTAAAACAGCTTTGGCTTTAGGTCAAAAAGAAGAGGCGCTGAAATATTTTACTGATATAAAAGATAACTTCGATGCAACTCCGGAAGCAGCTTCTGTTGATGTATTGATTGGATTAGCACAATAATTTAATTTTTAGAGTTCATATTTAGATTTTAGATTCGTATTTTAGCAATCTGAAATCTATACTATAAAATCTAAAATATAAAGATGGCTACTGAAAATAAAAATTTATCAGAATACGATAAAAACACAATCCCAAATGCGAAAGACTTTCGATTTGGGATTGTTGTTTCTGAGTGGAATGAAACGATAACAGAAGGACTTTATAATGGCGCTTTTGACGCTTTAATTGATTGTGATGTACCGGCACAGCAAATTATTCGCTGGAATGTTCCGGGAAGTTTTGAGCTTATTTATGGTGCTAAAAAAATGCTGCAGACACAAAATGTTGATGCCGTAATTGTTATTGGATGTGTAATTCAGGGTGAGACTAAACACTTTGATTTCGTTTGCGAAGGAGTTACTCAAGGAATTAAAGATTTGAATGTTCAAACTGATATTCCGGTTATCTTTTGCGTTTTGACTGATAACAACATGCAGCAATCTATTGACAGAAGCGGTGGTGTTCATGGAAATAAAGGAACAGAAGCCGCTATTGCTGCCATAAAAATGGCTTACATTCGTCAACAGGCTTCTATTTCACATCCGTTTAATCAGCCTTTATTGCCTTCAGGTGCGATTCAAATTGAAGAAACTCCTATGAAGATAGAGAACGAATAAATTACAATTGTTTTAAAAATAGTAAAACCTATACTGAGTCATAATAGTATAGGTTTTTTGTTTTTTTTATGATTGTGAATATTCCCAAACCAACCAGAAATTCATTAAATTTGTGGTTCTTGGTTTAGATTTTAAATCACAAATCACAAATCATAAATCCTTAATCTACAATCTTAAATTAAATGTCGAGTATTATTCAATTGCTTCCTGATCATGTTGCCAATCAAATTGCCGCCGGAGAAGTGGTTCAAAGACCTGCTTCAGTCGTAAAAGAGTTATTGGAAAATGCTGTTGATGCTGATGCAACCGACATTAAGTTAATTATTAAAGATGCCGGAAAATCATTGGTTCAGGTAATCGATAATGGTAAAGGAATGAGTGTTACAGATGCACGTTTGTGTTTTGAACGACATGCAACATCAAAAATTCGTCAGGCCGAAGACTTATTTTCATTAGCTACAAAAGGTTTTCGTGGTGAGGCACTGGCTTCTATTGCTGCGATTGCACATATGGAAATGAAGACGAAGCAAGACCAGCAAGAGCTTGGTACACACATTATTATTGAGGGGAGTAAATTTGTTTCGCAGGAAGTGGCGGTTTTGCCAAAAGGAACTTCATTTGCAGTTAAAAATCTGTTTTTTAATATTCCCGCGCGCCGTAATTTCTTAAAATCAGATACCGTTGAGTTTCGTCATGTTATGGACGAATTTCAACGTGTAGCTTTGGCCCATCCCAATATTCATTTTACATTTTATCATAACGGAAGTGAAATGTACAATTTGCCTGCTGCTGGTTACCGTCAGCGTATTGTAGGAATAATGTCCGGTAAAACAAATGAAAAATTGGTTCCCGTAAATGAAGATACTGAAATTATAAATGTTCAGGGATTTGTTTGTAAACCTGAATTTGCCAAGAAAAATAGGGGGGAGCAGTTTTTCTTTGTAAACGATCGCTTTATTAAAAGCGGTTATTTGCATCATGCAGTTATGGCTGCTTATGACGGACTTTTGAAAGATGGTTCCCAGCCAAGTTATTTTTTGTATCTGCAAGTTCCTCCAAATACAATCGATATCAATATTCATCCAACAAAAACGGAAATTAAGTTTGATGATGAACAGGCTTTATATGCGATTTTAAGAGCTTCAATAAAACATAGTTTAGGTCAGTTTAATGTGGCACCGGTTCTTGATTTTGATCGTGATGCTAATTTAGATACACCATATCATTATAAAGATTTAGAAGCCGAAACTCCAACGATTCAGGTTGATGGAACTTTTAATCCGTTTACAGATGATAAAACCAATCAGCATTATTCAAAGGTTAGTTCAGGATCTGGATCAGGTTCGGGTTTTAGTTCAGGGTCAAATTCATATTCAGGATATTCTAAAAGAGTTGAGCCAACAGCAAGCTGGGAAAGTTTATATGTTGGTTTAGAAACAGAAAGTATCGAAAGTTCGCCATTTACTTTTGAAAATGAAGAAGTAACTTCATCATTATTTAATGATGATGAGGTAGAAACGGCAAGTCAGAAAACGTATCAGATACATAAAAAATATATCGTTTCGCCAATAAAATCAGGAATGGTTATCGTGGATCAGCAACGGGCTCATCAGCGTATTTTATATGAACAATTTTTGCTGAATATGACGGTGAATCAGGCTTCGAGTCAGCAATTGTTATTTCCGTTGAATTTGTTTTATTCTTCCGATGAAATGACGTTAATCGAAGAACTAAAACCTTCGTTAGAAACAACTGGGTTTGTTTTCGAAAATGCTCAAGCAGATCATATCGTGATATCAGGAATTCCGGTTAATATAACCGAAAGTGAAATTTCGATGGTAATAGAACAATTATTAAGCGATTTGCAAGATGGAATTCCGGCCAGCAGTTATAGTCAAAATGATACAATTGCCAAATCGATGGCTAAAAGTTTAGCAGTTAAAACCGGATCTTATTTAACCGAAAAAGAACAGGATAATTTGGTAAACGGATTGTTTGCCTGTAAAGATCCAAATATTTCACCTTTTCAAAAACCAACTTTCATTACTATGCGTGTGGAAGATATAGATAAAAAGTTTGCCTTATGATGAACAACATGACTCCCGTTGTAAAACAATTATTGATAATTAATATTATATTTTTTATAGGATCACAGCTTGTGCCTGCGTCTTATGATTATTTTGTGATGTTTTTTCCAGAAAATTCTAATTTTATGGTGTGGCAGCCTGTCACGCATATGTTTATGCATGCAAGTGTATTGCATATTGTATTTAATATGTTTGCACTCATTTCTTTTGGTTCGACACTTGAGATGTCTTTTGGTTCTAAAAAGTTCTTGTTCTTTTATATTTCTTGTGGATTAGGAGCAGTTTTGTTGGATACTATTATAAAATATTATCTATTTCAGGATGGATTAAATTCGTTATTATCTGCAGGATTTTCTAAAACAGATGTCTTGGGTCTTTTGAGTGAAGGTAAAATAGATAAAAGGTGGCAAGACATATTGACAGCTACAGAATATAGAAATTTTACTGGATCTTATTTTGGAGCTTCTCTGGGTGCTTCAGGTGCTACTTATGGTTTGATGACTGCTTTTGCTTTTATGTTTCCAAATACAGAGTTAGCTTTGATGTTTATTCCAATTCCGATTAAGGCAAAGTATTTTGTATTAGGTATTTTAACTATTGATTTAGTTTTAGGATTGAAAGATAATTCTTTGTTTGGTGGAGGTAGTGGTACCTTAGTTGGGCATTTTGCACATCTCGGAGGAGCTCTTACAGGCTATTTGATGATGCTATACTGGAAAAAAAATCAGTTTAATAACAATCGTTGGAATTAATTTTTAACTTTAAATAATAATACAAAAGAAGTTTTTATGAATATTCTGGATGATTTGAAATTGCAATACAAAATAGGAGGTATCTCACTACGCTTAATTTATTGGAATATAGCCTGTTTTTTGATTTCATTAGTGTTTTTTTATCAATATTCAGGTGGAGGATTTGCTTATCCAAATTGGCTGGCACTGTCTTCAGATCCAAATGTTTTTTTATTTAGACCCTGGACATTTTTAACTTATGCATTTTTTCACTCTACTTTTTTGCATTTATTGTTTAATATGATGGTTTTAAACTTTGCAAGCCAGTTATTTTTGACTTTTTTTACTCAAAAACAATATTTAGGATTATATGTCTTAAGTGCTATTTTTGCAGGAATTGCATTTGTTTTAAGTTACTATTTTCTAAATATTTCAGCTCCTATAGTGGGTGCTTCTGGTGCAATTATGGCAATTTTGGTTGCAGCAACAACGTATCAGCCCTTGATGAATGTTCGTTTATTATTGATTGGAAATGTAAAATTATGGCACATTACCGGTGTAATCCTGATTTTAGATCTGATGCAATTGCGTTTGGATAATACTGGTGGGCATATCTCGCATTTAGCTGGAGCCTTTTTTGGTTTAATTTTTATTAAATTGCTTCAAAACGGTACAGATTTGAGTATAGTTGTTTCCAGAATAATAGATTTTTTTGTCAATCTATTTAAAAGATCTTCTGCGACCCCATTTAAAAAAGTTCATAAAAATTATCAAAAACCTACAGAAAGAGCTACGTCAAGAATTGTTACGAAAGACAAAACGCAACAGCAAATTGATGAGATTTTAGATAAAATTAGCCAGTCTGGTTATGATTGTCTGACAAAAGAAGAAAAAGAGTTTCTATTTAAAGCTGGAAAATAATCCTTTTAGCAACATAATATGAAAAACCTTTCGTGGTTTAATAAAATAATGTTCTTTTTAAATATAGTATTAACTGTTCTTACATTTAGTATCTATGTTCTACCTTTTTTAGCGCCTAAAAGTTTTCCGCTTTTATCGGTGCTCACGCTGTTTATGCCTGTTTTTTTTGTTGCAAATGGATTGTTCTTTTTCTATTGGGCAATTCAGTTTAAAAAACGCCTTATTTTGTCAGGTTTAGTATTGTTAACCGGAATTACATTTATTAGCAAATTCTACAAATTCTCTGGTAAAGAATATGTTGAAGATGAAAAAGATTTCTCAGTAATGAGTTACAATGTACGCCTTTTTAATGTTTTTAAATGGCTGGATCGTGATGATATTCCTTCTAATATAAAGGCTTTTATTGATGAAAAAAATCCTGATATTTTATGCATTCAGGAATATTCTAACTCAGCTCACCTCGATTTAAAGGTATACCCTCACCGTTATATTTTTATTGACGGGAATCAGATAAAAACAGGACAGGCTATTTTTTCAAAGTTTCCTATTATAAATGAAGGAAATATTGTTTTCCCTAAGTCAGACAACAATGTTATTTATGCTGATATAAAAAGGGGCAAAGATGTGATTCGTGTCTATAATATGCACTTGCAGTCTATTAAAATATCACCGGATGTTGATAAGATTTCGAATGATATTGATAATGTAGATCAACGTAAATCACAACAGATTTATACCAGAATCAGTAAAGGATTCAGGCAGCAGCAGGAACAGGCAGAAATCTTTAAAGAGAGTATCAAGCAAAGTAAAAATCCGATTATTATTTGTGGAGACATGAATAATAGTCCTTTTTCGTATGTTTATCGAAATATAAAAGGAACACTGAAAGACGCTTTTGAAGAAGCAGGAGAAGGTTTTGGAGCTACTTATAAATTTCGCTACTATCCAGCAAGAATTGATTATATCTTTACAGACCCTAAAATGAAAGTGAAGCAGTTTGAGAGCTTTTCTGATTTTGAAAATTCAGATCATTATCCCATAATGACAAGATTGACAATAGAATAAATTAAAAAATAACTCCAAAATTCCAAATCAAA
Source organism: Flavobacterium sp. W22_SRS_FK3 (assembly GCF_052113665.1). Lineage (NCBI taxonomy): Bacteria > Pseudomonadati > Bacteroidota > Flavobacteriia > Flavobacteriales > Flavobacteriaceae > Flavobacterium > Flavobacterium sp. W22_SRS_FK3. The sequence continues at coordinate 137,727 of NZ_JBGQOF010000010.1, read as the reverse complement.
AACTGTAGAGGGATTGTCTTATTTGACTTCTAATTTTTGTGTTTTTAAATAATCGATTGCAAATTTACCTTCATTAAAAAGTAAATCCAATATGCTTAAGTTGTTTATAAAACCATGTTTATCATCAAAAACCTGAGGATATTTTTCGAATGAATTGGTATCTTTTTTTCCGTTTGCCAAAAATCTGAAGTCATAAATGTTTTCTGTTTCATGGAAATATTCAGTTGTTTTACCAAACTCTAATTTCATGCGCAAGCATTTGGTAACAATATCCAGAACTTCCTGATTTAAATCCATCAAATAAGTGTGTTTTTTTTCGAATACAGGAAGAATGTCATCTTCGAAAAATTCAAAAAAAGGAGAGCTTCTATAAGCCGCTTCCAGTGATTTGAAGTGTTGCTTTTGCCAGTCAAATTCATTCTCAATCAAAACATCTTTTGTTTTTTGATGTGCTGTTTTAGAATGTTTAACCGGAATATTTAAAAGTTGGATTCCGTTTGGGCTATAGATATAGGCACGGTTTCTGTTGGTTTGTTTCTGAAAATTATCTTCCATTTCAAAAGTGATATTTTCAGATTGAACCATAACTGCAAAATGGCTAATCGATGGAAAATAGGTAGGAAGTAATAAGGAGTTCATTGTCTTTGGTTTAAAAGTTTCAGGTTTCAGGTTTCAAGTTTTATACGAACCTGAAACTTAAAACCTGAAACTAAAATAACTATTTATCTATGCTTTATTTTCTTTTCTTTTTTTCCAGAAATATTCTCCAATAAAAAATACTGCTAAAGCAATCAGAAAATATTTGAAATAAGATTGAGGCTGTCCTTCGCCATCAACAGTTGTGAAAACTCTGTCCCAACGAATTTTATTAATACCTTTTCCGTTTGTGTCCCAACTCATCCAGATAAAAACTGGTTTTCCTACAATATGGTTTTCAGGAACATATCCCCAATAACGACTGTCTTCAGAGTTGTGGCGGTTATCACCCATCATCCAGTAATAGTTTTGTTTGAAGGTATAACTGTTTGTTTGTTTTCCATTAATTATAAAATGAGCACCTTCAATCTGTAGGGTATTGCCTTCATAATTAGTTATGATGTCCTTATAAAAAGGTAAAGATTCATTAGTTAAAGCGACTGTTTTTCCTGCTTCCGGAATGTAAATTGGACCAAAATTATCTTGATTCCATTTGTTGATATGCGGAAAAATTGAGTTGTCATTTCCTTTAGAAATCTGTCTTTTTACATTGGTAATTCCGGCAGTGTTTTTTAGGCGTTCCGCATTTGCTTCTGTTAAAGCTGCAAAATACAAAGTGTCTCTTTTTGTGTCATCTCTGAACCCTAAAACATCAACAAGATTTACCTTAAGTTCTTTTAAAAGTGATTCAAAATCAATTGGTGTTTTACCGTCTAATGCTACTGCGTAAGAATATTGCGGTTTAGCTCTTTCAGGAAGAATTAGTTTTTTATTATTGATGTAAACAAATCCGTCTTTTATAGATAAACTATCGCCTGGGACGCCAACGCAGCGTTTTACGTAATTTGATTTCTTATCGATTGGTTTTATGACACCTGGTTTTCCTTTTGGTTCAAAGAAGTAATGCACGGTATCAACCGGCCAGTTAAAAACAACAATATCGTTGCGTTTTATTTTTTCTAAAGCGGGCAATCTTAAATAAGGTAATTGTGGCCAGCTTAAATATGATTTTCTCTTAGTTAACGGAATAGAATCATGTACCATTGGTAAAGCTACCGTGGTCATAGGAACTCTTGGGCCGTAGTTTACTTTACTTACAAATAAAAAGTCTCCAATTAAAAGTGATTTCTCTAAAGAAGAAGTTGGAATGGTAAAGGGCTGTACCACATAAGTATGTACTAATGTTGCTACAATGATGGCAAAAAGTAATGAACTAACGGTGTCAGCTGCTCTGTTTTCTGGAGTTAATTTTCTTTGGGCATTATACTCTAATTTTTGAGTATAGTTGACATAATAAATATAAAACCCTAAAGTAAAAATTCCTAAAATGGTATCTAAAGTTGATTTTTTTCCAAACGTTCTTAAAGTTTCAACCCAAACTACAGGAAACATAATCAGATTGATGATCGGGATGAAAAGTAATATTGTCCACCAGGTTGGTCGCCCAATAATTTTCATTAAAACAATCGAATTGTAAACAGGAATTGCAGCTTCCCAAGATTTTCGGCCTGCAGCCTGATATAATTTCCAGGTTCCCAGAAAATGGATTACTTGCACGGCTAAGAAAAAAATAAACCAAAGATAAAGTGTCATATTTTTATATTTTAGTTCTGAAATTTCAGAATATTATTTTTTGAATTTTATTTAGATTCCAGATTCAAAACGTCTTTCATTGTGTAGATTCCCTTTTTACCGGCTAACCATTCAGCGGCAATAACGGCTCCTAAAGCAAAACCTTCGCGGTTATGTGCAGTATGTTTTAATTCAATACTATCAACTATAGAATCGTATGTTACTGTGTGTGTACCGGGTACATCACCAATTCTTTTGGCTTCGATATGAATTTCTTTATCTTTCGGATTGTCAAGTGTCCAATTTGCGTAAGCACTATTTTCAATTACCCCTTTTGCTAAAGAAATTGCTGTTCCGCTTGGTGCGTCTAATTTTTGAGTATGATGAATTTCTTCCATTGATACTTTATAAGAATCAAACTGAGCCATGATTTTAGCTAAATATTCATTCAATTCAAAGAAGATATTTACACCCAAGCTAAAGTTTGAACTTGAGATAAAACCACCTTGTTTTTCGTTGCAAAGTGCTTCCATTTCATCATAATGTTCCAGCCATCCTGTTGTTCCTGAAACTACCGGAACATTTGCATGAAAGCAGCTTGAAATATTGGCTACGGCTGCGGTAGGAACACTGAAATCGATAGCGACATCAGCTGTTGAAAGTCCGTCATAAGTATTGAATTCATCTTTTTTCAAGACAATTTCATGACCTCTTTCCAGAGCAATTCTTTCGATTACCTGACCCATTTTTCCGTATCCTAAAAGTGCAATTTTCATTTTTTGTACATTTTTTTAATTTAAATAGGAGTACTATTTAAAAGTTGTAATTAAAAGTTAGTCCAACATTTGGTTTAAAAGTTACATCTGAAGGGTAAATTTCCGGGCGAAGCGATAATCTTTCATTGACGTTAAATTGAATCAAAGCAGCATCAACATTGGCATCAATGATGTTTAAGACATAGAAGCCTACAACGAATAAAGCAGACAAGTCACGATTACGCTGGTAAAATTTTTGACCTGCAATAAGCCTGTCATCGCTTAGATAATCGAAATCGCCACTCTCCGGGCTATAGCCTTCGAGTCTTCGTTTGTATTCGTCACGATACTGATGGTATTTTTTGTTACTGTCGATATAAAAATACAAGCTGGTACCAATTGCACCATAAACCAAAGGGATTTTCCAGTATTTTTTATTGTATGCTTGTCCTAAACCGGGTAAAATTGCCGAATAAAAAGCTGCTTTTGCTGGTGTAAGCGGATCTATTTCCTGTAACTTAGTAGTGTCTTTAGCGACTAAAACCGTTTCTTCTTTTGCCTGAGCAAAAAGAGAGACGGTTCCTAAGAGAAAGAACAATAGACTTATGGGGACAATTTTATTCACTATCCGTTTATTAATTTTATAATTCTGTTAAAGTCGGCTTCTGAGTTAAACGGAATTGTTATTTTTCCTTTTCCGTTTCCTGCCACTTTTACATCAACTTTAGTACCAAAATAATCATTGAAAGTGTTTTTTTGTGTTTCTTTAACTACAAATGAAGAATCTGACTTTGGTTTTCCCTCTGCTTTTGGTTTTAAACTTTCATGGTAGTTTTTTACCAAAGTTTCTGTTTCCCGAACAGATAAATTTTGACTTACAATTTTTTGATAAATATCAGTTTGAATGTCAAGATCTTCAATATTGATAATTGCTCTACCGTGACCCATACTTATAAAACCATCACGAATACCAGTCTGAATAATCGGATCTAATTTTAATAGACGTAAATAATTGGCAATCGTAGAACGTTTTTTTCCCACACGTTCGCTCATTTGTTCCTGAGTTAATTGAATTTCGTCAATCAAACGCTGGTATGAAAGTGCAATCTCTATAGGATCTAAGTCATGACGCTGAATATTTTCAACCAAAGCCATAACTAATGATTCGTTATCATTTGCAATACGAATGTAAGCCGGAACTGTAGTTAAGCCAACTAAAGTAGAAGCGCGTAAACGACGCTCTCCGGAAATTAGCTGGTATTTATTAAAATCTAATTTACGAACAGTAATAGGTTGAATTACACCAAGTTCTTTAATAGAAGTGGCTAATTCACGTAATGATTCCTCATTGAAATTACTTCTGGGCTGAAACGGATTTATTTCGATAGCACTTATTTCAAGCTCAATGATGTTTCCAACAACTTTGTCAGCATTTTTGTCTTCTACTGATGTAATGTCGTTTTCCGGATCTTTTAATAATGCTGATAATCCTCTTCCTAAGGCTTGTTTTTTAATTGCTTTTGTCATAAAAACTATTTGCTGTTTTTCTTTATAATTTCCTGAGCTAAATTAATGTAATTTACTGCTCCTTTGCTGGTTGCGTCATAATTAATGATGCTTTCACCAAAACTTGGAGCCTCACTTAATTTTACATTTCGCTGAATAACGGTTTCAAAAACCATGTCGTTAAAGTGTTTCTGAACCTCTTCGACAACCTGATTTGATAAACGCAATCTTGAATCGTACATAGTCAGCAATAATCCTTCAATGTCTAAATCTGGATTGTGTATTTTCTGAATACTTTTAATAGTGTTCAATAATTTCCCTAATCCTTCTAGTGCAAAATATTCACATTGTATAGGAATAACTACTGAATCTGCTGCTGTTAATGCATTCAAAGTTAACAGACCTAATGAAGGTGCACAGTCAATAATGATATAATCGTACTCCTCTTTTATTTCAGCCAATGCTTTTTTAAGCATATATTCTCTGTTTTCCTTGTCAACCAATTCGATTTCGATGGCAACAAGGTCAATGTGAGCTGGAATAACATCAAGGTTAGGAGCCGAACATTTTACAATAGTTTCTCTAGGTGTATGACTATGTTCAAGTATTTGATAAGTACCAATTTCAACACTTTCTACATCAATTCCAAGGCCTGATGTGGCATTGGCTTGAGGATCAGCATCTATAAGTAATACTTTTTTTTCTAAAACACCTAATGAGGCTGCCAGATTTACTGATGTAGTAGTTTTTCCAACGCCTCCTTTTTGATTAGCAATCGCAATGATTTTGCCCATTTATTTTCTGAATTTTGAACCGTAAAAATACAATTATTTATGGTTTTTGAAAATCTATTTTGTTAACATTTGCTAAACATTCTTTATCCTTTGTTTGGTGGGTGTTTGATTGATTTTTTTTTAAAAAGTATCGATAAAAATTTTCCGAAATTTCTTTCTATTTGTGTTTTGAAGTTCGTAATGAAGAGGCAGAAATTATTTTTAAAAACTAAAGATTAAAAGTTTAGCCTTGTTTTTTTTCTTTCAAATCTTTTATCAGACTTGCTGTAAAAAATAAAATCGTAATTCCTCCAAACAAAATACAAAGCCACATAAACCAGCCCTGCTGCCAAAAAGATATCTTTTCAACTTTATTTTTGGAGGTAGAATTTTGTTGAATTTTGTATATATAAGTTTGAGGTAAAGTTTCTAAAATATTGTTTTTAAAATTAGAAAGATCATAATCAGGTTCTGTAAGATTTTTGTTGCCTGTTTTTATGCTGTATATTTCGTTTGCATTCAAATCGGCAATAATAGAAATTGGTTTTTGACTGTATTTTATTGTCGAAATTGACAAAGGCAGATTGTCATGGTTTTCTATTTTGATATAAAAATCTTTTTCGAATATTTCCGGAATGTTAAAACTGTTTTTGGTGTTTGAATTCAACTCAAATGAAACAATTTCTTCATTGACTATTTGAGATTTTCTTTTGTTTTGAACGGTTACTTTTTTATAAATAATAGCTGTACGTTTATAATAAGTTGGACTGGAAATATTAAAAGTAATCTGATTTATAACTTGTGGCCCATCAAAAAGTACATGAATCTGAGTTTCTTTTTCCGATGAAACTTCAGTTGTAGACGATTTTTTAGGCTTAATTTCCTGAAATATGTTTTTTTGAAGCTGCGTGTTGAAATTTCCCACTTTTAAAACATTAATGGGAAGTGTTTTTTGGTCATCAAAATCAATTTTTAAATATTTATAAGTACTTAAAGGATATGAAATAGTTTTCACAACACTTGCTTCAGTAGAACTGTTTAGGTCGTATAAAACTTGTGAATTTGAAATTCCAAACCATTCTCTCTGATCGTTGCTGCCAGAGATGGAATATTTTTTTTCTACATCTGCATTGGCAATAAATAACGAAAGCTGATTGTTGTTTTTGGCTGATGGAGCAGTAATAATAATCGAAGTGCTTTTCTTTGGGAAAACTGTTCTTGAAACAATACTGTACTCTTCAAATGTATTTTGTATAGCTTCAGAATTACTGTTTATAAAATACGGAATTTTATTTCCTCTTGCATCAAAAATCCTTACATCACTTAAATCTCGTTTTGAATACGACCTGATTTCTGCCGATAAAGGAATTTCATGGAAACCATTTTCTTTAACTTGTTTTATTTTTCCTGTTGTTTGAAATTGTCCAAACGAAAGGTTTGCCAGGAATATGAGTATAAAAAAATTATTTAATTTCATTGTTTTCATTAGATTTGGTTTCATCAATAACTAAAACTTTAATTTTTTGATAAACAAAAGAAATTATCAAGATTAAGATTCCCAAAAGGATAAAAGATATGATTTTTCCGGTTTCAGAAATGTTACTGATGTCGTATAAAAATAATTTCAAAATGGTTAATCCTAGTAAGCTTAGTGCGATAATTCGAATCGTTTTGATTTGTTTTCTTATGCCAATAATTAGAAATACAAAAGCAAGAATACCCCATAGAACAGGGAAACCGGTTTTTATTATTTTAGTTCTGGCTAACCCAATACTATCTTCTGCTATCAATTCGCGAAGATAAGGGATTTCGGATTTATAGTTTTCATATACCGGACTTGTTAGTATGTCGTTAAGTGTGACTGGTGAATTCATCAATACGAGACCATGAAGCATCACTTCTGAACTGGCAATATAGATGATAAAAAAGGATGAAGCCCATGCAAAATAACGATTTTTGAAAAAGCTAAAATTATTGGTACTTTTTATCTGGAATAATTGATAACTAAAATATACGATTATGGCTAATGAAATGTAATGCAGATAAAACGCTACAGGCTGTCCGTTTCCTGTGCGAATAGTATCTGTATGTTCAAAAAAAGTATAGTTTGAAAATCCGAAAGTAAATAAAACAATATTTGTAACTGCAATTAGGAGAGCCAGCTGATATCCGTCATTTGTTTTGTTTTTAATTAAAACAGAAGTTAATATAACAGAAAACAATAAGTGATAAAGAACCGGCAATGCAATGGCGCTGTTAATGTTTTCGATATGACTATTTGACTGGTAAATAATTTCAAGTAATCCTGTTGTGTACGATATTAAAAGTCCTACAACTAATACGTACTTTTTATACTTTTCAGGATTGAAAGTGATATTCAAAATTGTACTATTCTCTGTTTCATTTTTCAATAAAAACAAAACTGCAAATAAGGATGAGAAAGCAAAAATACCTGTTATAAATATGGGATTCATTATAATTTCCAAAGGTAAATTGTTATTATAAAATAAATTCCAGTCCATTATCAGACTAATAACCATCAAGGCATGAACGACTACCGAGCCAAATAGATAACTTGAAATTTTTGATTTTTGAGAAAGCCACAACAATAAAACTGCTTCTGCAGCCCAAAATAAAGTAATGTAGTTTCCTTCGAACTGTATTGGGATTGCCAGTGTTATAAAAGTCAGTGTTAAACCAATAAGCAAGTACACTGCTTTTTTGTCAAGTCCAATTTTTTTGTACAAAAGCCATGCATAAGTTAAATTTAATAATGCAATTGCGGTAGTAAACAAACCTCTCAATTCTGGATGAAAATTTGTTAAAATTGCTATTCCTGCAGCATAAAACAAGAAGGTGTTGCTTGTTAAAATAGTTAACTGTGTGTTAGAGAATTCTCCTTTTGTTTTGATATTGTTGATGATATTCATTAATATAAAAATAAAATAAAAGGCGAATCCAAATAATAAAGCACCAATATAGTGAGGTTTGTCGTTTGTCAAATCATTAGCAAGCCATCCTCCATACAGTAAGACGGTAAAAACATATGTGATTATATTGACAAGATTCCATTTTTTGTGATAGGCAATAGCTAAAATTCCAATATTCAGAATAATAATATAAGTGAATAACACTACATAATTTCCTTCTCCGGTACTAACCATAAAGGGAACAGCAAAACCACCAATTAAAGAAAGTACAGCAAGTTCGATTCGGTTATAGGATAATGATATTAAGGCACTAAAGGCTGTTATGACAATCATTATACTAAAAGCAATGGTTTGATTAAATAAATGATAATCATGAAAAGCAATTCCGATTGTAAAATAAAAAATTGCTATAGCCCCGGCCACAATAACCGAACTGAAAGCAGTATAATTTTTACGTAATTTATGTGCAATTCCCATAAATAAAGCACCACATAAAACACCAATTCCAACACGAGCAGGTTCGTTAATCCAATCTTTGTCAATGGCATATTTTACAAAATAGCTAATTCCTAAAACCAGAATTAAAACACCAATCTTGTTGATTAGGTTTTCACCGATGAATTTCTCTAAATCAGGATTTTGTTCTTTGAAATTTTCCCAAAATGATTTTTCGGGTTCAATAGGAATAGTTTTTTTAATTGTTTGCTGACGAACAGGAGCTGCTTTTGTTTCCATAGAGAAAACATTTTTTTCCGTTTTTACTTTCGGAATTTTTTCTACCGGTGTAGCAGGAGTTGTCTTAACTTCTTCAGGTTTTTTAAGTGTGATTTCTTCTTTTGGAATGACAACGGAAGCAGCTAATGGTTTTTCAGAAGGGTTTTCAACTGTTTTTAAAAAATCTATTTTTTTGTTTAGCCTTTGAATGTCATCTTCAAGATTGTCAAAACGGCCTTTGATAATATTTAAAATATAAATTAGAAAACAAAATAACGCAACCAGAAGAAAACTTTCCATAGAGAAATAAGTATAATGTTATGAGTTTGTAAATATAATAACATTTTGACGGACATTTTTTTTAGTTTTTTTCGGGTTAATTGAAATATTAAGATAATTATAAGTCCGCAACTATGATATAATGTATGAAAATAAAATATTTTCTTATTTCTTAAATTGTTTTGGATAAGCAAAAAATAGTTATATATTTGCACCCGCTTACGGGGTGTAGCGTAGCCCGGTTATCGCGCCTGCTTTGGGAGCAGGAGGCCGCAGGTTCGAATCCTGCCACCCCGACAAAAATCCTTTCTGTATTCACAGGAAGGATTTTTTATTTTAATCCTATTTGTTATTATCTATTTTAGAATAGCAAAAACTGATTAATTGCCTTCTTTTTTCCAACAATAAAAACTTATTTTTGCATCATCAATTAGTAATACAATTAATATTATGTCAGATACAGTCGAAAAAATTAAATGCCTAATTATTGGTTCTGGTCCTGCAGGTTATACTGCTGCTATTTATGCTGCCAGAGCAAATATGAATCCAGTTTTATACCAGGGAATGCAGCCGGGAGGTCAGTTGACAACGACTAACGAAGTTGAAAACTTTCCCGGTTATGTTGATGGAGTTACGGGTCCTGAAATGATGATTCAATTACAAGAACAATCAAAACGTTTTGGAGCAGATATTCGTGACGGATGGGCTACAAAAGTTGATTTTTCAGGAGACATTCATAAAGTTTGGATTAATGATTCAATCGAATTGCATTGTGAGACGGTTATTATTTCTACAGGAGCTTCAGCTAAATATTTAGGATTGCCTTCTGAACAGCATTATCTGCAAATGGGGGGCGGAGTTTCTGCTTGTGCTGTTTGTGACGGATTTTTCTACCGTAATCAGGAAGTTGTAATTGTTGGAGCAGGGGATTCAGCTTGTGAAGAAGCACATTACTTGTCAAAACTTTGTAAAAAAGTTACGATGTTAGTGAGAAGCGAAAAATTCAGAGCTTCGAAAATAATGGAAGAACGCGTTCGTAAAACTGAAAATATAGAAATTTTATTGAATCACGATACAGTTGAAGTTTTAGGTGATGGAAATGTAGTACATGCCATTAAAGCTTTAAACAAAAGTACTGCAGAAGTTATTGAAATTCCAGCAACAGGTTTTTTCGTAGCTATTGGTCACAAACCAAATACAGATATTTTTCAAGACTATATCACACTTGATGAAACAGGATATATTATTAATGTTCCCGGGACATCTAAAACAAATGTTGATGGTGTTTTTGTAGCGGGTGATGCCGCAGATCATGTATATCGTCAGGCAATTACAGCTGCAGGTACAGGATGTATGGCAGCTCTTGATGCAGAACGTTATTTGGCTGCTAAAGAATAAAAAAAGTCAAGTTTTCTTTGTTTCAAGTTTCAAGTTGTTAGAACAAATAGAATCAAAAACAGAAAATCCATTCGCAAGAATGGATTTTCTGTTTTTATGAAACCTGAAATCTGAAAAAACTATTTAATTTTCTTCATCAGTTTAGCTTCTTCAGAAAAACGCGTAAGTTCTATTTTTGCTTTTCCCAAAAGTGAAACTTCGGCTTTGTCTCCAATGGCAAGCGATATTGAAGTCTCTGCCAATACAGTTCCTGCTGCATAATTCTCCGCAGTTAAGCTAGCTTCTTTTATGGTAAATTTTGTTCCGGTAAAAGTAGAATTGTTGTCTATTCGAATGTTTCCTTTTTCAGCTGCACCTTCTATGGTTGCAGTTGCTTTTTGGTATAAATCACATTTGAATTTAATTGCAGAAACCAATGATTTTATAGATGAGTTTTTGCTTAATTGTAAAACAGCATCTTCCGATTTTAAATTTATTTCCGATTTTGATTTATCATCTGCAATTAGACTGAATTTCTTTGCGTTGACATTCAAAAGTAATTTAGAATAATCAAAACTGTTAAATGTAATATCATCTAATTGAAGTTCCTGAATAGCATAAATTACAGACTCATTTTTAGAAATCACCTTTGATAATGACTTAGTATAGGTTACACGAACGGCTAATTTTTTGAAGATAGTAGATTCTTTAGAAGTGTATAAACGAAGTGTTTTGTCTCTTAAATCCATTCCGATAATTTCATGTAAATTATCATCAGCTTCAATTTTAATTTCGTTTTTCTCCCCGCGTTCCAAATAAACCTCAATATTATCATCAACTTCAAGAGCATCAAAATCACCAACTTGTTTTACAGATGTTGTTACAGTTTTTGATCCTTTTATTTTCTCTCTTTTTTGGGCAAAAGTTAATGTCGTAACTAATAGTAATAAGAATATGGCTGTACTTTTTTTCATTAATTCTAGATTTTGATTTTCACAAATATAAAAAAATCATCCACTTTTGATGAATGATTTCTTTTATATTTAACATATAAATGTTTTTATTCCTGACTGATGCTTCCTCCTGAACTCGAATTTTTTTCTATGGTTTTAGGAGCAGTATTGTAAGTAACGTGTCCTCCACTGCTGGCTTCGGCTTTCAGGCTTATAATTGGGTGTACAGTTACACTTCCTCCGCTTGATGCACCTGCTTCAACTTCGTTTGCTAATAATTTTCCGGCATCTAGACTGGCACCGCTCGAAGCTTTTGTCTGAACTTTTAATGCTTTTCCCTGCATGCTTATAGAACTCCCGCTGCTTGATGTAGCCGAAATATTATCAAATTCAATGTTAACATCAATCGTTGCTGCGCTAGATGATTCAAGATCTATATTTTCTCCCTGAAAAACATTTTTACTTTGTACGCTAGATGCGCTCGAAGCTTCAATTTTATCAAGTGCAGGCATTTTTACCGTAACTTTTTTCATTGTAATGTTACGGAAAGAGCTGTATTTGCATTTAATTACCAAAGTTCCGTTTTCTACTTTCGTAATAATTTCTTTTTGTAAATTATCATCGGCTTCAACTGTAACCTCAATTGCGTCAGATTGTTCGATTACTACATCAATGGCATTGCTTACATCTATGTTTTTAAAATCTCCCTGAACAATTCTTTTTTCGGTAGTAACATTTCCGCTGCCTTCAATAGAGTTCATGTTAAAGTTACATGAGGCAAACAATAGTGCAGTGACAGTTACAATAATAAATTTCGTAATATGAATGATTATTTTGATCATGGCTTTAGTTGATTTTGATTATTACTCCGTTTTTATCAGTGGTTAGCTTTCCTTTGGTTTTTTTTCCGTTTAAAACTTCTTTTCCGTTTATTTTAATCGAAACTTCTTTTACAGTATCATTTTCAAAAGTGTCTTGTTCTTCTGCATCATTATAATCATCTTCATCAGCTGGACAGTTAAGACATTTTATTTTAGAGCCTTCTACTTTATAGTTATAGGCACCACTAAAGTGTAAGTTAAAAAAATCATTTTCAGAATCATCATAATCCTCTATAGAAGTATCCGGTTTAAATAATTGCCCTTCTGGTAAATACAAATAAACATCAACTTCCTGACCTCTGAATTTATTTTTTACATCTGTAAGAAAATAATTATCCAAAATTAAATAATTTCCTTTAATGGCAATGTTATAATTAATTTTTTCTGCTCTTTTTTTTGCATTTGTAAATGAGTTTCCTCTGGCGCTTTTTTCAATTTGTAAATAAGGAGCAGCTTCGTCTGTATGCAAGACGTGCAAACGGACATCATTTGAATAAATCAACGCATTGTTGGCAGAGTCCTGTACAAATTCAAAATCTTTATGATGATGGTCAAGATCTTTTGCATAATAATCATTATACCTGAATTTCACATAAAGTGTATCTTTCGAAGTAATATTGATTGCTTTCTTCTCTACTGTTTTATTATCATATGATATTTCAGTAGCTTGTTTAATTCCAATACTGATGGCAATTGCAATTGCAATAATCCAAATCGCCAGTAAAGTATATTTGGCTATATTTCCTATTGTTTTAGTATTTGGTGCCAGAAGTTTGAAACCTAAAAGTGTCATAAAGAAAAACGGAATTCCAACAGCAAAAAACATCAATAAGCCAAATGACCAGATAGGATATTCTGTAAAGTTTCCAGCTTCAACGAAGTTTTGCCATGGAAAATCAATAAAGATATTTGTGCCTAAAGTAAAAACTCCAATTAATAACATAATCAAAATCGAAATACCGGACATAATCAGGATGATACCTAAAAACTTCGCAAAGATTTTAAAAATTGTCATAATAAAGTCTCCAAATGAGCTACTTATTCTCTCAGCTCCCGACTTTACCTGGTTTCCCATTTTGTCATAATCTGCATTTTTAAACCTGTCAGACAGTCCTTCAATTTCTTCGCGAACTTTTTTTTCAATGTTCGAAATCGTAACCGGTTCTCCAGTCATTTCTAGTTTTTCAGATGTTGTAACCGCTTCCGGAGTTACAATCCAAAGAACGAAATAAGCTAAAATACCAGTTCCAAAACCTGCAAAAACAAATATTAAGAAAATGATTTTAATCCATACAGCTTCAATTCCAAAATAATGTCCCAAACCGGTAGCAACTCCGCCAATCATACCCTTTTCTTTATCTCGGTATAATTTTTTGTGTTTTCTTGGACCATATTGATTAAAAGACTGATTTGTTTTTTCCTCGTCTTCAATAATGTAGTCTTCAGGCTGTCCCATTACCGTAATCACTTCGTCAACATCTTTCAGTCCTACAACATGTTTTTCGCTTTTTTGTTTTTCTGTTAATAATTCAGAAACACGCATTTCAATGTCTTTAATAATTTCATCCTGTCCTGATGAGTTGTTTAAAGATCGTTTTATTGCGTCAAAATAGCGTGTTAATTTTAAGTATGCATCTTCATCGATGTGAAAAAACATCCCGCCTAAGTTAATATTTACTGTTTTGTTCATGACTTATTGATTTTGATTGGTGATTAGTTTTACAGCGTCTGACAATTCTGTCCACGTACCGTTTAATTCATTTAAAAATGTTTGTCCTATTTCGGTTAATCCATAATATTTCCGTGGTGGTCCTGAGGTCGATTCTTCCCAGCGATAATTAAGTAAACCGTCATTTTTTAGTCTGGTTAAAAGAGGGTAAACTGTTCCCTCAACAACCAGTAATTTTGCGTTTTTCAAAGTGTCTAATATCTCAGAGGTGTAGGCATCTTTTTCTTTTAATACAGATAAGATGCAAAACTCAAGAACACCTTTGCGCATCTGTGCTTTTGTGTTTTCAATGTTCATAATTTCATTTTGTTTTTTTTAGATTGAACAATTCGTTTTTTGATTGATGATGATTGATTGATGATTGATTTTTTCAGGAGCTTTTTCCTGCTATCCACTGTATCTTTTGTGGCGAACCCCGCCACAAAAGGATGCCGCTTCTATCAGGGCTAGGACTCCAGTATTCATAATAACTTTTAATCTATTATAGGACTACTTTATAAAAGGAATAGTTAGCGGATATTTGTATAATTCTCCGTTAGATGTTTTTATTGAGGCATATATCACTAAAAAGAATTCAAATACTTTTAATAATACAAAAAGCACTACTGCTATTGCACCAATTGTTATTAAACCAATGTTGTCTTGAAAATTAAAATTTCTGATCACATAATTATCATTGTATACAAAGGCTTCAACAGGTATGTTTTTTAAAACTACAGTCAAAAAAACTGGAATTGCAATTAATGCTAAAACTAAAGAATAAAGCAATAAACTTAATTGAAAATTTAAGGCCTGTTTCCCGTGGTGATTTACAAATTCTGATTTGTCTTTGTAACTTGTCCAGATTAATATTGGGAAAATGTAATTCCCAAACGGAATAATGTATTGGGTCAAAGTGCTTAAGTGGGTGAACGTTGCAGTGTTTTTGTCTGATGTATTTTCCATGATGAGTGGTGTTGTTGTTTCCATGATTAAAAGTATATAGTAATTTCTTATGCAAATATATAGCTAAAAGACAGTATCTTGTTTTGCATAGTACTAATTATTAACAAAATTTTAACAAATTTAAAATTTAAAATTCATTTATAATGAACTGAAATTCATTGCTAAGTATTGATTTTATTGACAAAATAGGAAAGTAACAGCAATTTATTGTGCGCGCATAGTTTTTTTGTATTTTTACATAAAAAATAAATCTCATGGCAGTTTCAGTTTCCAAACTCAACAAATTTGTATTATTCAAATTACCTTCAGCATATATTTGTGGTGTTCGTGTCAAAGCAATTGACAATGATAAATGTGTAGTGAGTGTAAAACACCGGTGGATTAATCAAAATCCGTTCAATTCGATGTATTTTGCAGTTCAGGCCATGGCGGCCGAGTTAACAACTGGAGCTTTGGTGATTTCGCAGATTCAGGAAAGTGGAAAGAAAATTTCTATGCTGGTAGCAAACAATAAAGGAAATTTTACCAAAAAAGCAACAGGCAGAATAACCTTCGTTTGTAATGACGGACATCTTATTGCCGATGCCATCAAACAAACCATCGCAACAGGCGAGGGGCAAACCTTCTGGATGAAATCTATTGGAACAAATGAAGAAGGCGTTCAGGTTTCGGAAATGGATTTTGAATGGAGTGTTCGCTTGAAATAAATTTCATAGGAATAAACATAAAAAATACCTCAAGAAATTGAGGTGTTTTTGTTTTTAATAATTCAGGTTAACCCCAAACCCAACTCCCATATCGCTATCATAATGTGTTGTAATACCAAAGTTTCTGGCAATGATATATTTTAAACCGGCCATATATTCTTTGTCGGTATTCCACATTAAATTCATTCGTAAACGCCTTGCAAGCGGAATGTCTTTTCTTTTAAATTGAAATCTCACCTTTCCATCTGTATAAACTTCAAGTTGTGCTTTTACTAACATTGGTAAAGTATATTCTAAACCTGCGCTAAAATAGGAACGTTTGTCTTTAGCATTTGTTTGTCCAAAAAGGTTTTGTTCCTGTTTGTCCATTCCCATTTTTCGATAACGCCAGTCAAAACCAATAAAAGGCATCAGCCATTGCATTTTGCCAATATAGCGGCCAATATGTGTTTCGGTTTCATAACCATGTTCGTCGTTGTAGCCTAATCTCCATTCGGTTCCAATGCTCCAGCGGGTGTTACTGAACATCGCTTCTCCATCGTTTCCATTGGATGCGAAATCATTTTCTCCCATAAAATGAAACATTCGATCATCCATTTTTAGCATTTTATACGCCATTTTGGGATCAGGAATTAATGGATTGGGTGCTGAATTTTCATAACTAAAAATACGACCCATTCCAGCCATCATGTGATATAAAATATGACAATGAAAAAACCAATCACCTTCGGCATTTGCCTGAAATTCGATTGTATCGGTTTCCATTGGCATAATATCAATGACATTTTTTAGCGGAGCATAATCACCATGTTCATTCAGAATCCTGAAATCATGTCCGTGTAAATGCATTGGGTGACGCATCATAGACGCATTATATAAGACTATTCGAACGTTTTTGCCTTTTTTAATTAAGATTTTATCGGTTTCAGAAATCACTTTATTGTCCAGACTCCAAACATATCGGTTCATATTTCCAGACAATTCAAAACGTAATTCTTTTACAGGCGCATCTTTGGGTAATGTTGTTTTTGTTGGAGATTTTAGCATTCCGTAATTTAACGTTGTAATTTCAGCAACTTCTGATGTGTCAGTGGACATTTTCATATCCTCCATTTTCATACCTTCCCTATTATGCATTGAATGATCTTCCGTTTTTACAGATTCATCTTTACCTGAAATTTCAGGATACATCACGGCATTCATGTCCATTTTATTCAAAGACATTTTCATGCCCATATCATTCATTTCGCCATTCATTTTCATCATACCATTCATCATTTTCATCCCTTCAAAATATTTTAATTTTGGAAGATGAGAAATGGTTTGCTTAGATCCTTCGCCTAAAAATAAAGAAGCTGATCCGGTCCTGTCTTCGGCTGTAGCCAAAAAAGCAAATGATTTTTTATCCTCAGGAACAGTAACTATAACATCATACGTTTCAGAAACGGCAATAATCAACCGATCTACTTCTACAGGCGCAACATCATTTCCGTCGCTGGCCACAACGGTAATTTTTCCTCCGCCATACGTCAGCCAGAAATAACTGGAAGCACCTCCGTTCGCGATTCTTAGTCTGACTTTATCACCTGCTTTAAATTGTGAAAGCTGGTTTTCATTTTTTCCGTTAATTAAAAACTTCTCATAATAAACATCACTCACATCCATGGCATTCATGCGTTTCCATTCGTTGGTGACTTTTGTCGAAAACTGTCCGTGTTGAATGGCTTCGGCGTAACTTTGCGTGGTTCCTTTTTTTATGGCAAACCAATCATTGGCGTTGTGGAGCATGCGTTGCACATTCTCAGGTTTCAAGTCGGTCCACTCGCTTAAAATTACCGGAATTGTTGGTAAATCATCGATTCCTTTTCTAAAAGTCGAATCGGCTGCCTTTTTGTTGATGATAAGAAGTCCATACAGACCAATTTGCTCCTGTAATCCCGAATGGCTGTGATACCAATATGTGCCATTTTGGATAATAGGAAAAGTATATTTGTGTGTTGTTCCTGGTTTGATAGGCATTTGAGTCAAATAAGGAACGCCATCTTCTTTATTCGGTAAAAATAATCCGTGCCAATGCAACGCGGTATCTTCGTTTTTTAATTCGTTATGCACATAAATTTCGGCACTATCACCTTCTGTAAAAATTAACGTTGGCATCGGAATTTGACCATTAACTGCAAGAGCGTGTTTTTCTTTTCCGGAAAAATTGACAATAGTGTCCCGAATATATAAATCGTAGCGAACTATTTTTTGAGCATTTACATTAAAAGCAATTAAAAAAACAATAAGAATAGTATATAATTTCATAGTGACCTTTAAAGTTTTAGATTTCGCAATCGCAAAGCATTTACAATTACTGAAACTGAACTCAAACTCATTGCGAGTGCTGCTAACATCGGCGAAAGCAAAATTCCGAATACAGGATATAGAATTCCTGCTGCAATTGGTACACCCAAAACATTGTATATAAAGGCAAAAAACAGATTTTGTTTGATGTTTTTCATCACCGAAAAACTTAGTTTTTTGGCTTTTACAATGCCGTTTAAATCGCCTTTTACGAGTGTTATTTTAGCACTTTCAATAGCGACATCAGTTCCTGTTCCCATTGCGATTCCGATATTCGCTTGCGCTAAAGCAGGCGCATCGTTAATTCCGTCACCTGCCATCGCAACAATTTTGCCTTCTACCTGCAAACGCTGAATTTCTTTCAATTTATCTTTAGGAAGACAATCCGCTTTAAAAGAACTCAGGTGTAAATCATCAGCAACTGCTTTGGCAGTATGAATATTGTCTCCAGTCATCATAATCACTTCGACTCCCTGATCGATTAAATCTTTGATTGCTTTTGCACTCTCTGGTTTGACCGCATCGGTAATGGTTACATAACCTAAAACGACTTTATCAACAGCAATATAAGAAACTGTTTTTCCTAAATTTTGTTCCGCAATAATTTTGTTTTCAATATCGTCGGAGGTATTTGCACCAACTTGATTCATTAATTTTTTATTTCCTAAAGTCACTTTTGAATCATTTACCGTTCCTGCAACGCCTTTTCCGGCAATGGCTTCAAAATCTGAAACTTCAACTAAAGTTTGATTTTTAGCTTTAGAAAAATGAACTACAGCTTGTGCTAAAGGATGCTCGCTATATTGATTTAAGGATGCTATTTTTAGTAATAAATCATCTTCATTAGTATTAACAGCATAGATTTTTTCTACAGATGGTTTTCCTTCTGTGATAGTTCCGGTTTTATCGGTAATCAAAACATCTATTTTACTCATGTTTTCGAGAGCTTCGGCATTTTTTATCAGGATACCTGCTTGCGCTCCCTTGCCTACGCCAACCATTACCGACATAGGAGTTGCTAATCCTAATGCGCAAGGACAGGCAATAATTAAAACTGCAATAGCATTTATTAATCCGTAAACATAGGCTGGATCAGGTCCAAATTTTACCCAGATAAAAAAGGTTAAAACTGAAACAATGATTACTGTTGGAACAAAATATTTGGCTACACGATCAGCCAGTTTTTGAATAGGTGCCCTGGAATGACTGGCATCATTTACCATTTGAATAATTTGTGAAAGTAAGGTTTCTGATCCTACTTTTTCGGCAATCATGACAAACGATTTGGTTCCGTTTATCGTTCCAGCACTTACAGTATCGTCTACTTTTTTATCTACTGGAATGGGTTCTCCGGTTATCATGGCTTCGTCGATACTGCTTTCGCCAGAAGTGATTTTTCCGTCAACCGGAATTTTTTCTCCCGGTTTTACACGTAGTAAATCTCCTTTTTTGATATTTTGAATTGATATTACTTTGTCATTGCCATTTTCCACTAATGTTGCTTCTGTTGGAGCAAGTTTCAATAATGCTTTTATGGCTCCGTTAGTTTGTCCGTGTGCTTTGGCTTCTAATAATTGACCTAGTAAAACTAAGGTTATGATGACCGTCGCGGCTTCAAAATAAAGATGAATTGTACCGTGATGCGATTTGAATTCCATTGGGAAAAAAGCAGGAAAAAACATTCCGATAATACTGAAACAAAATGCTACACTGGTTCCAATTCCGATAAGCGTAAACATGTTTAAATTCCAGGTAATAATTGATTTATAAGCTCGAACAAAAAACATCCAGCCTGCATAAAAAAGGACTGGAATAGAAAACAAGAACTGAATCCAACTCCATTTTTCGATAGACATTAGTTTATAAAGCGGATTATTCGGAATCATTTCTGACATAGAAATAATAAAAATCGGCAGCGTAAATAAAACTGCGATTTTCATCTTTTTCAATAAATCAGTATACGTTTTGTTTTCGTCAGTTTCAGAAGGTTGCAACGCAACTAAATCCATTCCGCAAATGGGGCAATCGCCAGGTTCGTTTGAAATGATTTCAGGATGCATGGGACAGGTGTACTGCGTACTTTTTTGGGTAACTTTAGGAATTAAATCCATTCCGCAAACCGGACAATCTCCTGGTTTATCATACGTTTTATCTCCTTCACAGTGCATCGGACAATAAAAAACACCAGTTATTGTATGATGATGCATTTCAGTTGATTCTTTTTTGTTCTCATGGTCAGTATGCTTCTCATTTTTTTGACTTGAACAACACGATTTAACTGCTGGATCATTAGGCTTTTTAGAAGAAGTCATCTCAATAGTATAATTTCCTGCTTCAGTTAAAGCTTCCTGAAATTTTTCTGTGGGAATATGATTCTCCATTGTTACAGTTGCCAATGGAGGATTTAGAGTGACTTCCGCCTGAATTCCTTCGATTGAATTCAAAGTTTTTTCTACTTTTTTTCGACAGCCATCGCACGACATTCCTGAAATAATATATTGATGAGTCATTGTTTTATCTTTTAAAGTATTACAATGCAAATTTCCGAAGTAACGTTTACTTCGGGTTGTAGAATTTTAAGTATGATTTGTAAGATTTACAAAATCCTAGATATAATGATGATCTAAAAAATAGGAATTTGAAGTATTGTATTACTTCATGCGATTCAGGATCAGTTTCATTTTGGTTATTTCTTCCTCTTGCGATTTAATAATACTATCAGATAGTCTGCGCAATTCCGGATCCTTAATGTTGGCATTTTTACTGGTCATTATGGCAGATGAATGATGCGGAATCATTGCTTTCATATATTGTGTATCACTAATAAAAGCCTGACTTCGTAAAGCGGTTAATGCAAAAACGAAAACAACGATTGAAGATATTAATAGTATTGAATTGATTTTCCTGTTCGGATACATTTTTCGCATTAGCGTCAACATCATTAAAGCCATTGGTGAAACCATTAAAAGCGTCATGTAGGTTCTTGTGTAACTAAAATAGATGTGACTGAATTCGTCAACATTTAAAAACATCACAAAATACATGATAATGAAAGAGAGCAATAACATTATTAGTAACTTTTTATACTGAGAATTATCCATGTTTTCCATAACTAAAATTTTATATTAATTTGTAAGTTACGAATTTTTAAGTAGAGTTTCTTCAATGGTTTTGATAATCAATGGTTTATTGTGAGAAAACAATACTCTTAAATTAAATTTAAATATTAGTAATTATGAGACAGACTATAAATTCTCAATTTGAATGCGATTTTTATTTTTCAATTTTTTAAAGGAAGTAGGAGTAAAACCCGTAATTTTTTTAAACTGATTGCTTAAATGTGCTACGTTACTGTAGTTTAGTAAGTCGGCAATTTCACTAAGCGAAAGTTCATTATAAACTAATAGCTCTTTTACTTTTTCAATTTTTTGACTAATAAAATACTTTTCAATTGTAGTATTTTCAATTTCGGAAAATAAATTGCTTAATGTGTTGTAATCGTGGTTGAGGTTTTCTGCCAAATAATCAGACAAATTGATTTTGAGTTCATTGTTTTTGTGATGCACCAAATCAACAATAAGATTTTTAATTTTCTCAATGGTTTTGGTTTTCTTGTCATCAATTAAATCGAAGCCAAGTGCCTGAAGGTTTTTAAGTAAAATTTCTTTTTGAATATCTGTAATGTCAACTTGTAATTCAACTTCACCCAATTCGACAGAAATAGTTTGAAGTCCAAGTTTTTCAAACTCAGACTTCACTACCATTTTACATCTGCCACACACCATGTTTTTGATGTAGATCATCATAATTATTTAATGGTTTCAACCACATTTCCACAAGTCAGCATCGAAGAACCATAATACGGATTCTTAACTGCTTTTTCTTTGCTTAACCAATCAGCATCTGCCATTGGGCAATATTGTTTGTAGACCACTTGTTCGGATTTTGAAACTTTAATCAGTTCATAAGTGTTTTTTGAAAGTGATTTGAAAATTTCACGCTGTTTTTTAAGATCTGTAGTTGCCGAAATACTTTTAGCATCGGCCGTAAGTTTTTTAACTACTTTCATCCAAGCAGTATGTTCAATGTTTTTTAGTTTGTCCATTTTTACAGCAGTAATTGCAGCCAGTAAATCTATGGCTTTCGCCGAAGTTAATTTGCTGTCACTTTTGATAAGGGCGTCTTTTACAGTAAAATAAGCATCATAAACTGCTTGTAATTGGCTGGAATCTGCAGTTTCAATTATTGGTTCTGTTTTTATTGCAGTTGCCTGAATAGTATTTACATTAGTTACTAATGCAATTATTGCTATTATTGTTGAAATTGATTTTTTCATTATGATAGGATTTTTTAGAGAATTGTAAATTTTTCTCTAAGTTAAATAAATTATTTTTTTGTGGTCTTTGCTTAAATCTTCGCTTGTTTTGCGTTTAAACTAAACGTAGTTATGGCTGTCAGGAATAACACTATTTT
This sequence comes from Flavobacterium sp. W22_SRS_FK3, assembly GCF_052113665.1. Taxonomy (NCBI): domain Bacteria; kingdom Pseudomonadati; phylum Bacteroidota; class Flavobacteriia; order Flavobacteriales; family Flavobacteriaceae; genus Flavobacterium; species Flavobacterium sp. W22_SRS_FK3. The sequence continues at coordinate 115,091 of NZ_JBGQOF010000010.1, read as the reverse complement.
ATTTTTGGTGGTGACCAAATAGAAGTAAACCCATCTGAAATACCGATTTCAGTGTAATATAAAACTTGTTTTTTAAGAGGGAAATTATAAGTGTTGTTGTTGAAATCAAATTCGTTTTCTGAAATCAAACTAAACTGTTGTCCAGATGTTGTACACCCGGAATGATCACATTTTCCACTGCAGCCGTGCTGGTCTTTTTTAGAATTTTGATTTTTTTTACAGCAATCTTTTTCACAAGAATCGCTAAGTTCTTTTTTAGAAATTGCTTTCTCGTTGCAGGATGTTTTTTCAAAAGATTCTCCAAAAGCATAATTCATATTTGACATCAAAGAGAAGCCAAGAGTTAGAACAAAAAATAATATGTGGATTTTTTTGGGCAATGAGTTTGTTTTACAGGTACAAATTTAGCTATTTTTTTTAAGAGCGGCTATTTATTTAAGATTTCAAATGTTACGTTTTTTAAAATCTGTCGACTTCATTTTTTTTCTCTTCTTAAAATAGTTTGAAAGAAGGCTTTCGTCTGTAAAACCAAATTCATGCGCAATTTGTTTAATAGGTAATTTGTTGTTGTGAAATCTTTTTTCAATTAGCGTTGTTCTCAAATTATGTATATAATTACGGTAGCTAATTGTGAAAGTCCTTTTAAACTAAGCACTAAAATAAGTCTGTGCAATATTAAAATTAGCTGCAATTACTTTTATCTGAACCAATTTTGGCTGATAAATATTCTGATGAATATATGACGTGATTTGTTCATTATCAATTGAATTTCCCTTAACAACAAGATTTTGACCGCGCATGTTTTCTTTAATTAATCCAAAAATCGAAAGAATCTGATAAAATACAATAGGCGAACTTGAAATATCTGTTTTACAATTGTATGCTGATAGATTGTCAATCGTGTTTTTTAAAATCGTTTTACATGGATCATCTAATTTTAAAACCGTTTCTTTTAATGTTTTATCACGCATGAAACTTTCTCTTGTATGAATTAAAAATTCATCGCAAGTTAGGTTTTGTTTCGAATTAAAATAGTTATCGGTAAACTTAATGTAAAAAAGCGAGTACTTTTTTTAATATTAATATAATGCTTGTCTTCTGGTGAAATCAAATATAAATCGCCTGATTTGTGAGGTAATAGATTGTTGTTCAAATGATGGATTCCGTTGCATTTTTTGATATAAATAATTTCGTAATACTTATGCGTGTGAGGCGGCAGATGAAATTTCTCGTCTTCAAATTCATCAATCATTAGGGTTTAATTGATTTAGCTTTGGCATAACTCAAATTTACAAGTTTATGTCCTAAATGTACAATTTATTTCTTAGGCTTATAATGTAAATTTGCATCATAGAAAACCTATTCTTTTCTTATAAATAAATGAAAAAAAGTCTTATTGCACTCTCCTTAGGAGGTTTAACAATTGGTATAACCGAATTTGTAATGATGGGTTTGCTGCCCGATATTGCTTCAGATATGAATGTTTCGATTCCGGTAGCGGGATACTTAATTTCGGCTTACGCATTGGGGGTAGTTATTGGTGCGCCGCTATTGGTGATCTTGGGGAGAAATTTTCCTCCAAAAAAAATGCTTTTGATTTTAGCTTTGATGCTAACAGTTTTCAATGCGCTTTCAATCATTGCACCAAATTATAATTTTTTATTCGCATCTAGGTTTCTTTCCGGATTACCACACGGTGCTTTTTTTGGAGTTGGGGCGGTAGTTGCAAGCCGTTTGGCTGATAAGGGAAAAGAAGCTCAGGCTATTTCGATAATGTTTTCGGGTTTAACTTTAGCAAATCTGATCGGTGTACCAATTGGTACATATATAGGACATCATTTTATATGGCGCTATACCTTTATATTAATTGCAATTGTAGGATTGCTCACTTTCCTTTTTATATTTCTATGGATGCCAAAGTTAGAAAAAAGTGGTGATGTGAATATGAAGACACAATTGCTGTTTTTCAAAAAGACTGAAGCTTGGTTAATCATCGGAATCACGGCAATTGGTTTTGGAGGATTGTTTGCCTGGATTAGTTACATTGCCCCTTTATTAATTAATGTTTCCAGATTTTCACCAGAGGATGTATCCTATATATTGATATTAGCTGGTTTTGGAATGGTGGTTGGAAATTTTGTTGGAGGTAAACTGGCTGATAAGTATTCACCTGCACCAACTGTTTTAGCTTTATTGTTTGTAATGGTTATCGATTTGATTATGGTTTATTTTCTCTCTTTTAATCAATATTTATCGTTGTTTTTTACTTTTTTAACGGGAGCCATTTCTTTTTCGGTTATAGCACCAATTCAGATGTTGATGATTAAAACGGCTAAAGATGCCGAGATGATTGCGTCGGCAGCACTTCAGGGAAGTTTTAACATTGGAAATGCTCTAGGGGCTTTTTTGGGTGGATTACCCTTGGCGGCAGGTTACAGTTATGCATCGCCTAATCTTATAGGTGTAGGAATGGCAATTATAGGAATGATAATAACTTTTGTATTAATGCAAAAACATAAAACTGTATTGAAATTACAAACACATTAATTGAATTGTGTTTACATTTAGAACCCTTAAATTTATGTTTAAGGGTTTTTTTATGTCTTTTTTCATTAGATAATACCTTTTTTATTTTTCTGAAGATAATATTGTGTGCATTGTTTTTATAAAGTAATTTTTAATATCAATTAATATGATGGGTTGTAATTTTAAATACAATTATGATAAAATTTCCTAAAAATATGTTTTTTTAAGGGAATTATCAAAATATCTACAGATTATGTAATCGATTGAATTTTGTGCAATAATTTTATCGCATTAAAAATATAAAAGAATATTTCTTAGTTTTCGAGCAAATAAATTACAGATATTATATTTTAAAATTGATTATTTTTTTATATGTAATTTTTTTTATGATTTTTTTATGAAATATAATTTTTTATATAAATTTTTTTTTTATGTTTGTGTAATCGATTACACATTGTTTTATAGTATTTTAAAATATTCATCTTTTGTTTGTTTTCAGGGGTTGCGGAAAGAAACCGAAAATTGGATTTTAACTAAAAATTATATGTTTAAAATATTTAAGGACTAAAATGTAATTCTAAAAACCATAATAAACTTTATAAACAATTAATAATTAACTAAACACTACACTATGAATTTTAAGGAGTTTTTTAATAAAGGAACAAATTGTTGCTTAACAGTTGTTTTCATGTTGTGTTTGCTTGTCAGTAATAAGGCAAATGCACAAGAAGTAACAGTTGAAGGTGTTGTAAAAGATGCTTCAGGTTTAACCTTGCCTGGTGTTAACGTTTTGGAAAAAGGTACAAAAAATGGGGTTTCAACTGATTTTGATGGAAAATACAAATTGAAACTTTCAAGTTCGAAAGCAATTGTAGAATTTTCCTTTATAGGATTTACAACACAGACTGTTCCTGTTGCCGGAAAAAAAACAATAAATGTTGTTTTGGCTGAAGAGGCAAATGCCTTAAATGAAGTTGTTGTTGTGGGGTATGGAAGTGTGAAAAAATCTGATTTAACTGGTTCAGTTGCTAGTATTTCTGGTTCAGATTTGAAAAAAGTACCTGTGTCAAATGTGGCAGAGGCTTTGACAGGTCGTATTGCGGGAGTTCAAGTGCAAACAACAGAAGGTTCTCCGGATGCTGAAGTTAATATAAAAATTCGTGGAGGAGGTTCTTTAACTCAAGCTGCGACACCTTTATATATAGTAGATGGTTTTCCTATAAACAGTCTTAGCGATATTTCTTCTTCGGATATTGAAACAATGACAGTTTTGAAAGATGCTTCATCTACTGCTATTTATGGTTCTCGTGGTGCTAATGGTGTAGTTTTAATTACAACTAAAAGCGGTAAAGATGGGAAGATGGCAGTTAGTTTTAATATGTTTTCAGGTATGAAAACTAGAGCTAAAGAATATGACGTTTTATCTGTAGAAGATTATACCAAATGGCAATACGAATACGCTTTATTGAGTCAGTCAGGTACTAAAGTCGCTAGTAATCCTACGTCGTATACCAAATATTTTGGTAATTGGCAAGATTATGATATGTATAAAGGAATGGCTAGTAATAATTGGCAAAAACAAATTTTTGGACGTACCGGTGAGGTACAAAGTCGTGATTTAGGTATTCGTGGTGGAACTGAAAAATTAAACTATAACTTTAATTACGCGCATTATGATGAAAGAGCAATTATGTTGGGCTCAAATTATAAGCGTAATAACTTATCGTTGGCTTTGAAGAATAAAGTAAATGATAAAATTGATTTAGCGTATACGGTTCGTTATTCTGATACTGAAATTAATGGAGGTGGAGTAAACGAACAAAATGAAAAATCTGCGAGTGACTCTCGTTTGAGAAATTCGGTTATTTATGCGCCACTACCAATTCCTGGTGTTTCTTCGGGAGACACAAATGAGGATGTAGCAAATAGTTTAGTTAATCCAATTGTTTCTGTTTGGGATAATGATCGTCAACAATTGCGTAAAAACTTCAATATGTTAGGGAGTTTTTCTTGGGAATTTGTAGAAAATTTGAAATTCAAAACTGAATTAGGTTTGGATAATTATACCTATCAAGATTCTCGTTTCTACGGTACATCAACATACTATGTAAATAGCGCGCCAGATGTAAGAGCTCCTTTTAAAGGAGAGCCAGCTTTGCTGTTGAGTGATAGAAAAGACAAACGTTTTAGAAATGCGAACACATTAAATTATAATTTCAAAAAGGTATTAAGTGAAAATCATAGGTTGGACTTATTATTGGGTGAAGAAGCAATTAGTACTAATTCTGTAACTTTATCTAACACTTTGCATGGTTTTCCAGATTTTTTTGATTTTAATTTAGCAAAAAAATTAACGACTCAGTCTGGTACTGTTAATCCAAATTATTCAGGAGTTGGTACGGTTAATGATCAAGCTCGTTTTGTTGATAATTTTTATGCGCCAGACGATAAATTATTGTCGTTTTTTGGACGTGCAAATTATAGTTTTAAAGACCGTTATTTGTTAACAGCTACTTTCCGTGCTGATGGGTCAAGTAAGTTTTTAGGCAATAATAAATGGGGATATTTCCCAGCATTTGCTGCAGCTTGGAAAATTTCAGAAGAAGGATTTTTGCAAGATCAAACGTGGTTAAGTCAATTAAAAATTAGAGCAAGTTATGGTGAGGCAGGTAATAATAATATTCCTACTGGCCAAACTGTTCAAAACTTTGTATCTATTCCAGTAACTACAATAGATGGAGTTTCAAATTCTTGGGGTACAAATAGTAAATTTATGGCAAACCCTGATTTGAAATGGGAAACTACGGTTACACAAAATATTGGATTGGATTTCGGTTTCTTCAATAATCGTTTAAGTGGTACAGTCGATTTTTACAACAATAAAACGAGTGATTTGTTAATTGCATTTCCGGTAGCAGGTACAGGTTATGAAAGTCAATATCGTAATATGGGGCAAACACAAAACACTGGTTTTGAGGTGGCTTTAAATATTTCAGCAATAGAGGCTGAAAAATACGGATTAAGTTTTTCTTTTAATGTTGGTGTAAATAAAAATAAAATCAACTCTCTAGGAATTATGGGTGATTTCCCATATTCTTCAAATTGGGCATCTACTCAAATCACAAATGACTACTTAGTTCAAGTAGGTTCTTCTTTAGGACAAATATATGGATATAGAAATGATGGACGTTATGAAGTTTCTGATTTTGATTGGGATGGAACAAAATACACTTTAAAAGGTGGTTTGATAGATAATACCGTAACAGGTGTTGTACAACCAGGTTCTATGAAATTAAAAGATTTGAACGGTGATAATATAATAGATGGAAAAGACCAAACGATTATTGGTAATGCAACTCCAAAAAATACAGGAGGGATGGTAATTAATGCCAATGCTTATGGATTTGATTTATCTGCTGCTTTTAACTGGTCTATTGGACAAGACGTATACAATGCAGATAAAATTGAATTTTCTACGGCTAGTCAAACAAATGGAGAATATAGAAATTTAAGTTCGGTTATGGCTGATGGAAAAAGGTGGACAAATTTAAATCCAATTTCGGGAGAATTAGTAACGGATCCAGTGGAGTTAACAGCTTTAAATGAGAATACATCAATGTGGTCACCATATATGTCACGTTTTGTATTGAGTGACTGGGCTGTAGAAGACGCTTCTTTCTTGCGTTTAAACACCTTGACTTTGGGTTATACAGCTCCAGATAGTTTTGTATCTCGTTTAGGTTTATCAAAATTGCGTGGATATTTTACTGCTAGCAATGTATTTGTATGGACTAACTACACAGGTTCTGATCCTGAAGTTTCAACTAGAAGACAATCGACTTTAACACCAGGTGTAGACGCATCGGCTTACCCACGTAGTAGACAGTTAATTTTCGGTTTAAATCTTAATTTTTAATTTTATAAAGAAACAAAATGAAACATAAAATAATAATTGCATGTTTGGCTTTGGTTACGTTATTTACGGCCTGTGAACAATATAAAGATGATTATTTAGAAGGACCAGCTCAATCAACCTTGGATGAGTCTGTGATTTTTTCAAGTCCTGGATTGACTAGAGGAGCTATAGATGGAATAATGATTCCCTTTGGAGAAACCAATTCATACCGTGGCCGTTTTTTACCGTTTTACGGATTGAACACGGATGTAGAATGGTATAATGCTTCACAAAGTGCAAGTTCTCAAACTGAATTGTGTAACTATGATACTCCTGTAACTAATCAACAAATGAATACATCAAATAATGCTTGGGCAATGATGTTTTCGGGTATAGAGCGTGCTAATATTGCAATTAAAGGTATACGTCAATACGGGAATCCAATGCAAGATGCTGAAATGGGGCAATTGTTGGGTGAGGCTTTAACTTTTCGAGCTATTTATTATGCTGATTTAATGAAGGCATGGGGAGATGTTCCTTATCGTTTTGAGCCTATTAACAATGAAAGTTTGTATCTTCCAAAAACAAATCGTGATGTGATTTACAAACAATTAATTGCCGACTTAGGAGAAGCAGCAACTTTAGTAGCTTGGCCTAATGCAAATTCAGCAACCACAACTGTAGAGCGTATCAATAAAGCATTTGTAAAATCTTTACGTGCTCGATTGGCAATGGTGGCTTCAGGCTATCAATTATATCCAGAAAACGGAGGTACAATTCGTAGAAGTAATGATCCTGAATTATCAGTTGCCAATATGTATGCTTTAGCTTTAAGTGAAACACGTTCTGTTATTCAAAGTGGAACAGTAAGTTTAAATCCTTCTTTTGAAGGTTTTTGGAAAAACGTAAATCAAGACTACATAGCGGCTGGAGGTGAATCGTTATGGGAAATTCCTTTTGCAGAAGGACGAGGACGTATGTTGTATAGTTTTGCAGTGCGGAATTTATCTCCAAATCAATTTCAAGCAAATGGAACTTCTTCGAATGGGGGAAGTGCAGGTCCGCTACCAACTGTATTTTATGATTTTGACGAAAAAGATACTCGTAGAGATGTAACCTGTATTCCGTATCGTTGGGGTACTGCTGTAAATGGTATTGCAAAGCAAGAGTTGGTTGCTTTAAATACATGGTATTTTGGTAAATACCGTTACGAGTGGATGAAACGAAAAGTTAATGCAGCTAGTGATGACGGGGTAAACAAAGTGTATATGCGTTACGCTGAAGTCTTATTAATTGCAGCTGAAGCAGCCAATGAATTAGAAGGTCCTGGTGGTGCTGCGCCTTATTTGAAACAAATCAGACAAAGGGCTTTTGCTGCTGCTGATCAATCGACCAAAGTAGATGCTTATGTAGATGCATTAGGCTCTAAAGAGGATATGTTTCAAGCCATTGTAAAAGAGCATAAATTTGAATTCACTGGGGAAATGGAACGTAAACAAGCTTTAATTCGTTGGAACCTTTTGAAAACAAAATTAGATGAGGCAAAAGTTAAAATGGCAAATCTAAGAGATAGATCTGGTGATTATCTAACGGTGCCTTCAATATTGTATTATAAATATATTAAGGATGCCGCTAATGAAGCTAAATACGAAGGAAAAGACAATACGACTATTTTGCAGGTTTATGGTTTGAATAGAGGTGAGTCTACAAATCCAGGTGCAGATTATTCATCTTTCTCATGGAATAATTTAAACGATGAAAAAGTAAATTCGTTGTATAAAATAGGGGTAAATCCAGACAACCGTCAATACTGGCCTATTTGGCAATATTTTATTAGTAGCAGTAATGGTCAATTAGTTAATGATTATGGGTATCCTGCAAATTAAGGAGTTGGTGTAATTATTTAAATATAGAATTATGAAAAAAACAAATATATTCAAAGGAATAGTTGCCACTTCGATGCTGGTTTTATTTTCGGGAAGTTGCGATAGTTATACAGAAGATGTTATTACAGAATTAAGCACTAATCGTGAATTTTCTCCTACTACTGTAAAAGCTATTGTACGGAATCAAACATCGGTTGAATTAAGTTGGGATGTAAAAGAAACGATAGATCATTACGTTGTAGAAGTTAGTGCCGATGATCCTAATTTTACTACAATTTTAAAGACTCTTGAAGTTACTGGTAAGGAATTACCTGTAACTTTAGCATTGGAAGGGGAAACCTTATATTCTATTCGTGTTAAGGCAATTAGTGGAGTGGGGTTGCAAGAGTCAAAATGGAGTGTTATAACAGCAACTACGCTTTCAGAACAATTGTTTTTACCAATTCAAAATACGGATATTGCTAGTAAACAAGCTACTTTGCGTTGGACTGCAGGCAGTAATGTGACTAAGATTGTTGTGACTCCAGGTGAAATAACTCATGTTATTACAGATGAAGAAAAGGCAGCTGGTGTGGCTATAGTAACAGGATTGAGTCCAGAAACCAATTATCAAGCGGATTTGTTTAACGGTAATAAAAGACGTGGTGCTACTACATTCTCAACCGGAGTTGATATTGGAGATGGAATATTAATTGAGAATGCGGAAGAATTAAAAGCAGCACTTGAAACAATAACATCTGGTGCAAAATTGTTTTTGATGCCAGGTGATTATCAAATGTTAAATAACGATGGTAGTTTGAAAACAGAAATTGCTTTGAGCGGAACAATAACTATTAGCAGTGTGCCTGGAAAAGAAAGACCTGTTTTACATTGTAAAATATCGGCGAATGCAGGTACAAATAACATATCATTATTGAATTTGGTTCTTGATGGGTCTGGTATTGAAAATGCTAGTGTAATTACGGTTTCATCATCAACTGCAGCAAATTTTGGAGATTTCCTAATTAGTGGATGTAGTGTTCACGATTATACAAGATCTATTTTAGGAGCTACTGCTGCTGGAAATTCTACTATAGCTTCATTTACGGTAGAAAATTCTGAAGTTACTAATGTTAATACCAACAACGGAGCTGAATTTATAAATGTGAGAAATGCTTATATAACAAGTTTAGTACTTAAAAATAGTACTTTCAACAAATGTTCTAATTCACGTGATTTTATTCGTATGGATGCAGTAGCAGCTATTACTGGAAAAACATCAAATGTATTGATCGATTCTTGTACATTTAATTTACCTGATATCTTAGTAACTAATAGATTTATGTATGTTCGTTTTGCGAATAATATTTGTGCGGTAAGAAATACTTTGTTTTCAAATACTTTGGCATTTTATTCTTCTAATCAAACAGGTACTACTGTGCCAACATTTTCTAATAATAATTACTTCAATTCTCCAACCTTCCAAGATAGTACTCTTGCAAGTAATAAAGTAGATGCAGCGGGTACTAGTTTAAATCCTGGTTTTACTAACGCATCTGCTGGCGACTTCACAATTAGTAATCAAACTTTAATTGATAATAGAGTAGGAGACCCACGTTGGATTAAATAAAAGAATAAAACTATTTTGTTAATTGAAAAAGGCATGCTGAATTTAAACGTTTATGCATGCCTTTTTTCTTAAAAAGAATTTCTTACGTTATTTTAAAATGAAAAATATAATTAGAATAGTAGTGCTTTTTGCATTATTCTCCTGCCAAAAAGACGATGACACCAATACCCAGATTTCTGATGTCCTGGTTCAAAAAATCGAAATAAAGGGAAATGATATAACATCCGGTTCTACAGGACAAATGACGGCTATAGTAATACCTGAAAATGCAGCTGATAAAACAGTTTTATGGAAAGTTTCTGATGCTGCGATTGCAGATATATCTTCCGCAGGTGTTATAACAGCCAAGAAAAACGGAACAATTACTATAACTGCTACAGCAGCAGATAAAAGTGATGTTGCAGCAACTAAAGTAATTAATATTGCGAGTTTTTCAACTACACCTGTAGCTGATTATGAGGTTTCGACTGTTGCTGAATTAAGTATGGCTTTAGGTAAAGTCAAACCAGGTGAAACTATTATTTTGAATGGAGGCACTTATGCCATGACTTCAAAAATTACCATAGCAACATCTGGGACTTCAGACAAAGTGATTACACTTAAAGCAAAAGCGGGAGGGTCAAGGCCAAAACTGGATTTTTCTGTTATGTCTGAAAATCCGGCTAATCAGGGAATTGTTTTAAGTGCAAATTACTGGCATATTAAAGGGATTGATATTTATAAAGCTGGAGACAATGGAATGCAGGTTAAAGGCAGTAATAATATAATCGAATTTATGACTTTCTCAGAATGTGCTGACTCAGGATTACAACTGGATAACGGTGCTGCAAATAATACGATTCTGAATTGCGATTCATATTTCAATGCCGATGCTACTCTTGAAAATGCTGATGGTTTTGCCTGTAAATTAAACGCCGGAACAGGTAATAAATTTATAGGATGCAGAGCGTGGCAAAATTTAGATGACGGCTGGGATGGTTATTTAAGAGGAACAGATAATATTTCGACAACTTATCAAAATTGTTGGTCGGTTAAAAATGGTTATCTGAAAGATGGAACTAAAGGAGCCGGAGACGGAAACGGATTTAAAACAGGTGGAAGTGATGATAAACTGTTAAGGCACAATGCAAAATACACCAATTGTATAGCGGCAGGAAATGTAGCGGATGGTTTTGATCACAATAGCAATAGAGGTGAAGTTACTATTTATAATTGTTCAGCTTATGATAATGGCAAAAATTATTCTTTTAGCACCTCAAATCCGTTAGCAAAATTGATTATTAAAAATAGCAATGTTTTAGGAGCTTACGGAACCACTCTTGCAGATGTTGTCGATATAACCAATAACAGCTGGCAAAACGGAATAAAAGTTACAGCAGATGACTTTACCAGTATTGATTATGCTCAGTTATTAGGTGCGAGAAAAGCAGATGGCAGTTTACCGGATGTTACCTTCTTTCATTTAAAAGCAGATAGTGATATGATCAACAAAGGAATCGATGTAGGTTTGCCATTTAATGGAACTTTGCCTGATTTAGGAACTTTTGAATTTTAAAAAAGATTTTTGTAATAGTAAAAGCCACTACTACATAAAAAAAGTAATCCGTTGGTATCCTTAGTTTACCATAATGAAACCAACGGATTCAATAATAACAATAATAAACAATTAGCCGGTTAAGCAAATAACCATTAAATATTTTACTTAATTAACCAATTTAACCCTTATGAAAACAAAATTACAATTGCTTATTTTAGCGATACTATTTTCTGTATCGTATGCTCACGCTCAAAAAACAGATGTCTGGGATTTTGGAGGCGCCACATTAGATGTTAATTTGTATAATAACAAATTAACATCTAATGATATTAATGCCTGGTATGCTGTTGCAGCAGGTACTGAAGGAACAAATTTACCCAGTTCGGTAGTTCTTACACTTACTTCAGGTGTGCTAACTCTAAAAACCGGAAATGGAGATAGATTATATACTACTAATGAAGCAATAACCCGAACAGCAACAGGGAATTTAGGAACAACTGATAAAGAGTATACTGCAAGATATTACTGTAATGGTGCGGCAAGTTCGACTACTCGTTTTTTTACTTTAAAATTAAATGAAGATGACGAAGTAACTGTAGTGGCTAGTACAGAAACATTGAGTTATCCATTAGTCGTGACTAATACAACAACCAACACCCAATCTGAATCGCTGCCAGTAGTTGCTTCTGGAACAGCTGTAAGTTTAGCTAAATTTGTTGCTAAACAAGCAGGTGATTTTAAAATAACGTGTTTAGCGGGTAAAGGAAATTATTATAGAATTTATAGAAAACCTGCCTCTTATGCAGCAATAACAGGTAATTTAGATATAGCTCAGGCACCGGGAATTCCTGCAGGATATTCCATTGTTTTTACAAGTACAACAGGTAAATCATGGACAGCTCCTGTAACTTCGGGTACTTACAGCGTGAATCTTCCAAAAGGATTTACCTATAAAATGAGTCTGCTTAATGCAAACGGTTTTGTAATTAGTAACGGAGATTATTTGGCGGTTTCAGATGCTACTACCACTTATGATATTGCTGTTTTAAAAGTAGATTTATTTACGGTAACAGGAAATGTTACAGGACTGGGAACCGATCTTTCTAAAGTAGCTTTGGTTTATACTGCCAATCCTGCAGCCAATAAAACCTATGTACCAAAACCAGTTATTAATACTGCTACAGGTGCATATTCAGTAGATTTAGAAGCGAATGTACCGTATACAATTTCCGGAACAGGGGTTAATAATTACGAAATTTTATCTAATTCTATTACTGCCTCAGCTGCCTCGACTGCTGATGTAGTTTTTTCTCCAAAACCAGTTTATGGAATAACAATTAATACAACCGGACTTGATGCTGCTCAAATTGATAAATTAAAATTAACGTTTACGAATTTAAATGAAAGTGGATATGTATATAATTTTAATTCACCTTCAGGTATTACCTTAAGAAACGGAACGTATAGCTTAGTATATAGTGGCTTGGATGATTATCCGGTTGATTTAGGATTGGTTTCTAATGTAACAGTTAATGGAGTAGCGACTTCAAAAGCATTAGATTTTAAACCCGTAAGCAATTGGTCTTTTGATGATAAAGTAATCAGTACAACCACGACTGCATCCTATAAAGGAATGATTTTTAATGGTACTGTATCAAATGAAATTGCTAAGGGCCATATTTTGGTTAAACCTGCGGCCACGATAAAAGTGCCTGTGAAAGTTGGCGATAAAATTACAGTTACTTATTATTATGCAGCAGATTTTTCTATAGACGGAGGTGCTGCAATTACAACAGCAAGTAATAGTACCAATATTTTTGAAAATGTAGAATATACCTATACAGGTGCAACTGATGGGTTTGTAACGATCACTGCGGGTTCAGGTACTGCCACTACTTATATAACAAATGTTGCTATTGGAGGCAGCATTGCTTATGCTCCAGTTCTTACAGTAGGAACAGATAAAACGTATAAAACCATAAATAGTGCTTTGGAGGCAGTTGCTAAAATGACCCGTACGACTACAGATCGTGTTACAATTATGGTTGATCCAGGTAATTACGAAGAAATGTTAGTCATTAGTCAGCCAAATGTAACATTGAAAAATGCTGCTTCAACACCAAGTATTGCTTTGTCAAATAAAGGAGTTGATATTGATGCTAATGCTGTTCGTGTAACTTCGTATTATGGTCACGGATACAGTTATTACAGTATGTCGTCTGATCAAAAATGGCATGCAGATGTTTTAAAAGTAAATAAAGAAAATGGATATTTATCTTATGCAAATGCAGGTTCAGGAACTACAAACGGTTCTTACTGGAATGCCACTGTTGTGGTAAGTGCAAATGGTTTTGAGGCCAATGATATTATTTTTGAGAATTCTTACAATCAATATATATCAAAAAAAGAATCCGAAGATGTTGTAGTAGAATGGGCAGTGGGAGGAAAAGGAACACGCCCAACAAATATTGGAAATACAACGGTTCAAAATAGAAGTTTTGTAGAGCGCGCTGCTGCAATTTCTATTGTTAATAATGTAGATAAAGTGGTGTTGAATAAATGTAGAGTGATAGGTCGTCAGGATTCTTTTTACGGAGGAACCGGAGCCAGAGTTGTGGTTTACAAAGGAGTAATGATGGGAGCTGTTGATTACATCTTTGGTGGTATGAATGCGGTTTTCTATAAAACTGATTTTGCCATGAATACGAGTGATGTAGGCAGCGATCAGGCTTATATTACAGCGGCTCAACAAGCTGCAGGAAGAGGATACTTGATGTATGAGTGTAAAGTAACAACAGCTATACCAGGTATAGAAACAGCATCTTTATATCGTGCAAAACCAGGTTATTTTGGTCGTCCATGGGCTGCAGCTACCAGTGAAGTTGTTTTTTATAATACAACTATTGAAACTTCAAATTTTCCGGCCAGTGAAAATTTATCTTTAATTGTACCAGCAGGCTGGAATGACACATTAAGCGGTCAGTCGGCTAAAATGTACGAGTACGGTACTATCGAACAATCTGGAGTAAATAATCAGGCAAGTCGTGCTTCATGGGCGACAACTTTGAGTACGGTTACCGGAAAAACAGCAGCAGTTCCGACACTTACAGACGGAACAGCAATTACGACTTTCAATTTCACAAAAGGAAGCGATGGTTGGGATCCCCTGCCACAATTAATTTCTAATGATAATTTAGGTGTAAAATATAATACGCCAACCTCTGCTGTAAACGTTGTGGCTTATAAAAACAGAATTGCCATTTCAAATGTTAAGTCAGAAACTGCAGTAGCAATTTACACGATTACAGGGGCTAAAGTGAAAACATTCAAAACAGCTCAGGATGTTGATTTTGAATTCCAAAACGGAATTTGGATTGTGTTTGTCAAAGCTGAAGATGGTCTAAAATCGGTAAAGGTGATTACACATTAAGAACTATATTTTTAATTATTTTAAAAGCAAGCCTCTGAATTTTTCTTAGGCTTGTTTTTTTGTATAATTACCATAAAACATTACCTTAAAGTTTACTAAGTAACTTATTTTCAAACTGATGTGTAAAAATAAATTGGTAAAAATTTTAGATTGATAAAAAAAATAGCTATTTTTAAGTAATCGATTACAATATAAACTATAAAAACTATCAATTATGAAAAGAAAATTACTTTATTTAACTACTGTTTTACTTTTTTCAGTAGGATTTATTAATGCTCAAACGACTGTTTGGGATTTTGGTAATAGTACTTCTAGTATAAATGGCGGTAATTCTACGGCATCATGGTCAATAACAGCAGCTGGTGTAGGTACTATAGGAGCTGATACAGATGCTGTTTTGAATAAATTAGGTTTATATTCTAACTCCCCAACTTCATTAAATGATATTGTGAATTTTGGAGCAGTTAATAATAGTGCTCCTGCAGATTTTACATCTGTTACTGATGGTGAATCCTATGCAGGTCAAAATCGTTTTCAATTAAATGGTGGAGGATCACCTACTGCGGGGACTTTTGTACCAACACAGCGATATCTTTATTTTAATGTTGATGGAGCTTGTACAGTTAAAGTTTGGTTCAAAACAGGAAGTAATGGTACAGCCCGTACCATTGTATGTACTAATGGGGCTGTAGTTCTGGGCTCAGGAACGTCAAATTCTGGAGGAACCGGTGATTTAGTTGTTTTTACTGCAACAATAACCGCACAACAGGCTGCTGTTGGTAAAATTTATATTTATGCAGACGGCAGTACTAGTAATCTTTATAAAATTCAGGTTTCAGGGGCAAATGTAACAACTCCATCCCTTGGCGTGAATGATTTTCAAGCTGATGCTTCATCAAATGTTTATTCAAACGGAAAATCGGTTTTTGTATCTAATGTAAAATCTGATACTCAGGTGGATGTTTACGGTATTAGCGGTGCTTTAGTTAAATCATTCAAAACAGGAGCAGATACAAGTTTTGATTTGAATACAGGTTTGTATGTAGTAAGATCAAAATCGGCTGAAGGAGAAAAAACTGCAAAAGTATTAGTAAACTAATTTAGTTCTAAGAATAGCAAAAGGGAATATTCATTTAATTGGATATTCCCTTTTTTTATGAAATAAATTTATGGATTGTTCGATCAATGAAAGTTTTAATTAAATCGTAATTTTAGAAAAAAATGTATAATGAACAACAATAAAAAAATAAAAGCTGTAGCATTTGGAGAAATTCTCTGGGATGTTTTTGAAAACGAAAAAAAGATTGGAGGAGCGCCACTAAATGTCGCCCTTCGAATGAAAAGCCTGGGTTGTGAAGTTTCAATGATCAGTGGTGTAGGAAATGATGATGATGGGGATGCAATACTTCTTGAAGTGGAAAGCTTAGGAATTGATACTAATACAATTTCAAAATCAATAATATATCCTACAGGCTTGGTAAATGTAATACTGGATAAAAATGGTTCAGCAACCTACAATATTCATTATCCATCTGCCTGGGACAAAATTGAAATGAACGATTATGCTCAAAAATTGGTAAGCAATGCAGATGTTTTAATTTACGGAAGTTTAGTTTGTAGGGATGACGTATCAAGAAAATCATTAGAATCATTATTACAAAATGAAGTTTTTAAAGTATTTGATGTCAATTTAAGAAAGCCACATTATTCATATGAAATTCTGGAGAGACTAATGTTGGCGGCTGATTTCATAAAGTTCAATTATGAGGAAATTTTTGAAATAAGTGCAGCTTTGCAGTCTCCTTATACTACACTTGAAGAAAATATTGATTTTATATCATCCCGAACCAATACAAAATCTATTTGTGTGACAAAAGGAAAAGACGGGGCTTTGTTGCTGTTGGAAGGGAAATTGTATAAAAATGAAGGTTATGCTGTTCAGGTAACGGATACGGTAGGAGCAGGTGATTCTTTTTTAGCATCATTGATTACTTGGCTCCTTACAGGAAAGTCGCCTCAAATGGCTATCAATTTTGCTTGTGCCGTTGGGGCATTAGTAGCTGCATCATCTGGAGCGAATCCTGAAATTTCTTTAGGAGCGATTGATAAATTGATTAAAAGGGATAAGTAAATTCAAAAAGAGCTCATTTACATATAAAGTTAGTTGTTTGCCTTTTGTTATTAATCATGTTCTAAATTATCGACAGCAGAAATCTGGTCAAGAATATTGGTTTGATTTGGAGAAATGTAATTTTTTACTTCGGTAGTGTTTTCCTTTCTGAAAAGAATATCTAAAGCATTGTATAGTTTTAATAAAACAGCTCTGTCTTCTTTTTCAATTTCTAAGGCAGTATTAAAATTAAAAACATAATTATTCGAATTTCGTACTTCTACTTTTATCGTTTTTGATGTGATTTTAAATTTGACTATATCCATGTGGTTTAAAATTACTTAGTTGGCAAAATGTTATTGTTAACTACATTTATCGCATCAAAGATAGGAAATTTGTCTGAACTCAAATGGTCTGCTGAGGTTTGTCCTAATGTATATCATTAAATTTTTGGTTTCTAAATCAGGATGGCAACTTGCAAAAAAAACATGGTGTTTTTATATTTGTTAGTCAATTGTTGTTTTTTGGAAATTAGATTTTTTTGCTTTTGGATATTTCATGACTGAAATTATATTTCTGACCATTAAATTCATTTGCATTAACAAGAACGTTGATATAATTATGAATTTCAATTCTAATAGTTTGAGATACTATTTCTGCAAGTAGCGAATTATTGTTAGTATTTGACCAAGATGCAAAATGAGTTATTAATATTACAATTCATGCTGCTCCCAAGTTGATTATAAATTTTCGTCTTGACCAATTGAAAAAAATTGAATTCATAAATTTATGTAGTATAACAGTAATTAAGTTTTGAAAACTCTTTAAAAACACTTTGATATGGTAATTCTTAGTTTTTGTAAATCTAGAATTAATTCAATCAATCGTATATAACGAGTTCACCCTTTTCCTTCAGATTTAGTGGTAATTCCTTCAGTAATTAGTTTAATTGTATCCAAAAATCTAAAAAGTATTTTTTAAACTGTAATTTATTTATGATTAAATTCTAAAAATCTCACCCCAGTTTGTTTTTTTAGATTGTTTTTAGAATTAAAGTTCTGAATATTTTATAATTTGCGTGATTAAAAAGACATAAGTATATAAGTATATAAGTGTATTTGTAACATAAAATTTAAACACTAATTAACCCACAACAAGAAAATATAAGAATTGATGAGACATATTATAAGGAACTTTTTTATTCCTTATATCCAAGACTTGTTGGCTATAGCCTCAATTTTGTCAAAGATGATTTTGCAGCGGAAGAAGTAGTAGAAAATGTAATGCTATTGTTATGGGAAAATCGAGTTAAGTTTGAAAAAGTCAATGATATCAAGTCTTATCTATATAAAATGGTAAAAAACGAATCATTATCTTATATAAAAAATAAACAAAAAAGCGTTGAATTGGATCACCATTTATCAGAAGAAGACACTGTTGATTTTGATTTCGCTATCCTTGAAGAAGAAGTTTATGCCACTTTATTAGAAGCATTACATTCTTTACCTCTTAAATGTAAAGAAGTCTTTGAACTGTCCTGTCTGGAAGGAATGAAATACAAAGATATTGCTGAACAACTTAATATTTCTGTCAATACGGTGAAATCGCAACGCGCCCGCGCTATTGAATTATTAAAGGAAAAACTTATAAATCACCCCGAACTTTTATTTATTTTGCTTTTTATTTAAAAAAAACAGAAATCTTTCCACCCATTTTTAGTGTTTTGTACTCTTAGTTATATAACATTTACTTAAACTGTTAATAACTGACACTTAATATTAAAAAATATGTCTTTGGAAAAGAAAGAATTTATAGTTGCCGATCTTATAAGAAAGGAGTTGCTTATTGGGAAACTTTCAGCAGAAGAAAATGTTTTTTTGCAAGAATGGTTTTCAATACCGGGTAATCAGGAATATTATCAAAAACTTATTGATTTCGAAACTTTAAAGTCAAAAGAGAAATTTTATAGTGGTATCAATACTGATATTGCTTTCGAAAGAATTAAAGAGAAAATTAATAAAACCAATACTCCTGTTGTTCCATTATTCAGATATAGAGAATACCTTAAATATGCAGCTGTGTTTTTAGTTTTATTAGGAATTACAGCAACTTTAATATATAATAATACTACAGAAAATAAAAAAGAGGGGATGGTGGTTACCACTATTCAGCCAAAATATAATAATCCAACTTTAGTTTTGGCAGATGGAACAGTAGTTTCATTAGAAACTAAAAAAGAAAAGATTGTTTCGAAAAATGGTGTTATCTCTAATCTTAATAAAGTTTTGGTCTATGATGCTAAAGATTTAAACGGAATAACTTCAACAGGAGATAATACTTTAATAGTTCCTATTGGCGGTATTTATGCTGTAAATCTTTCGGACGGAACAAAAGTGTGGTTGAACTCAGAATCCTCCTTACGATATCCTGTAGAATTTAGTGGAGATACAAGAACAGTGACTCTGGAAGGAGAAGCTTATTTTGAAGTAGCAAAAAATCCGCAGAGCCCCTTTACGGTAAAAACAAAATCGGGAGATGTGACGGTATTGGGAACCCATTTTAATGTTAGTTCGTATATAGAAGATCAAGTATTTGCCACGACCCTTGTTGAAGGAAAAGTTAAGGTTTCAGACATTACGGATGCTTCAAACAAAACAGTCGCTATTTTAACACCCGGGCAGCAAGCGATAATAAATCATAAAAAAGAAGGAATAGCAGTGGCAGAAGTTGACGCTTCAGTGTATACTGCATGGAAAGAGGGCAAATTTTATTTTGAAAATGAAAATCTGAAAAACATTTTGACCAAAATGGCGAGATGGTACAACTTTACTGTGAAGTTCGAACAAAAAGCATTAGAGCAGATTAAATTTACCGGGATCGTTTTAAAAGATGAGCCTGTAGATCGTTTTCTGGATATAATTAGTAAATCATCCAATGTTAAATATAAAATAACCAAAGTTAAACAAGCCTATGAAATAACCTTAAGTAAGTAAAAAAAGAAAACCGGAAAATATTGCAGTATTTCCCGGCTAGTATTTGTTCAGTCGAAAAAAGAGTTCAAAATCATTTAACCAACCAAAACATTTAAAAGTATGAAAAAAAACCTATCCGCAAAAGATTGTGGGGTAAAATCCGCTCTTTGGGATAAATTTCTTTCAATTATGAAGAAATCCCTAATATTATCAATATTCTTTTTCAATATAATAGCTTTTGCCTATTCGCAAAAAGTTACTATATCTGCAAAAAACGTGTCTGTTTCGACAGTTTTAAAATCAATTAGCAAAAAAACCAATGTTGAGTTTTTTTACAGTGATGATATTTTTAATGCTCAAAGAAGAGTAAATATATCCGTAAATAATGCAGATGTAATAAATGTAATTAAAGAGCTGATTGGTGAAGATTTTAAAGCAGAATTTGTAAACAACAAACTGATTGTTATCGCGCTAAATCCGAAAGCAAAAGCAAACCAAGTTTCTGTAATGGAAGAAAAAGTCAAGATTAAGGGGGTTGTAACGAATTCTAAAAAGGAGTTTTTAGTTGGAGCAACGATCTGGGTAAAGGGCACAAAAGATGGTGCGATGACTAATTTTGATGGTTCATACGAAATTATGGCCAAAAAAGGGGATGTGCTGATTTTTGAGTATATGGGTTACAAAAAACTAGAGGTTACAGTTTCGGACAGTTTGATTATCAATCCCATCATGCTGGAAGATATTAGCAAACTGGATGAAGTAAAAATCGTTTCTACAGGTTATCAAAATATTGATAAAGAACGTTCTACAGGTTCTTTTACTGTAATTACGGCAAAAGATTTAGAAAAAGTTCCTGTTAATAACGTATTACACAGACTTGAAGGTCAGGTTGCCGGTCTGCAGCTGGATATTCAGGATTCTGATAATACTTTTGTTTATCAAAATAAATTTGGCAGTAATCAGGGAAAAGGGAGTTATAATGTTACCATTAGAGGAAAATCTACTGTATCGCCTACATCCAATGCAATGCCATTAGTTGTACTTGACGGAACACCTACAGAATTGGACATCAGAATGATAAATCCAAATGATATAGAGAAAATTACTTTCTTAAAAGATGCAGCTGCGGCTTCTATTTATGGTGCAAGAGCAGCAAATGGTGTAATGGTAATTAATACCAAGAAAGGAAAATCTGGACAAACCAGAATTAATTTTTCTCAAAATTATAGTTTCTCCAACAAACCTTCCTTATCAAAATTACCCTTGATGAATTCTTCTCAGGTTTTAAATTTAGAACAGGAATTTGTAGATAAAAACCTGGTTACAGATCCGGCAAGTGTCACCTACATGCTGACTACGCCAGTCAGCCAGGGAATGGACCTGATGTTTCAGTACAAACGCGGGCAGATAACACAGGCTCAAAGAGATGCCGGGTTAGATGTTTTACGTAGTCGTAATACTTACGGCCAGACAGAGCAGTATTTACTGCAAGCTGCAACAAGCCAGAATTATGATTTGTCTTTTAGCGGAGCAGAGAATAATTATTCTTATTTCATGTCAGGTTCGTATTCTAAAGAAGAAACACAGGCAAAAGGAAATAGCGGACAGCGTTTGACTTTGCTATCTAATCAGGATTTTAAGCTTTTTAATTATGTAAAAATGACGACAAGCTTAAGAGGATCGATTTTTAAATACAATGATAATGGTCTAGGACTTTCTCCATTAGGAACCTCAGCAACAACTTTATTGCCTTACGATCAAATCGTTGGAGATAATGGTAATTCAGTTGATTATTACCGTCGTTATTATGCTGCACAAACAATTCCGTTGGAGCAAAAAGGATATCTGCCTTGGACGTACAATTACATCGATGAATTAAATAATATGGACAGAAAAATGGATGAGCAGAATTTTGGAGCTACCGTTTCTGCTACAATTCCTTTATTAAAAGGTTTAGATGCTGTTGGTACGTATTCTGTAGAAACTTCAACTTCATCAAGTGACAATATGTATAATGAAAATACATATTACGCTCGTGATATGATTAATTCTGCTACGTCAATAAACAGTAATGGTGACTTAGTATACGGAATTCCTTTAGGAGGAATTTTTCAAAATAATACATACGGAAAAACGAGTTCTACTATGAGAGGACAGCTAAATTATGATGGCATCATTGGAGAAGATCATTTGATTAATGCTATGGGAGGTATTGAGGCCAGAGAAACTGGAGACACTCAGGATTCGAGAACACTTTACGGCTACAACTCAAAAACGCAGACTTCTGTAGATGTCCCGTCAAAAAATTATGTAGATGTTAACGGATATAATTATCCTATAAGTAATGGTAATGTGCATAAAGATTTCCACAGAAGGTTTTTATCTTATTATGCTAATGCAGGTTATACTTTCAAAAATAGATATACAATTACAGGAAGCGCAAGATTAGACGACTATAACAATTTTGGTGTAGATAAAAAATTAAGAAGAACACCATTATGGTCTACAGGTGCAAAGTGGAATATTAAAGACGAATCTTTTCTTAAAGACGTCAACTTAGTTAATAATTTAGCTTTCAGAGCGAGTTACGGATTTAACGGAAACATCAACTTAGAGGTTTTTCCTTTTACAAATATTAGTATAAGTGATTTAGATACTTTTTCGCAGCAGCCTTATGCTTTTATCTCACAGCCTGCAAATCCAAATTTACGCTGGGAGAAAACAGGGATTTTAAACTTTGGAATTGATTTCTCGATCTTAAACAGCAGATTAAACGGTACAATAGAATATTATAAAAAAGACAGCAAAGATTTAATTGTAGAGTTTCCTGTTTCACCATTTTACGGAGTGTCAAACAATTCATTGGTACAAAATGCAGCAACTTTAGCTGGGCACGGAATCGATTTAAGTTTAACCGGAACCATTCTTAAAGCGAAAGATTTTTCATGGGATTCGGCTCTTGTAGTTTCTTTCAATAAGACAGATGTTACGGATTCTCGTTTCCAAAATTACAGCCAGTATTTAAATGGCTCTGGAACAACTCCGCCTGTTGAAGGCTACCCGCTTAACAGTATTTTTGCTTTTAGATCAGCAGGATTAGACGCAACCGGAAGAACTCAGGTATATGATAAGGACGGTAATATCGTAAATTCTTTTACATCTCTAAAAGATATTGCAGACATGAAGTACATGGGAACCAATATTCCTTCGTATTACGGAAGTTTCAGCCAGACTTTCACTTATAAAAAATTGTCATTGTACATTTTAGCAACTTACAAGTTTGATTATGTATTATTTAAGCCAACTTATGGAGGTTACGTTAACAGACAAGGAAGATTTAGTCAATATGATTTAAATACAGATATCGATCAAAGATGGAGAAATCCGGGTGATGAGGCGAATACTTCTGTACCAGGAATTCAGGGTTCAACAGGATTAAGTTATGTAAGATATATTTATGGAGATGATAGAATTATAGAAGGAGATCATATTCGCTTCAGAGAACTTTCATTAAAATATGATTTGACAAATCTTATTAACAGAGGATTTGTAAGAGGTGCTTCTTTAACGTTTACTGCCAGAAATCTTGGTTTCTTCTGGAGAAAAAATAAAGATGGCTTAGATCCTGACTTTTTACCTTACACAGGAACTAATATGAAACTGCCTGCAATGGCAATGTATTCAATTGGTTTTAATGTTAATTTTTAATTTTTTAAAGATGAAAAAATATTTAAAATATATTGCAATTGCTGCAGCAGGAGTTCTTGTTTTAAGCTGTGATAATTATGTGGATATCAAAACAGAAGGGAAGCTAATACCTGAAGAGACCTCAAATTACAGATATCTTCTAAACGATACATATACATTAGATAAAACTTATGGTAATGTAGATATACCATCAGATGATATCAGTTTTCAAAATGCAGCTCAGACAACAGCATTAGCGGCAGCAGATTACCTTCGCCCTTTTAGAAATTTGTATAAATGGTCTGATGTTGTCTATTTTGACGGCGAGACGGATAATGATATGAGTAATCTTTATAATGCATTATACACTGTTAATATAGTGATCAATGAAGTAATGAAAAGTAAAAATGGAACGGAAGCCGAAAAAGCTGCCATAAAAGGCGAAGCAGAAGTACACCGTGCCTTTATTTTCCTTACTCTGGTTAATGCTTTCGGAAAAGCGTATGATGCCAATACTTCGGCCACAGATCTTGGAATTGTTCTTTTTACAACACCAACTGTTTCGGATGACATTAAAAGAAGTTCTGTACAAGACGCTTATAATGTAATTCTTAGCGATCTTAATGATGCAGTAAATTCAGGATTAAAGCCTGTAAATTCGGGTAACAATGTGGCATTTCCATCCAGAGCAGCGGCCTATGCACTTTTGGCGAGAACCTATTTGTATATGCGCAATTATCCGCTGGCTTTAGAAAATGCCGAAAAAGCACTGGCATTACAAAGTACACTTAACAATCTGACAGATTATGAATTTGCGGCTTACCCTTCAAGAAAACTGGATAAAGAATTGATGTTGTCCAAATGGAATGGATACAACAGTTACTCGTATGCACCGCAAATATTATCGTTAAGCAATGAATTGATCAATTCGTTTGATACCAGTGATTTACGCTACGTATTGTTTACAAAGCCATCAAGCAGTTTTAATTCGGAATATACTTTAGGAAGAACGTATTCTAAAGAAGGCTTAACGGGAGAAAGCAGAAACGCAGGGCCAACTGTACCTGAAATGATGCTGATCAAAGCAGAATGTCTGGCAAGAGCAGGTTCTGGTGCATTAGCCATGGACGAAATAAATAAATTAAGACAAAAAAGATTCAGAGCCGGACAATATGTTGCCATGACTGCAACAGATAATAAAGACGCTTTAATTAAAGTTTTAGCAGAAAGAAGAAGAGAGTTAATGGGAACAGGAGGTTTTAGATGGTTTGATTTGAAACGTTTAAATAAAGAACCTGAATTTGCCAAAACCATTACCCATGATTTTGCCGGACAGACGTTTACACTTGCCCCAAATAGTGATCGTTATCAAATGCCTTTTGCCCCAATTTATTTTGAATATGCACCAAACTTACAACAGAATCCATAATTAAGTTAATTAAAAATGTGCACTCGAATTTTTCGGGTGCACTAAATTCAAAAAAAAGAAAATGAAAAAGTTAAAACTGGTACTATTTTTTCTAAGTATCACAACAGGTTTATTAGCTCAGGATGCAGCACCAATGCAAAAAATTGTGCTTTCTCCTGAACATCCGAACCCGGGTGATGAAATTACCATAACTTATAATGCTGCAAACGGCCCATTAGCCAATGCTATGTATGTAAACGGA
Source organism: Flavobacterium sp. W22_SRS_FK3 (assembly GCF_052113665.1). NCBI lineage: Bacteria > Pseudomonadati > Bacteroidota > Flavobacteriia > Flavobacteriales > Flavobacteriaceae > Flavobacterium > Flavobacterium sp. W22_SRS_FK3. Next base: position 89,769 of record NZ_JBGQOF010000010.1, on the reverse strand, counting down.
GTAGTATATACGTATGATAATTTTAAATGGATTGCTAACGATGTCACTTTAAAAGCAGCTGGAGATAAAAAATGGGAAGCTAAAATGAAACTTTCAGATCATGCTTCGTTTATTAACTGTGTTTTTAAATCGGATACCCTAGTAGACAGAGGGGAAAGAATGCCAAATGCTTATATGTTTGCACAGGTTCCGGGAGCCTATACAGGCTGGGGGATTTTAAGAAGCAAAGCGTTTCAAAATGAAGTTCCAAATGTGGTGAGCGACAGTGCATACATTGCGGATCAGGTTGGATTGATGTGGATAAACTATGAATTGCAATACCATCCCGAAAGCCGCAAAAAAGTTTTTTACTACGGACTAAAATTAAAACAGCTTTCAACGGGTATCGATCAGTCTGCATCAATCAAAAAAGAATTACGAGGCATATTGGCTGAAAAGAACCTAGATAATACAACACAACATGATATTCAAAAGACGTTGTATTTATTAGATAATTCGACAAACAAAGTATTTACAGATTCTGTTCAAAAGGTTTTAGTAACGAAATATCCTTTTGGGGTTTTAGCCAGAGATAAACAAATTCAGGAAATATTTAAGGAGCCTGATTTTTCTAAAAAAGTAAAATCATATGCTGAATTCAATAAAAACTTTCCGCAAAACAAATTTGAAGATGTTTATACTGATGTAGAAAGTTTGTATTATGATAAAATGATTAAAGCAATCGTTTACGGCTATATCGTAAATAATAAAGATTATAATTATGCTCTTAACAGTGTAAAATCAGTTTCTTTTACAAACTTATTGGACTATCACTGGCATTTAGTTTCTATTCCTTTTGACAGAGATCATGAAGGAATCGAAAAAGCTTCTATAGAAACTTTAAAAAAATATGCTGATGTATTTATGGGAGAAATGGAATACAGATTAACCTATGTTCCAAAAATGTATGCCGGAAAATTATCACTAAAAGAATGGCAGGAGCAGGCTTTACAAATGATGGCAAGAGAATATTTTACGTATGCTAAATTGGCTGAAAGCACAAAAAAATATGATACAGAAGAAAAGTATATGGAAAAAATTAAACCCTTATACGGTTATAATGATGCTGTATACAATGAGGTTTATACCAGAATGCTGTTGAGAAAAGGACAAACAGCCGATGCTAAAAATTATATGGCACTTGCCGTAAAACAAAATCAGGTAACACCGCAGATGCTGGCTTCCTTAAAAGAAATTTACCTAAAAGAAGGCGGGGCGGCTGCAGGATTTGAGGCTTACGTAGAATCTTTAAAATCTTTAAGCAATATCGAAGAACATAAAAAGAAAGTAATTTCAGAATTGATAAACCTTCCAATTGCAGGTTTTGATTTAGAAAGCAGTAAAGGCGGCAGAGTAAAACTAGCTGATCAAAAAGGAAAAATTGTAGTACTTGATTTCTGGGCAATGTGGTGCGGACCATGTAAAAATGCCATGCCGGGAATGCAGATGGCAGTTGAGAAATACAAAAAAGATGCGAATGTAAAATTCTATTTTGTAGATACTCAGGAATACATCAAAGATTTTAAAGAGCAGACCCAGGCATTTATCAAAGAAAAAGGATTTGATTTTAACGTGCTGTATGATGGCAAAAATCCTAAAACAGGAAAGTTAGATTTAGTATATGAGCAGTACTCGAAAGCGTTCCAATTTTCTGGTATTCCAGAGAAAATGATCATTGATGCTGATGGAAAATTACGCTGGAAGTCAAACGGTTATTTTGGGAGTCCAAGCGAATTGGTAGATGAAATTTCAATTATTGTTGAATACCTAAAGTCTGAGAAAAAATAATGAAAGTATTATCTAATTTAAAGAAAGCAAACCTTCTTTTAAGATCGTTACTTTTCTTGATGATAACCAGCCAGTATAGTTTTGCACAAACTATCTGGCAAGGCCAGCATCATTCGTACCGTATTATTTTATCAGGAAATATGGACAGCTACAGGACAGATTCGCTGAGTGTCAGTATTCCAGAATTAGATATCAACAAGAAAGTGGTTACTGTAATAAAAGGGGATAGCATATCTTTTAAAAATGAAATGTATGGTTTTTCTTTTAAAGGAAAATTCAATTCTGATCAAAATGCCATTTCAGGAATTTTTAATTATTACTCCATTCCAAATACAGCGGTTGTTTTAAACAAGGAAAAAGAAATACAGCCGTTGTATTTTGCGCAGCATCCTAAAAAACCATATCCGTATCAGGTTATTGATATGACTTTTCTGGGAAAAAGCACCAAACTAACCTATGGGGCAACCTTAACGATTCCGCAGGATAAAAAGAAGTATCCTCTGGCGATTTTAATTTCCGGAACTGGACAGCATGACCGCAACTACACCTATATGGGCAGGGAATTTTTTACAGTTCTGGCTGATGAACTCGCCCGAAAAGGAATTGCTTCTCTGCGTGTTGATGACAGAGGAATTGGTAAAACATCCGGAGACTTTAAAAATGCTACAACAGGAGATTTTGCCGATGATGTTGATGCGCAGATTGCATACTTAAAAAGTGATAAAAATATTGATGCTTCTCATATTGGCTTAATCGGACATAGCGAAGGCGGCATGATTGCCTCCATTGTGAGTGCCAGAAATAAAAATGTAAAGTTTATGGTAAGTTTATCAGGTGTTGCCGTAAGCGGGCTTGAAATGCTTAACCTGCAAAACACGGCAATTCTCAAAAATTATGGTTTTTCAGACAAAGTGGTCAGTAAACAAATGGAAATGTACAACATCATGTTTAAAGCTGTTTATGATACAAAACCAACAGATTCTGTAACACCGGTGCTGCAGCTAAAGCTGGACCAGTGGCTCAAAACACAGGATTCGACTACTCTAAAAGAGATTCATATGTGGGGCGGACGCGAAAAAGATTTTATATACCGTTACGGTAAAGATGCAGAACGAAGATGGTACCGTTACTCGATTCATTACGATCCAAAGGGTTTTTTGCCAAAAATTGAAGTTCCAGTTTTAGCTGTAAACGGAGACAAAGACATTCAGGTTCCGGCACAGGAAAACCTGCAAAGTTTTAAAAAATACCTCAAAAGTTCTGATGTCACAACCAAAATCTATCCAAATCTAAATCATATGTATCAGCACTGCATAACCTGTAAGCAGAGTGAGAGTAAGGAAATTGATGAAGTTTTTGCCCCAGAAGTACTGCATGATATCTCGAAGTGGATTCTGGACAGGTATAAAAAATAACAATCTGAAAACATGTTCCTTACCATTGTCAGGGCTCAACTTTGATAATGGTGGAGAGGATTTGAAAGCTTAAAAAGGCAATTTTTAAATTCCAATAAAATGAAAAAAATATTTCTTTTTATCGTATTTCTCTTTACGATAAACAGCGTTACTGCCCAAATTTACGACCCCGTTTCTTTTATATCTTCGGTGAAAGAGTTAGGAGATAACAAATATGCCCTGACCATAACAGCCAAAATAGATACTGGCTGGCATATCTATTCGCAAAATGTACCAAAAGGCGGACCGGCACCTACAGCTTTCACTTTTCCTAAATCGAAAAATTACAAAACAATAGGAGGGGTTAGTGAACCAGAGGGACATGAAGTAGATGATCCGGTTTTTCAAATGAGGATTAAATATTTTGCAGATAAAGCAGTTTTTACACAAAATATAGAACGAAAATCTACAGATGCTTTTACTGTTAATGCCAGCATATTTTTTATGGTCTGCAATGATAACAGTTGTCTGCCGCCAACAGATAAAGAAGTAAAATTCACATTCAAAAAATCAGATCTGCCGGTTCAAAACCAAGAAACTTCAGAGGTAATTACAGCTCAAAAAAATACTGACTTGTCTGCAAAAGACGAATCTGCAGCTAAACAGGATACCACAAACAACACAACAGATTCTGTTTCTACTGCCGGCAAAGACATTTCTGAAAACGTAAATAATGCGGCTGAAAAAGCTTCAACAGAAAAAACAACTCCAGAAGAAAGCTTATGGACATTATTTTTCCTGAGCTTTTTAGGCGGTCTTGCTGCTTTGTTAACGCCCTGTGTATTTCCAATGATTCCAATGACAGTTAGTTTCTTTACCAAACAAAGTAAAAACAAGGCTGCAGGGATTAAAAACGCAGTGATGTATGGTATTTTTATTATCGTGATTTATGTGATTTTGGGAAGTCTGGTTACAGCTGTTTTTGGTGCAGATGCCTTGAATGCTTTAGCTACAAATGTTGTTTTTAATATAGTTTTCTTTCTTCTCTTACTGGTTTTTGCGTTGTCATTTTTAGGAGCTTTCGAAATTGTACTGCCAAGTTCATGGCTGACAAAAATCGACCAGAAATCAGAAATTGGCGGTGCTGTTGGTATTTTCTTTATGGCATTGGCATTAGCTGTAGTTTCATTTTCATGTACGGGACCAATTGTCGGAACATTACTAGTACAGGCAGCAAGTCAGGCGGGAATTGCACCAATTGTCGGAATGCTTGGTTTTTCATTAGCAATTGCATTGCCATTTGCTCTTTTTGCGGCATTTCCGGGTTGGATGAATTCACTGCCAAAATCAGGTGGCTGGTTAAATTCGGTAAAAGTGGTTTTAGGATTTCTGGAGCTGGCTTTGGCTTTAAAGTTCTTGAGTAATGCCGATCTCGTTTTACAATTACATTTATTAGAAAGAGAAGTGTTTTTGGCACTTTGGATTGCAATTTTCTCTGTGCTTGCGCTGTATTTATTTGGTAAAATTCAATTATCACACGATACGCCGGTAAGTCATATTTCTGTGGGAAGATTAAGCTTAGGAATTATAGTATTGTCCTTTGTAATTTACATGATTCCAGGACTATGGGGAGCGCCGTTACAGTACATCAGCGGATTTCCACCGGCAAAACAATACAGTGAATCACCAAATGGTTTTGGAAATGCAGTAACGCTAAACACAGTAAAAGCTTCTTTACCTGAAGGTGCTGAGGAAGGGCCAAACGGAATTCCAACTTTTCATGATTATGAACAGGGCTTAACTTACGCCAAAAAAATAAACAAACCCGTAATGATTGACTTTACAGGATATGCCTGTGTAAACTGCCGTAAAATGGAAGAACGCGTCTGGCCGGATCCAAAAGTTTTATCACAGTTAAAAAATGATGTAGTTGTAATCTCACTGTATGTTGACGATAAAAGACCACTGGCAGAAAAGGAACAGATTGTGTCAAAATTAACTGGTAAAAAATTAAAATATACAGGTCAAAAATGGAGCGAATTTCAAATTCTGAAATACAAAACTAATGCACAGCCTTATTATGTTTTAATAGATCATAACGGTGATAATCTAAATCAGCCAACAGCCTATAATCCGGATATTGAGTTTTATACAAATTGGCTAAAAGAAGGGATTAATAATTTCAAATGATAGTCCTGAAAAACTAAAAACTCCATGAAATTATTTCAGTCAAAAATATATTCCCATGGCACTTTTGCGCTTCGTTGTTGAAAGTTACGGTCAATTTTCAACAACGATTCCGCTTGACGGAAATGTGGTATCGGGAAAACTTAAAAAATGGAATGAAGTATTATGTGCTTCATAATGAATAGTCAAAAGATCGTGTCTGTTTTTATTTCGCTCAAAATGCAGGTGCTATTCTGGAAAACGACGATCAAACGGATCAGCGCATTTTCTGAAGCATATGGCTTTTAATGGTACGAAAAACTTTGAAGGAAAAAGAAATGATCGGTATGCTCGAGAAAAAAGGAACAAAGTGGAACAGAAGATAATTAAACTTTTTCGGCTATTAAAATACCTCAATATCCAGCGGAACGTTATTGTGTTAAAATTCAAAAAAAGAAGGAAATTAGTAAATTGATATTATTTACAAACAACGTGTTAGTAGTGATGAAATTGAATCAATCAAGAAAGTAGTTACTAATAGTTTTTTGGATTGGTAATTTGAGTGGTATGATTTTGTATGATGAAGGATTTATAAATGATGCAATGTATGAAAAACAGTAGCAGAAATTACTCCGGAAGATATTTAAATTTTTGTCCAACATTTTTTTGCCCAGCCTAAAACAATCGAAGTTGTCATGAAGTCTAAAACAGACTAATTTGTCAGACTAAATACTTATGCCATAGTGGTTTTTCATTAAAATTTATTTTTTTTAAAATTTGAGTTAGTACTTGTAGAAATGAAAAATCATTTAAAGCCGTCTCATACTATAATTTGAGGCGGTTTTTATACTTAAGTTATTTAAAAGTATGTTAAGTTTTTTAACGGCTTGTATTAAATCAGATGAAAGCGATTAAAAAAAGAATATGGTATCGTTTTTTATTCGTAATAAAGCTTCTTGACTGTTGAAACAAAAACATCTTAACTTAAATGTATGAATTTACTTCCTATATTTTTTCCTGAAAGAATTGTTTTGACTATAATAATAATGAATGATATGTCAAAAGCATTTTTAGATTATAGAAAAGGAGTTAAAAATGAAAAAAAATGTTATTTGGAATAATTTAATAAAACATATATAAGCTGAATTAATAATGTAATGAATTAATATATGGTACTTTGTTGTCACATTCAACGCATTGATTTCTGGAAAGACATTATATAAACCCAACAATTATGAATTATGACTGCAATTGATAAAGGAGCTTTAGAAATTCAGATTTTTCGTTAATTTCATTCCTCCGATTCATCCCTCCAAAAGTAAAAGCATTCAGATCAAAATTCAGAGGTGTTAGAAATATAGAATACTTCCTTTTTAGACTAACTAATATTTATGCTTAATTTTTACTGCTCCTCAGGTTTTCGTATTGATCCTATATCTGATTAACAGTACTTTATTTGAAAATAAAAAAGGGATAAAGAAAGATTTACCTTCTTTATCCCGTCAAGTAGCGAGGACGGGAGTTGAACCCGTGACCTCAGGGTTATGAATCCTGCGCTCTAACCAACTGAGCTACCTCGCCAAGATTGCAAGTGAATCGAGTTCCTCATTGCGGGTGCAAATATAAAAATTATATTAAAGCTGACAAGCATAAAATGAAGAAAAAAAAATATTTTTAAAAAACCTTTTTTTTTGAACAGATATTCTTATATTTCCAAAAAATTAAATCTGGCACATGGATTCAAAAATACGTTACGAAATCGAGTTTCCGATCAATTCTTCACCGCAATTATTGTATCAATATATATCAACGCCCTCTGGTCTGTCAGAATGGTTTGCAGACAATGTAAATTCAAGAGGTGAATTCTTTACTTTTATTTGGAATGATTCGCAGGAAAAAGCTCGTCTCGCTTCTAAAAAAACAGGAGAAAAAGTAAAATTTAAGTGGGTTGATGATGCAAGTAAAGACACTGAATATTTCTTTGAGCTGCATATATTGGTAGATGAGTTAACCAAAGATGTGTCATTGATGGTAATTGATTTCGCAGAAAAAGAAGAAGTAGGAGAAGCTAAACAATTGTGGGAGAATCAGATCTCAGATCTGAAACATCTTATAGGTTCTGTTTAGTAAAAGTCTATTTTATGCCTTATATTTGCCCTGAACAAAATTCGGGGCTTTTTTATGATCAATTTTAACGGAAACATTGCACAGGAAGAAAATATATTAACTCAAAATCGTGCTTTTTTGTATGGTGATGGTGTTTTTGAGACACTAAAAATAGTTAACAGCAAAATATTGTTTCTTGAGGATCATTATTTCAGGTTAATGGCTTCTATGCGTGTCGTACGTATGGAAATTCCAATGAACTTTACAATGGAATATTTTGAAGGACAGGTTTTAAAATTGGTTAATGAAAAAGGAATTTCGGCTTCAGCCAGAGCCAGAATAACTGTTTTTAGAAATAATGGGGGATTATATTTGCCAAAAACAAATGAAGTCTCTTATTTAATCCATGCTACACCTATAGATAATGCTTCTTATGCTTTAAATAAGGCTAAATATGAAGTAGACTTGTACAAAGACTTCTATGTAGCGAAACAGTTATTATCGTCGATTAAAACAACTAATAAACTAATCAATGTTACCGCAAGTATTTTTGCTCACGAAAATGGTTTGGAAAATTGTATTTTACTGAATGATACAAAGAATGTCGTTGAGGTATTACAAGGGAATTTATTTATGGTTATGGGTAAAAAACTAACTACTCCGCCAGTTTCTGAAGGTTGTTTAAATGGTGTAATGCGAAAACAAATTTTAGCATTGGCAAAAAAAGTCGAAGGCATAGAAGTTTATGAAGAAATAATTTCGCCATTTGATCTTCAAAAAGCAGACGAATTATTTCTAACAAATGTAATCACAGGGATACAGTCGATAACAAAATACCGAAAAAAAGACTTTATAGACAATCTTGCTCATATATTAGTACAAAAGCTAAATGAATCCATTTCTGAAAATTAATTCAGATACGGATTCTCAGGTGCATTTGACCAAATAAGATAATCACCTCCAAGCTCAATAATCTGCTCTTTCCAAAAATGAGTGGTGGATTTTCCGATAATTTTGTTTTTATAACTATTATCGGTTATAATCCAGGAATTTCCCTGCATTTCACTCTCAAGCTGATTTTCATCCCAACCTGTATATCCTAAGAAAAAACGAATATTATTTTTGTGAATAGATCCTTCATTTATTAGGTCTTTAGTCGATTCAAAATCACCTCCCCAATAGATCCCATTAGAAATCTCAACGCTGTTTGGAATTAAATCAGGAATATTGTGAATGAAATAGAGATTATCCTGTTCTACAGGTCCTCCATTGTATATTTTGAAATTTGCATCAATTTCAGGAATTAAGTCACTAATAGTGTATTTTAACGGCTTATTAATGATAAAACCAATTGATCCTTCTTTGTTGTGGTCTGCTAGTAAAATTACCGATCTATTAAAAGATAAATCTCCAATTATAGAAGGCTCGGCAATAAGCAGGTGTCCTTTTTTTAATTTTTCTGAAATCATACGGCTACAATTTTTATTAAATTTAGTAATAAAATATTTAAAAACCCAAATAAAATCGTTAAACCGTACAAAAAAACCCTCTTTTAAGGAGGGTTTTAATTATATTATAAGTTTAGAGAACTTTCTTACTTAGTTCACTGCACCTTCTAATTCAGCACCAGCTTTAAATTTCACTACGTTTTTAGCAGCAATCTGAATAGTTTTTCCTGTTTGAGGGTTTCTACCATCTCTAGCAGCTCTGGCAGATACTGACCAAGATCCGAAACCTACCAATGATACTCTTCCTCCTTTTTTCAAAGTAGCACCTACGTTTCCTAAAAATGATTCTAAAGCTAATTTTGCAGCAGCTTTTGTAATTCCTGCATCAGCAGCGATAGCATCGATTAATTCTGATTTGTTCATAATAATTAGTTATTAATTGTTGGTTAAAAAAAAAATTGTTAATACACAAATTTAATAGGAAATCCGTTCCTTGCAAGTGTTTTCTCTAATTTTAGTAAAAATTGTTAATAACTTGTTTTTTTTGTTCATAAAACAACTCGTTTTATTACTTAAAAGAGTTATAAACCCCTGTTTTATTGACCTTAATAGACTTTTGCGCTTTCAGAAAAAGAGATCCCGTTTAATAATTCTGATGCCTGCATTCTCTTTTTTCCAGGCAATTGCAAGCTTAATAATAGTATAAAACCATTTTGAACTGCAACTTTAATTTCTTTTTTACTGCAAATCAGTTTTCCTATTTCGTATAAATGATGTTCTAAAACCATTTCTGCTTCGTATATTTTGATACTTAATTCTTCATTTTTATCTTTCAAAAAACACCATGAAGCTGGATATGGACTTAAACCGCGAATTAAATTATTGATTTCATCTCTGGGTTTTGACCAGTCGATCTTGCAGTTTTCTTTATTTAATTTATAAGCAGTTTTAATTTCTTCGCTATCTTCCTGAATAGTGGTGGTTACATTTCCGCTTTCAATAACTTTTAAAGTGTCAATAACAGTCCCGCTTCCTAAATGCATTAATCGGTCGTGCAATTGTCCTGCACTTTCTTCCGGTTCAATCGCGATTTCCGAATTTAAGATCATGGCTCCGGTATCAATTTTGTCATCAATAAAGAATGTAGTGACACCTGTTTTGGTTTCTCCATTAATAATCGCCCAGTTAATTGGTGCTGCACCTCGGTAATTTGGTAATAAGGATGCATGAAGGTTAAAAGTTCCTAAACTTGGCATTTCCCAAACTACTTTAGGCAGCATTCTAAAGGCAACTACAATTTGCAAATTGGCATTCAAACCTTTTAATTCTGCTAAAAATGCTTCATCTTTTAAATTCGTTGGCTGTAATAAAGTAAGGTTGTTCGCCAGCGCATATTCTTTTACTGCCGAATATTTTATCTTTTGTCCGCGTCCTGCCGGTTTATCTGCAGCCGTAATTACGCCAACAACATCGTAATTGTTTTGAATAATGGTATCCAAAATGCCGACAGCAAATTCCGGAGTTCCCATGAATATAATTCTCAATTTTTCCATTATAATTTTAAAGTGTATTTATTATTCGCTAATATGGTAATATGATTGTTTTCTAATAATTCCTGAAGCACCGAAACAATATCATTCGCATCCAGTTTTATTTGAGTCTGAATTTCTCGCGAAGTTAAAGCAGCTGATTTTAATAAGTGCAGAATTTTATCAGCAATCGAATCAGCTTCCGTAATTTTTCCTTTCTGGGTAATACAGTAGGAGCAAACGCCGCAGTTCTCAGTTGTTTCTTCTCCAAAATAATCTAAAATCAACCGGTTTTTGCAGGTTTTGTTCTCCTTAATATAATATAGGACAGACATTAGCTGTTCTTTTTTTAATTGATTTTGTTTTTCCAGATATTTCGAAACCCTGTTTATGGTGAGATCATCTTCGCGTACTTCATTAAATAAGATAGTAGCATCGTTATTTTTTGATTTGTATTCAATGATTTCTTTTTCTTTCAGTTTTTCTAAAACAGCCGAAACGTGTTCTTCGGTATGATGTGATTTTTTTGCAATCAGCGAAAGATTAAAAGGCGTTTTCATTTCGTAAATTCCCGGATAGGTTCTTAAAATCGCCAGTATGATTTCTTCATCATTCGGATTTAAACTCATATACCGAATTACTTCTTTCGATTCAATTAAAAACTGCATGGTAATCTTTTCCGAGAATTCCTGAGACATCGTAATGATTCCCTGTTGATTTAAAAACTGCAAAGCATTGTATGTTGTTAAAGTAGGGAAATCGTATTTATGACAAAAATGATTCAGTTTAAAAGAAAAAGAATCATCTAAACCTTCGCCGTATGCAATCTGAAAATAGTTACAAAGTTTTACATACATGGTTTTTAAAAACTTTTTATCAGGCAAAACACTTAAAAACTGCTGTTCTGTCTGGTTGGCATCTGAATTATTAAAAAGTAAAACAGAAAATGCTTTTTCGCCGTTTCGTCCTGCTCTTCCTGATTCCTGATAATAGTTTTCGATATTTTCAGGTAACTGAGTGTGAATAACTGTTTTTACATTGTCTTTGTCAATTCCCATTCCAAAAGCGTTTGTGGCTACAATAACCTGTGCTTGTTCGGACATCCACAATTGCATGTTTTTGTCTTTTTCTTTTGATGAAAGGCCTCCATGATAATAAGTTGCTCTAAATCCTAACGATTGTAATTGCGTTGAGATATTCAGGCACGATTTTCTGTTTCGTACATAAATAATAGAAGGCTGTGGGTTTTTCTTTAAAATTTGTTCAACACGATACAATTTGTCTTCGACTTCAAAAACCATGTAAGCAATGTTTTTTCTTTCAAAAGATTGCTGAAAAAACTTCGGATCTTTCAATCCTGCCTGCGTTTTAATATCCTCAATTACTCTTGGAGTTGCTGTAGCGGTCAAAGCTAAGAACGGAATCTTAGGGAAATATTTTTTAAGTTCTGAAATCTTCAAATAAGCCGGACGAAAATCGTGTCCCCATTGCGAAACGCAATGTGCTTCATCAATTGCAATTAAATTAATAGGGAGATTTTTGATACGTTCCAAAATCCAGTCAGATTGTAAACGCTCGGGAGAAAGATAAAGGAATTTATAATTTCCATATTGACAATTGTCAAGAAGTTCAATGATTTCCTCTGTGTGAATTCCGCCGGTAAGGGCAATAGCTTTAATGTTTCGTTTTTGCAGATTTGTCACCTGATCTTTCATTAAGGCAATCAACGGTGAAATAACCAAACAAATTCCTTCCTGCATCATCGCCGGAACCTGAAAACAAATCGATTTTCCACCACCAGTTGGGAGTAGTGCAAAAGTATCATGACCCTCCAAAACAGAATCAATAATATCTTTTTGTAATGGCCTAAAACTGTCGTGTTTCCAGTATTTTAAAAGAATTTCCTGTGCTTCTGGCATGGGTCTGTTTTTAAAGTTAAAAATTTAGAAATCAGTTTCTAGTTTTGCAACTTTAACCCAATGCCTAAATTTTATCTAAGATATAAAGAATTCTGTTTTCAACTGTATCTTTTGGTACTTCAATTAAGTTGTAACCGTATTTTTTGTAGGTTTCAATAAGATGCTTCTGAATCATTTTGGCCTGTTCAAAATTCTCATAACGTTCTGTATCACTTTCGTAAATCTCTTCCCAGGGCGGTAAAATAAAAGTTTTAGAATATTTAAAATCTTCGCAGGCTTTTGTAAAATGCGCCGGATATTCATCGCCAATATAATCCATATAAGCTACAACATCAGGGATTCCGCGGTCTATAAAAACTATATTGTCAGGTTCTTGGAGAGCATTTTCAAATTGTTTAATGCGTCCTTCCAGTAACATTTCACTAAACAATAAGGGCTGTTCTAAAAATAATTGATCGATGCCGCGTTGTTGTGCTTCGAGGGTCACTTGTCTTGAAATTTCAGGGTAACAGCAATACCCACGAGCGACTAATTCGTTTAAAAGAGTAGATTTTCCCGTTCCCGGTCCACCAATGATAACTATGATTTCTTTTTGCACTTTCGTAAAATAAAGCGCAAATTTACCTAAAGTTATTGGTATTTAAAAAGAATATTTATCAGAAGCGAATGATTTCGCAATTTGGAAGTATCGCTTCCTGCTTTCGGCTTTATCTTTTATGGCGAACTCCGCCATAATAAGGATAACGACTCAATCAGGGCTAAGAAGGAAATATGGTTTTGTTTTTGGGAAGATTTAAATATTTTGCGCGCCTGCAAGGTTTTCAAAACTTTGGTATATAACAGAACTAGGAAATCTAATCGAATTAATTCCATATTGAAAATAAAAAATTTACTCGCAAAACAAATACTTCCCTGAATTCTTACCTTTCTTCTCCGATGGAATAGTAATATGAGATTCAAATTTCTTTCCTTTCAAAACATCATTTACAAAATCAAGAATATATTGCTGTCCCTGGTGAAAAAGATAACCGGAGAATTCATGCCCGCCACTGCAAAACGTAATCAGTTCAATATCTTTATGTAAATTAAGCATATGATTGTAAACGGCATAAGCCCCAAACAAAATAAGCCAGCCAGATGCATTTGTAGGGCAGGAGTGATGCGAACCTGTTCCGTAAGGTACGGTGTTGTCATTACTTCCATGCGACAATAACATCGGAATCGTATTTTCTTTGGTAATTAAATTAAGATCCATAATGGCACCCGAACCTCCAATTAAACCTTTGTATTTAAAGTTTTCAGGAAGGTTATTTTTGTACAAATTCATCAAATTATAATCCCAAAAAGAAGCGTGAAAACCAATTTCAGCACCCGCGCTAATTCCGGAGATAAAGATTTTTGAAGTATCAAGATTATATTTATTCGCATTTTCGATCAAAAATGAAGTAGCCTGCCACATATCACTCACACCAATCTGAATCGCTTTTATCTTTTCACTTAAGTTGCCTTTGCATCCAAAATTTTTTCCTCTCATATATAAACTGTACGAAATGCTCGCAACTGCATAACCGTTTTTTGCCATAAATATTCCAAATTCTTTTTCGCTCGTGCGCTCTCCGCCTGAAAATCCCCCTCCAAAAGCAAAAAGTATTAACGGGATTTTTTCGTTCATTTTCTTTTGAGGCAAATACAAATCAAGATCCAGTTTGATGGTGTCATTCTGAAAATAAGTCATCGTTTTTATTTCCTGACCTTGGATATTATTAAATAGAAGCGTGATAAAAAGTAAAAGAATTTTTTTCATTGTAATGTTTTTGAATTTCAAAAAAGTCGAAAAGTCAAATGTAAAAAAACCTTTCTGACTTTATGTTTTGTTATTAAATTTCTAAACCTATGTTTTCAAATGTAACTGTAAATTTTTCAAAGAAATAAGGTAGTAAAGTTTTTTTCTTTGCACCTTTGCCACTCTGTAACTTTGGATCTTTTTACAAAGAAAAAAATCAGAAATCAGAAATCAAAACCGTATATTTGCCTTTATTTTTAATTACGAATGGAAAACGATAAAGAAAAAAGCACCGCAGAATTTTACGAAAGACTAAAGGTTGAGTTAGATAACTCAAACACTTGGCCAGCAGAATATTTGTATAAATTTATAGTCCCTTCGGTTGATGATAATGTTGATCGAGTTGAAAAGGCTTTTGACAGAATGGGCGCGGTTATCAAAACAACAAAATCTAAAACAGGTAAATTTACCAGTGTTTCTATTGATGTAACAATGAATAGTGCTGATGAGGTAATTAGCAAATACAAAGAAGTTTCTACAATAGAAGGTATAGTTTCATTATAACATGGTCGAAAAATATAAAAAAGAAGTCGCAAATGATGTTGTTTTTAACTTAGAATATAATTCTGAAAGACAACGTTTACTTATTCCGGAATATGGTCGTCATTTGCAAAAACTGATAGATCAGGCTACTAGTATTGAAGATGCTGAAACGCGTAACAAAGCTGCAAAATACATTATTCAGGTTATGGGAAGTCTGAATCCGCATTTGCGTGATGTACCGGATTTTCAGCATAAATTATGGGATCAGCTTTTTATTATGTCTGATTTTAAATTAGATGTAGAATCTCCATATCCAATTCCGTCACGTGATGTATTGCAGTTAAAGCCGGACGTTTTACAATATCCGCAAAATTTTCCGAAATACAGATTTTACGGTAACAACATCAAATATATGATAGATGTTGCCAATAAATGGGAAGATGGTGAAATGAAAAATGCATTGGTATTGGTTATCGCCAATCACATGAAAAAATCATACTTGAGCTGGAACAAAGACACGGTAAAGGACGATGTTATTTTCGAGCATTTATTTGAATTGTCAGGCGGAAAAATCAATTTGTTACAAAGCTCAGAAGAGCTTCTAAACACAACCGATTTATTACGTACCAACAAACGTATGTCTAATAAAATTACACCTCCGGGTCAGCCAAAAATTCAAGGTAACAAAAACAATAAAGGGCCGGGAAAACCAAAACCTTTTCAAAAAAAACAATAATCAGAAATAAAAGGTACTAAGATACTAAGATACTTAGCTATTAAGAAGTTTAGCTCAGAACGTTAGAACTTTAGAACCTCAGAATCGTAAAAAAAGAATATGGGAGTATTTAAAATCGAAGGAGGAATTCCTTTAAAAGGAGAAATTACTCCGCAAGGAGCAAAAAATGAAGCATTACAAATTTTATGTGCCGTACTTCTTACGGAAGATAAAGTAACAATTAATAATATTCCCGATATTATAGACATTAATAAATTAATCACTTTGTTGGGTAATTTAGGAGTTAAAATTCAACGCAATGAACCGGGTTCGATTACGTTTCAGGCCGATGAGGTAAATGTTGGGTACTTAGAAACTGAGGCTTTCAAAAAAGAAGGTGGAGCGCTTCGTGGTTCTATTATGATTGTTGGACCGCTTTTGGCCCGTTTCGGTAAAGGATATATTCCAAAACCGGGGGGAGACAAAATTGGACGTCGTAGATTAGATACACACTTTGAAGGTTTTATTAACCTTGGAGCAAAATTTAGATATAACAGGGAAGATCACTTTTATGGAGTAGAAACTCCAGCAGAAGGATTACAAGGTACAGATATGTTACTTGACGAGGCATCTGTAACCGGAACAGCTAATATTGTTATGGCAGCTGTTCTAGCAAAAGGAAGAACTACTGTTTACAATGCTGCTTGCGAACCCTATTTACAGCAATTATGCAAAATGCTGAACTCTATGGGGGCTAAAATTACCGGAGTTGGTTCAAACTTATTGACTATCGAAGGTGTTGAAAGTCTAAGCGGATGTGAGCACAGAATTCTTCCGGACATGATTGAAATTGGCTCGTGGATTGGTCTTGCGGCGATGACCAAAAGCGAAATCACGATCAAAAATGTAAGCTGGGAGAACTTAGGTTTAATTCCAAACACATTTAGAAAACTGGGGATTACAATTGAAAAACGTGGTGACGATATCTATATTCCTGCTCACACAAACGGGTACGAAGTAAAAACAGATATCGATGGATCTATTTTAACAATTGCCGATGCACCTTGGCCAGGATTTACGCCTGACTTGTTGAGTATCGTTTTGGTTGTGGCAACACAGGCAAAAGGGGATGTTTTAATTCATCAAAAAATGTTCGAAAGCCGTTTGTTTTTTGTGGACAAACTAATCGATATGGGAGCTAAAATTATGTTATGTGACCCACACAGAGCAGTGGTTATGGGACATAATTTCGAATCTCAACTAAAAGCAACAACAATGTCATCTCCGGATATTCGTGCCGGAATTTCATTATTAATTGCTGCACTTTCTGCAAAAGGCACAAGTACAATTCAAAATATCGAACAAATTGATCGTGGGTACGAACGTATCGATGAACGTTTAAGAGCAATTGGTGCTAAAATTGTGCGTGAGTAGATAAAAAAGTCTCTAATGACAAATGAACAAAAAGCTATAAAAGCTACATATTTTAGTATAGCTGGAAACACCTGCTTAGCCGTTATAAAAGGTTTGGCAGGTTTTTTTGGCAATTCTTACGCCTTGATTGCTGATGCGATTGAGTCGACTACGGATATATTTTCGTCTTGTTTGGTGCTGTTTGGAATCAAATATTCGAATAAACCGGCAGATGAAAATCATCCATACGGACATGGGCGAGCCGAACCTTTAGTTACTTTTTTGGTTGTGGGTTTTTTAATTACCTCGGCCACAATTATTGGATATAAAAGTATTTCCAATATTAATACGTCACACGATTTGCCAAAATCATGGACTCTCTATGTTTTAGGTGCAATTATTATCTGGAAGGAGTATTCGTATCGATTGATGATGAAACGAAGTAAACAAACCAATAGTTCCGCATTAGAAGCTGATGCCTGGCACCATAGAAGTGATGCCATTACCTCGGTAGCAGCGTTTATCGGAATTTCGATTGCGTTGTTTATGGGAAAAGGCTATGAATCAGCAGATGATTGGGCGGCACTTTTTGCTGCTTTTTTTATCTTATACAACAGCTATAAAATTTTCAGACCAGCACTTGGCGAAATAATGGATGAACACTTAAATGATGATCTGGTTGAAGAAATAAGGGTAAAAGCTTTAACGGTAAAAGGCATTTTAGGAACCGAAAAATGTTTCATACGTAAAACAGGTATGCGTTATCACGTTGATCTACATGCAATAGTGTCAGCAAAAATTTCTGTAAAAGAAGGACATGAATTGTCGCATAAACTGCAAGATACTTTAAAAGAAAAGATACCTCAATTAGGCAATGTTTTGATTCATATTGAACCAGATGATTATCATTGAGAAAAAAGATTCTGAAATACTAAGATTAAGTCTTCTTCATTGATATAAAAAACAAAATCCGTTTATTCTTTAATGAGTAAACGGGTTTTTTATTCAGGCGTTACCTCCGGTCGGGCTGTTCACTATATCTTTTTATTTTTAAAGAAAAAATAAAAAGGATATCGCTTCCATCCCTAACGCACTCTAAGGTAAGTTGGGGTTTTGGTTTAAAATATTCTATTAGGTTTTGTCAGTTCTAGCAGAGTCTAGGACCTACAAGGTATTTCGACTTAGTAACTCAGAACCTTAGTAGCTTAGTAACTTTTTTTTTAATCCAACACATTCAAAATCTTCAAACCAAACACAACACCATTCTGCTGAATTTCGCCTTGGTAAGAATGAACGTAATCAACTCTAAACAATTTAAATTTTCCAAAACCTAAATTGTCCAGACCAACTGTAAACTCAGAATACGGTTTTCTGTCGGGAATTGCCAATGAGTGAAATCCAATATTCATAGTTGATTTTAGTAAATTCAACAACGGAATCTTATTCATGATAAATCCGGTATCATTGTGTTCTAGGTGCATTTCCAAATAACTGTCATTGGTGCTGTTTTCATAATACGGCATCAAATTAAAAACATTCAAATAGCGTTCACTGGTTCCAATATGCGTTTGGTTTCCATTGAAATGTCTGTAATCTATAAAGGAGATATTTTCAGCATTAAAGTACTTTCCGGCTCTGAAATTCATTCCCAAAAGACCTTTGTTTCCTAATGATAAATCGTATTGTACAGAAGCTCCTATTCTTTCAAATTCATATTTTTTTTCGCTGGCAGCAAAGGCTTTTTCAAAGGCTAAAAAGACAGTTGGGTATTTTGCATTTTTAATATTATATCTCCCGTCCGGTCTCGAAATGTATTTATTTCCGAAATTAATTCTCGCATTCAAAGCCGTTTTAAATAAATGATGACGATCAAATGCCGCAGTAACAAAATCATCAGGCCTCAACGGATTGTTGGATGAATAAATATCATCCTTTTTAAAAAAAGAATAATCTGTGGTGTTAAAAAGAGGTTTTCTTTGCTCGTAGGCTATTTTGGCATTCAAATTAATTCCGTTTGCAATATCCTGGCCGTAGTTGATTTGAGCAAATTCTAAATTATACAGCTTCATATAATTGTCTTTAAAAAACAATGAGCTTATAGAATTGATCAATTTACTTATAGGTTCAGCATTATTAAATTGTGCCAATTTTGTACCTCCCGATCCCCAAATTGCGGCGTAATTTAGATTATTAAATCGATGATTGAATTCCCCAATAACACGAAAACGATAATCTGAAAAGCCATAATTAAATGTTGTACTAACAAAAGTACTTTTTCCTTTGTCTTCATTCCATTTTCTAAATGAGAATCCCGAATCAAAATTAAATCCCTGTACAGTATTGAACCTTAAAGAAGTTAGATTCAGTAAGCCTTTATAATCAAATGAATGTTTTTTGAATGTATTTTTGTAATCGTATCCCATTAAAATATCCCAAACTTTAAATTTGTTGTTTTTGGCATCGATTGAATCGGTATATTTTCGGGATTTTCTGATGGTTAGCAAACTGTCTTTTTTGGTATAATCAGTGCTTTCTTCAATCGTTAGCGGAATTGGACGTATTTGATTCCAAAAAGCATTGTCTTTTTTATTAGCATTGGCTTCAAAAGCTACAATTTCATTTCCAAAAGTTTTCTTTTCAAATGAATCCGGAAACTCATAATTCGAATAAATGTAATTGAAATTTCCCGAGAATTTCACACCAAAAATGCCGGCATTAAAAGAAAGAGTCTGTGCGTTTTTAGACCAGATTTTATTTTTTGAATTATAGCTGAAGCTCTGTTTTAAAGTCATGATTTCAGTAAATTCATTTTTCATTCGGTAACCTTTAATGTCTAAATCTATAGCATAAATAGCAAAACTATCATCAACAATATAAATATAGCCTTCAAAAACGGGTTCTTTGTCACGCTTTGGTATTACTTTGATTTTAAAAATTTGGTGATTCTTGTCGTCATAGAAAGTTCCTTCGAGTTTGTATTTGTAGTAATTAAACGCATTATCGGCAATAGGAGAGATGAGCCTTACATCGAAGTCTAAAGTATTCTCATAAAAATCATAAGTCGATAATGCGGCGGTATTATAGCTATAACCTCTGTTGTTTCCTGAAATTTTAGAAGCAATGATTTTCTCTTTTAATTTATCAGGTTTTTCAAAAGTGATTTTAGAAATAGTTTCTGATAAATATAAAATTCCGGTTCCGGTTGAATCTAAATTAGACGACATATCTTCGCCTAAATCTACTTTTTGCCCAAGAATTTTTTTAGGGAGATCTTTGACTTTAAACATCCCTTTTGAATAAAAATCGGCAGTATAGCGGGCAGTCTTTTCTGAGTTTTCCTTTTTGTTTGCAATGGCATTTTTTATGATAGCATTTGCAGGATTGTTTTTTTGATCAATGATAACTTCGTTCAAAGCAAAACTTTCTTCCAGCATTTTTACATCCAGAATAACTGCTTTTGATTCTGATGAAAGGGTGATTTTTTGGGTCTTAAAGCCTAAGTACTGAAAGATAATTTTGTTCTTACCAACTTCTTTTACATTGAGCTGGTAATTTCCCTGTTCGTTTGAAGTTGTACTTGAATATGTATTTTCTTCAAGTATAGAAACAAATGGTAAGGGAGTACCTTTTTCATCTGTTATGGTTCCTTTAATTTGAGCAAAGTTGGAAAACGAAAAAAATAAAAAGGTAAATAAGGTATAGTTTCTCATGAAAGTTTTTTCTCTCACAAAAATAAAATAACTATAAAGCGTGGTTATTAATAATTTGTTAAATAACAGATTATAAGAATGACTGAATCGCCAATTCATAACTTTTTAGTCCAAAACCTAAAATAACACCTTTTGCATTTCCGGATAAATACGATTGATGTCTGAAACTTTCACGCGCATAAGTGTTAGAAATATGCACCTCAATAACAGGGGTGGTTACAGCTTTAATAGCATCGCCAAGACCAATTGATGTGTGTGTGTAAGCTCCTGCATTTAAAATGATTCCATCAAATGTAAAACCAACTTCCTGAATTTTTCCAATCAATTCGCCTTCAATATTGCTTTGGTAGTAGGAAAGTTCAAGGTCTGGAAATTTGTGTTCCAATATTTCAAAATAATCTTCAAAAGTCTGGCTTCCGTAAACTTCAGGTTCTCTTTTTCCTAAAAGATTCAAATTCGGCCCGTTGATTATAGCGATTTTCATAAGTAATTTAAAGTTTATTAAAAGTGATTTGAATCCATTTATATTTCACAGAAACATTTCACAAGAATGTAAAAATAAAAAAACCGTTCTAATTAAGAGAACGGTTTTTATAAAAGTATGTGATATTATTTTAGAACATAAATCCGGCAGATAATTGTATCGTTGAATTTTTAACATCCGCATCTTTTGAAGCATCTGTTAATCCTAAGCCATAACGCCCCTGAATAAAAAAGTTTTCTGTAATCTTAAATCCTAATCCGGCATTAAGACCGAATTCGAAAGTTTCTGGCTCTTCAAAATCTACATCATCCTTTTGATTTAACAAAAAGGAAGCTTGCGGCCCAACTTCAAGGCTGAAGGAGTCGGTTAAGTAAAATTTAGCCATTACAGGTATAGACAAATAGCCTAATTCATTTTTAAACTCCTGCACCGCATTTTTGTATGTAGCACCCTGAGTTGAATATAAAAGTTCAGGTTGAATAGCAAATTTGTCCAATAACTTAATTTCTGCTACTAAACCCGCATGGTAGCTAGTAATACCTTCCTTGTCAACGTTTGGAGCATCAAAAGCATCTCCCGTTTGGTTAGCAAAGTTAACCCCGGCTTTTACCCCGATTTTTAATAATTGTGCGTGAACTGACGCAGATGCTACAAGGAGCATAGCCGCTAAAAGTATCTTTTTCATAATGTTAATTTTAAGATTTGATTAATACAAAATAATAGAATTAAAAACTCTGTCTTTTTATATTTATTGTATTGGAAGTTTCAAGATTACCATTTGTTCTAAATTAACAGGAAATTGTTTTAAATTACAGTATTAAGAAAGAATTTTACTATTAATTATAAATTTATACTACTAACGGTTTTTAGTGATTTTTAAAAATGTAATCGTTTGATATTTAGTTTTTTGTTAATTTTAACAAGATTTTTATAACACCTCTTAACGATTATTTTAAAATATAATTTGGTTTGTTAATGTTAATTGATATAGATTTGCCCTACTAAATAATCTATTAATTTTATAAAAAAAATGAAAAAAATTACATTATCTATTATTGCTGTTTTAGCATTTGGATTCACAAATGCACAAGGTGTTAAATTTGGAGTAAAAGCAGGTGTTAACTTCGCTAATGTTGGTGGTGATGCTGAAGATACTAAAACTTTAGTAGGATTTCAAGTAGGTGGTTTTGCTGAAATTAAACTTACTGAAAAATTTGCTATTCAGCCAGAGCTTTTATATTCTGCTCAAGGAGCAAAAAATGAAGACTCCTTTGGTGGTGAAACATATAAATATGACACAAAATTGGATTATTTAAATGTTCCAGTTATGGCTAAGTATTTTATTACTGAAGCATTTAGCGTTGAGGCTGGTCCTCAAATAGGTTTCTTATTATCAGCTAAAGAAGATGGTGAAGATTTTAAGGATTATGCAAAATCAATTGATTTTGGTTTGAATTTTGGAGCAGGTTATGATTTTACTGAAAATTTATCAGCAGGAGTTCGTTATAATTTAGGTCTGTCAAATATCAATGATGGAGAAGGTTCTGATGACTACAAAGTTAATAACAGTGTTTTCTCTTTATCTGTTGGATATAAATTCTAATATTTTCTTTTGGAATATATTTTATAAAACCTTCCTTAATCAGGAAGGTTTTTTTAGTTCAATAATTAATCAATTTGATTTAAATGACATATCTGAGAATCAATTTATAAATCAATAAAATGAAAAAAAATATTTTAGTTGTTGCAGTAGTTTTGGTGTTTGGATTGTCAAATGCACAAACCGCTAAATTTGGTATAAAAGGTGGAATGAATATCTCTAATTGGGTAGGTGATACAGAAGGA
The DNA here is from genome assembly GCF_052113665.1 of Flavobacterium sp. W22_SRS_FK3. Classification (NCBI taxonomy): domain Bacteria; kingdom Pseudomonadati; phylum Bacteroidota; class Flavobacteriia; order Flavobacteriales; family Flavobacteriaceae; genus Flavobacterium; species Flavobacterium sp. W22_SRS_FK3. Next base: position 66,887 of record NZ_JBGQOF010000010.1, on the reverse strand, counting down.
CTGGATGTTAAATCGAAAATAGGATTTAATATTGGTGGTTTTGCTGAAATCAAATTATCGGATAAGTTTTCGATACAGCCAGAGCTTTTATATTCTGCTCAGGGTATGAAAGTAGATAATTTTGAGGTAGAATTAGGAGATGGGTTTTATTCAACAGATGTGAAGTTTAACTTAGCATATTTAAATGTACCTGTAATGTTTAAATATTATGCTGCAGAAAAATTTAATCTTGAGGCAGGACCACAGGTTGGATTTTTAACATCAGCAAAGCTGAACGTAAAAGTTGATGGATACGGGAGTTCTGATCAGGATGTTAAAGATAACTTTGAATCCGTTGATTTTGGTTTGAACTTTGGAGCCGGATATGATTTTACAGAACATTTTTTTGCTAATGTGAGATACAATTTAGGTTTGTCTAACATTGCAAAAACAGAAGGAGGAGAAGATGCAACAATTAATAATAGTGTTTTCTCATTGAATGTTGGATATAAATTCTAATCATTGAATAAAAATATTTATTAAAACCTTCCCTAATCCGGAAGGTTTTTTTTATACTCAAAATATGTTTACTTTGTAAGTATGAAATGGAATACCTATATAAAAGATTATCAGTCGTATTTGCGTATTGAACGAGGTTTGTCAAAAAATACAATTGAAAATTATGGTTTCGATATTGAACGATTGTGTCTGTTTTTAGAAACCAATCAAATAGATATTTCTCCCATAAAAATAGCAGATGAAACGGTTCAGCAATTCATTTATTCGGTTTCAAAAGAAGTCAATCCTCGCTCACAGGCTCGAATTATTTCAGGTTTAAAAAGTTTCTTTAATTATTTAGTTTTCGAAGATTACCGTACAGATAACCCACTGGAATTAATTGAAACTCCTAAAACAGGTCGTAAATTGCCAGATACATTATCTGTCGAAGAAATTGATAGTTTGATTGCGGCTATAGATTTAAGTTCAAACGAAGGAGAAAGAAACAGGGCGATGCTGGAAACTTTGTATGGTTGCGGACTTCGTGTATCGGAATTGGTATCCTTAAAAATTTCAGATTTGTTTTTTGAAGAAGGTTTTATAAAAATTACCGGAAAAGGCAATAAAGAGCGTTTTGTTCCTATTGGTAATTTGACCCAAAAATATATTACCATTTATCAGAAAGAAGTTCGGGTTCACTTAAAAATAAAAAAAGGATATGAAGATACTTTGTTCTTAAACCGAAGAGGAAATCAGCTTACACGCTCCATGATTTTTACTATCATTAAAGATTTGGCGGTAAAAATAGAGCTAAATAAAAATATTAGTCCGCATACTTTAAGGCATTCTTTTGCTACGCATTTATTAGAAAACGGTGCCGATTTACGTTCAATTCAACTCATGCTTGGGCATGAATCAATAACTACTACTGAAATCTATGTGCATTTAGACAGAAGTTTCTTAAAAGAGGTAATGCACACTTTTCATCCCCGAAGATAATTTTTTTTAGAAAAATTAGTTATTAACAGTAACTTTCTTGGAAAAATAATACCTTGTAGTGGAAATTAATTCCCTTTAAAAGAAGGTTTTAAGTCCTGATGTTTTAATTAATTTGCTTAACCTACAGAAGTGATTATGGTTTTTGATTTGTATGAAAATGAAGATTGTAATAATGTAAATGATTTTTATAAAAAATTGTTTGCAGAAATTCCTGATTTGATTTTTCAGTTTGTGATTGATGTTGATAATAATTATTCATTTCCATTATTTAGTAAATCAATTGAAGAACTTTTTGAGTTAAATTCAAATGATGTCCCAAATGATATAAAGTCTGCAATTGCTGAAAGAATCCACCCTTCAGATTATAAATTATTCATACAGTCATTTTTAAAAGCTAAAACAGAAATTTCCAGATGGGAGGTTGAATTTAGGGGGATTTTGCCTGAAAAAGGGTTAAGGTGGTTTAAAGTTTCATCTAAATCTGAGTTGTGTGCTGATGGTAAAGTGAACTTTTATGGACATCTTTCGGATATTACAGATTTAAAGGATAAAGAGTTGAAGCTGCTTATTTCTGAAGAACGATTTCAGTTTGCTTTAGAAGCTTCTACTACCGGTATTTGGGATTGGAACATGCTTACCAATAAAGTCTTTTATTCTTCCTTGTCCTTGAGAATTTTAGAGGTTGAATCAGCTGATGTATTTGATGATCCTGAACGCTGGGATCAAATTGTTCATCCTGAAGATTTGCCTAAATATTATTCAGATATACAGGAACATTTTGATAATAAGATTCCTTATTATGAAAATTATCATCGGGTAATGACCTCCAGTGGAAATTATAAATGGATTTTAGACAGAGGGAAAGTGATTGTACGTGATGAAAACGGAAAGCCTTTGAGGGTAATTGGAACTCACACAGATATTTCGGCACAAAAAGAAAAAGAATTAGAGCTAGTAAAAACGATGAATTTATATAGTGAGCAAAATAGCCGATTGCTGAATTTTTCTCATATTGTTTCGCATAATTTAAGCACACAGGCAGGTAATATTAAAGCGATATTAGATTTTATTGATATTGATGAAAAAAAAGAAACAATTATAGAGATGTTAATGCATCTCAGAACAGTTTCTAATGATTTGAATGATACTATTTTGAATTTAAATCAAATTGTTCAGATTCAGGGCAATATAAATATAATAGTCAAACCATTGAGTTTGTTTGGATACATTAATAAAACGATTTCAACTATCAAAGATTTTAATTCAGAGACAAAGGCAAATATCATAAATAATGTACCGGAGTATGTAACAGTAAATTTTAATCCGGCTTATCTTGAAAGTGTCTTGTTGAATTTTGTAACAAATGCAATAAGATATGCGCATCCGAAGAGAAGTCCGGTAGTAGTTTTTGATTATGTTATTGAAAAAGACGGTGCTAAGGCACTAAAAATTAAAGACAATGGCCTGGGTATTGATTTAGAAAAATATGGAAACTTGTTGTTCGGAATGTATAAAACCTTTCATAAACATAAAGATGCAAGAGGGATTGGTTTGTATATTACCAGGAATCAGATAGAGGCCATGAATGGAAAAGTTTTTGTTGAAAGCGAAGTTGGAGTAGGAACAATCTTTAAAATTGTTTTTAGCGATGAATTATAATTTGTTTTAGTGAAATAAAAAAAAACTTCTCATTGGTGAGAAGTTTTTTTATGGAATTATATTTTTTAGAGAATTTATTTGGCAATATTTACGGCTCTGGTTTCGCGAATAACCGTCACTTTTACCTGACCTGGATAAGTCATTTCAGTTTGAATTTTTTGTGAAATCTCGAAAGATAAATTAGCAGCATTATCATCAGATACTTTTTCGCTTTCTACAATTACTCGAAGTTCTCTACCTGCCTGAATTGCATACGCATTTTTAACTCCGCTGAATCCGTAAGCAACTTCTTCAAGATCTTTCAAACGTTGAATATAGGAATCCAAAACCTGGCGTCTAGCACCTGGTCTTGCCCCAGAAATAGCATCACAAACCTGAATTATCGGAGATAATAATGATTTCATCTCAATCTCATCGTGGTGAGCTCCAATTGCGTTGCAAACCTCTTCTTTTTCACCATATTTCTCAGCCCATTGCATACCTAATAGTGCATGTGGTAAATCACTTTCAGTATCTGGAACTTTACCAATATCATGAAGTAAACCTGCTCTTTTGGCTAGTTTTACGTTTAAGCCTAATTCAGCAGCCATAATACCACAAAGTTTAGAGACTTCTCTAGAGTGCTGTAATAAGTTTTGTCCGTACGATGAACGGTATTTCATTCTGCCAACTACTTTTATCAATTCTGGATGTAAACCATGAATTCCTAAGTCAATAACAGTGCGTTTACCAACTTCAATAATTTCGTCGTCAATTTGCTTAGCGGTTTTAGCTACAACTTCTTCAATTCTGGCTGGGTGAATACGTCCGTCGGTTACTAATTTGTGTAATGACAATCGGGCAATTTCTCTACGAACTGGATCAAAACAAGAAAGGATGATAGCTTCTGGTGTATCATCAACAATGATTTCTACTCCTGTTGCAGCTTCAAGAGCTCTAATGTTACGTCCTTCACGACCAATAATTCTACCTTTTACATCATCTGATTCAATGTTGAAAACAGAAACGCAATTTTCTACTGCTTCTTCAGTTCCAACTCTCTGAATGGTGTTGATAATAATTTTTTTAGCTTCTTGCTGCGCTGTAAGTTTGGCCTCTTCAATAGTGTCCTGAATATGAGACATCGCTTTGCTCTTAGCTTCAGCTTTTAAGCCTTCTACTAATTGCTCTTTTGCCTCTTCAGCAGAAAGTCCTGAGATTACCTCTAATTGCTGTAATTGACTTTTATGTAGTTTATCAACCTCAGATTGTTTTCTGTCTAAAAGTTCAATTTTATTATTGTATTCAAGGGTTTTAGCTTCATAATCATCATTTACTTTTTTAGCTTTTGAAAGCTCATTTGAAATTTGTGATTCTTTATCGCGAACTCTTTTTTCGACTTCGGCCACTTTTTTATCTCTGGATAAAATTACCTGTTCATGTTCTGATTTTAATTCAATAAATTTCTCTTTAGCCTGAAGAATTTTATCTTTTTTAATGTTTTCCGCCTCTAAATTAGCATCCTTTAATATTGAAGCGGCTTCCTTTTTAGCGTTTTTTATTAAATTAGAAATATTGCTTTTTTCGATAATTTTAGCAATTGCAAAACCTGCTGCAATTCCTACAATACCTGAAATAATGATCGTTATGATGTCCATGTTTGTTAAAATTTATATATAAAAAAGCCTACATTAATTGCTTGAATAAACTCGTAAAGACAAGTTTTGAGCTAACTCACTGTTCAAGTTTCCAAGCCGAGGCATGGCATACTATAGTAGCGACGATTTGCTCATTCTAATTTGTTAGTGTTGAGTTTACCAATTGTGAACTAATGTAGGCAGTATCTTAGTTTATGTAAAGAACGTTTAATTTTCGAGATATTGATCTAATAGCGAATTTAATCTTTTAATCCTTTCGATGGTTTCCTCGCCATCGATAGCGTTATCAATCTGTTTTTGCTCTACTTGTGATGCAAACTGCAGGGCACACATGGCTAACACATCTTGTTTGTCGCGAACCGCGTAACTTTCTTCGAATTGCTTAATCATAGCATCAATTTTTTTAGAAGCACTTCTAAGTCCTTCTTCCTGAGCGGGTTCCACCGTTAACGGGTAAACGCGATCTGCAATTGATATTTTAATTTTAAGCTTTCCGTCCATATTTTCTAATCTGATAGTTGTGCAATACAGTAATCAATTTCGCGAATTAATGAATTTATTTTAAGCTTTGTCTCTCTCTTGTTATTGTCGCTGCCGAGCAACGAATTGGCTATTTTAAGTGTTTCATATTGCTTCTTCAAAGCTTCAATTTCTTCAGATTGTTTCTGGATGATTTGCACAGCTTTGTTTAGTTCTAATCGTAAATCCTGATTGTTTTTTTCTAAAGCTTTTGATTTTGAAAAAAGCTTTTCGACTTTATATTCAAGAGTATCAATTATTTCGGCAATTACACTCATTATAAATCCTATTCATTACTTAATCATACAAAGTTAGTATTCCTTTTTATTAATGCAATTTTTTATCGATTTTTTTGCATTAAAAATAGACAAATAAATGAAATTCAGTGAATTGTGTTTTTGAGGGTTTGATCTTCGTTTTTCGCTCCTTAATTTTTTATCTTAGCAAAAATGTTACTTATGAGATTTTCACTAATTACCCTGTTTTTTTGCCAGTTTATTTTTCCTCAAACCCAATATCCTAAAGATTATTTTAGATCTCCGTTAGATATTCCGATGCGGCTTTCAGGAAATTTTGGAGAATTGAGACCCAATCATTTTCATGCGGGCTTCGATTTAAAAACCAACCAAAGAGAAGGTTTGAATGTTTATGCAGTCGCTGATGGCTATGTGTCAAGGATAAAAATTTCGACTTTTGGAAACGGAAAATGTATCTACATTACCCATCCAAATGGATATACAAGTGTTTACGGACATTTGCAAACGCCTGTGGGAGCCATTGAGGAATATGTTAAAAACACACATTGTAAGGAGAAGTCTTTTGAAATTGAAATGTTTTTAAAACCGGATGAATTACCTGTTACAAAAGGGCAATTAATTGCACTTTCCGGTAATACTGGCTCTTCTCAAGGGCCGCATCTGCATTTTGAATTGCGTGATTCAAAGACGGAGTTCATTATAAATCCGCTTTTTTTTGGATTTGACCAAAATATAGAAGATAATAAAAAACCAACTATTTCAAGTTTATTTGTTTACCCGATTGATAATACAGTAGTTAATCAATCCAAACAGCCCTTATTATTGAACCTTTCCCTTCAAAAAGACGGAAATTATTTAGCAGGAAAGGTAAAAGCAAATGGAAAAATAGGTTTTGGAATTAATGCCGTTGATTTTGATGATGTTTCAGGCAATAGAAATGGTGTTTTTAAGGTAAGTACTTTTTTAAATGGAAACCCAAATTACAGCTATAAGTTTAGCACCTATTCTTTTGATGAAATGCGATATGTAAACGCTCTTATCGATTATTCAAAATATAGAAAAACAGGACAGCGGGTACAAAAGTTATTTATGAAAACGCCTTTTGCACTAAGTATTATAAAAACGGATTCGCTTAACGGAATACTTCCTGTTGAACCCAATTTAGGTTTAACTTACAGAATCGAAGTGTCTGATTATTTTGGAAACCTGAGGTCAATTACGATACCGGTGGAATACGATTCTGAAACACCAGTTATAAATGCTGAGCCTGTAACTTCAAAATATTTAATTCGATATAATAAAGATTCGAATTTTGAGAAGGATAATATGTCTGTGTTTTTTCCTGCCGGAACTTTTTACGAAGATTTTAATTTGAATTTCGATGTAAAAAATAACAGAATTTATATTCACGAAGATGTAGTTCCTGTGCATTCAAATTTTACAATAACAATAAAAGACAGTACTTATCCTGAAGATTTACGAGGTAAGATTTTTATAGCAAGAATAAGCGGAAATAGCAAAAGCTATAATATGACTACCAGAAAAAATGATGTTTTTACTGCAAAATCAAAAACGTTAGGACAATATGGTTTGGTTTTAGATACGATTGCACCAACTATAAAAATCAGCAAATCAATTGAAGGCAAATGGATTAGTGGAGTTAAAGCCATTCAGTTTACAATTAATGATAATTTATCGGGAATCAAATCTTATAATGGCTATTTAAATGGAAATTGGATTTTGTTTGAGTATGACAATAAAACGAGGAAAATCACACATGTTTTTGATGATACATTAGTTGCAGAGGGAGCTAATGATTTAAAAATTGAAGTGGTTGATAATGTGGGGAATTCTGCTATCTTTGAAACTCATTTTTTTAGAAGTCAACAAAAATAAAACCAAAACGTTTGAATAATTTTAAATCAATAATTGTTTTTCTTTTTTTATGCATTGGTTATGCTTCATCTGCCCAAAGTGCTAAAGTTAAAGGAATTATTTTAGACAATGAAAATCATCCCGTTGCAGATGTAAATGTTTCTGCTGGTGATAAAACTACGCAGTCTGATGCTAAAGGTCATTTTCAGGTTTTTGTTCCATCAAACAAAAAAGCAGTTTTGATTTTTAGGCACATTTCTTTAAAAATGATGACATTAACGGTGAATTTGAAACCTTATGAAACTTTTGTTTTTAATCCTGTCATGAACAATTATGAAGAACAGATGGGAGAAGTTTTTGTAACTTCAAAAAACAAAAAACTGGTTCAGGGTATTACGATTATTGATCCTGCAACTATAAAAAAGATTCCCGGAGCAAATGCAGGAATTGAAAATGTTTTGAAAACATTGCCAGGAGTAAATTCAAATAATGAATTGAGTACCCAATATGCCGTTCGTGGAGGTAATTATGATGAAAATCTGGTTTATGTAAATGAAGTCGAAGTATATCGTCCCTTTCTAATTCGATCTGGCCAACAAGAAGGATTGAGTTTTACCAATACAGATTTAGTACAAAATATTGATTTCTCGGCTGGAGGATTTGAGTCAAAATATGGTGACAAACTTTCTTCAGTATTAGATATTACGTATAGAAAACCAACTAAATTTGGAGCTGTCCTTGAAGCCAGTTTTCTTGGAGGGAGTTTGGCAGTTGATGCTGTTTCGAAAAATAAAAAATGGTCAGCTGTAACAGGCGTTCGTTATCGTAATAATAGTTTACTGGTAAATAGTCAGGATACACAGACTAATTATACACCAACATTTGCTGATATTCAGACGAATATTAATTATGATATTTCAAGCAAATGGCAATTAAGTTTTTTGGGAAATATTTCGCAAAATAAATATTTGTATCAGCCCTTAACCCGTGAAACAAAATTTGGAACAATCGATAAACCAATGGCACTTGCTGTTTATTATGAAGGTAAGGAAAGGGATCAATATGATACTTATTTTGGAGCCATAAAAACTACATATAAAGTTTCGTCTACTTTTACTTTGAAGTTCATAGGATCGTTATTTCATACCATTGAACAGGAACATTTTGATATTTTGGCGCAATATCGATTGGGGAATGTTGATGGAACTACAAATCCTGAGGATGTAGATTTTACAAGAGGAATTGGCGCTCAGCTTAATCATGCCAGAAATGATTTGGATGCTTTGATTGCAAATGCCGAGATTAAAGGTTTTAAAGAATGGAATAATAATAATCAGCTAGAATTTGGATTGAAATTTACACGAGAATCTATTCGGGACAGGATAGTGGAGTGGGAGGTAATTGATTCGGCTGGATTTTCTATAAATCCACCCATTTTAGATCTTCCAAAAAATGACCAGCCATACGAACCTTATACTGGACCCCTTTTACCGTACCAAAATATTCGCGCTACCAATTTTAATGACATAAACAGATTTTCAGGTTACGCACAATGGAATAATAAAACAGAATTAGGTTCAAATCAATTTTGGTATACAATCGGAGCACGCTTTCAAAGCTGGCAGGTTTCAGGCGCAGCTGAAGAAGGTAAGTATCAGACTGTTTTTAGTCCGCGTGCACAATTTGCCTTAAAGCCGGATTGGGATAAAAATATGATTTTTAGGATTTCGGGCGGATTGTATTATCAGCCACCTTTTTATCGGGAACTTCGTGATTCAAATGGAGAAGTTAATACAGATGTAAAAGCACAGCAATCGATACATTTTGTACTAAGTAACGACTATAATTTTAAAATGTGGAAACGACCTTTTAAATGGGTTACGGAACTTTATTATAAATCACTTTCAGATGTAAATGTATATTCGATTGATAATGTACGCATTCGTTATATAGCGGATAATAATGCCAAAGCTTACGCACAAGGTTTAGATTTTAGGTTAAATGGCGAGTTTGTGCCAGGAACTGAATCATGGATCAGTTTCGGATATTTAAAAACTGAGGAAAACTACGATAACAAAGGGTATATAGCCAGACCAACTGCCCAAAGATTAAAATTTGCAATATTGTTTCAGGATTATATGCCAAATATCCCCAGCATTAAATTATACTTAAATTTAGTTTACAATACCGGTTTGCCAGGAGGATCTCCTTCGTATTCTGATCCTTATTTATACCAAAACAGATTAAACGATTACAGAAGAGCAGATGTTGGTTTTGCTAAAGTTTTTATTGATCAGACTAATGGAGCCAAAACCGGCTGGCTGAAAAATTTCAAAGAATTATCATTAGGTTTGGAAATATTTAACCTTTTTAATAATCAAAATGCAATAACCAACACCTGGGTTAGAGATGCTTATTCGAAAAATCAATATGCAATTCCGAATTATATGACTTCGAGAGTTTTTAATATAAAACTGAATGCGAGGTTGTGATACAAGAACATAAAAAGAGAAAGAAGATTTTTTATGTTCCTGGAATGATTTCTTTGGTTTTGATTCCTTTGTTTTGTTTTTACCATTTTTATAAGGTTAATGCTTTTAAAGTTGAGGGATCTTTGGCTATTTCCGTTTCGACTAAAGAGGAATTTGTGAACTATAAAATTAAGAGTCTAAGGAAATATAAAAACTTTAATTTTAAAAAAGATAAATTTGAAGAATTAAAGGAGTTGCGATTTTTTGTTAGGGATTTGGTAAAAAAAATACGATACAATTAATGGCGCTAAAATTCATTTTGATTCAAAAATAGATTATAATACATTTATTAGTGTTATTAATATTGTATCTGAAGAAAAAGTGCAATTATGGGCTCATTATGAAGATGATATTTATGTTTTGTCAAGTCCAAAGCCAAAGCCAAGACAATCTAATTTGGAAAAAATAAAATATTTTTCATGTGGATATTACGAAGAGAATAAATTGTATTTTTTGGAAATGGAGAGAGAAAGACAATTTCATTATATTGTATCCGTTTATAAAAAATGCTGGATAATTTTTCTGGGGTATTTCGGAATTGTTCTTTTAAACATCTTCGGATTAGTAAAATTCAATAAAAACCAGAATTACAATCAAAAATAGTATATTTGATAATTGAATATAATTTGCAGATGAAAAAGTACTTAAAATATATAGCCTTAGCAATTGTCGGAACACTAATAATCAGCTGTCGTGAGGAAGTTAAAAAACCAAAAGTCACTTACGATGTATCAAATAAAGTAAGTATTGCTAAAACAGATTCTACTCAGATAGAAATTGCTGATCTGCCCATTCAAATGGAAGGGACGGAATATTTGATTCATCCGGTTGGAGATTTAAGGGTTTTTGAAAAAGGAACAAAAGCACGTTACGGATCATCAACTGTTAATGATGTGAGTTTTACAATTTCTAATTTAGGTGAATATGAAATTACTGGATATTTGCAAAACCTGAAATTTCAAAAAACAGATTCAGACTCCATCAGGCCTTTATCTGATAAACCTGTTTTGATTTTAACGGCTACGTATTTAAAGCCAATTGCTGATAAAACACTGAATCAGGTTATGGTTTATACCCTTGCTGATGCTGATACCAATAAAGACGGTAAAATTGATACCGGAGATATTAAAACATTATACTTAAGTAATATTAGCGGAGAAAATTTCACTAAAATCTCTGAAGATTTTCAGGAATTAGTGGACTGGAATTTAATAGAATCTAAAAATCGTTTATACTTTAGAACCATTGAAGATACAAATCAAAACGGACAGTTTGATAAAAATGATGTTTTGCATTATAACTACATAGATTTAGCTTCTAAAAAGTGGGAAGCGGTAAGTTATAAGCCAATATAATTTAGGTTTTAGATTGATAAATAAAGAAAATGCCTAAATCAAAATATCACTTTCTAAATCAGATTTTTCTATTTCGAATCCAAATCCTAAACGTTCGACTAATTCTATTACCAGTTTTTTATACCAGTTTTCTGATTTGGGATGAATGTATATTTTTTCGATTAACTGATTGATGTCAACATTAATCTTTAATCCATCGTTTAGTTTTATAGTGCTTTTTGAAGTGTCGGTTAAAATACGTACTTCACGTTCATACTGAAAACTTTTTCTTTTAAACAAAAACGGAAAGAATAAATCATCAAACGGAATGTATTCTTTTTTGTAGTCGATATAATTTACTTCACCAATATATTGATCAAAATTATTTTCAGGTTTAACAGCTTCCTGTAGTCGGCCAATTGTGGATTGAATAGCTAATCCTTCACTGTTTTGAGTAAATATCTGCCACATAGCAAATGATTCATATTCATTAATATGCCAGCTGCTGACTGCTACTTTTTCACGATGGGTTTTGTAATAATTTAAAAATTGAGGATTGTCAGTTGCCAGTTTTTTAATCTCTTCAAATGTTGGTTCGCTAAAAGTACCTTCATACTGATCTTCAAATTTATCAGAACGGGACATGAATAATTTTCTGGAGAGCAATAAATCAAGAAATTTAGATAAGTCTAAGTATTTCCAGACAATTGTATCACGGTTTTCAGGTAATTTTATGTTTGGATTGTTAAGATACATTTTTGAAGAATTAAACGATTAATCGTTACTAGTATCTAAGTTAAAAAAATAAACACAGATTAATGATAATTAAAAACAGTTTTAATAATTCTTTAATCTGTGAATAGCTATATAGTTAAAAAGCCTGAGTCTTAAGATTCAAAAGACTGCATGGTTACAAGCTTATTATAAGTCCCGTTATGAGAAATTAATTCATCATGAGTTCCTTGTTCTACAATTTTTCCTTTTTGCATTACAACAATTACATCCGCTTTTTGGATTGTAGAAAGTCGGTGAGCGATAACAATCGAAGTTCTGTTCTGCATCATGTTTTCAAGGGCAACCTGAACAAATTTTTCACTTTCGGTATCCAATGCAGATGTTGCTTCGTCCAAAATCATAATTGGAGGGTTTTTAAGTACTGCACGTGCAATCGATAAACGTTGTTTCTGACCGCCGGATAATTTATTTCCGCTGTCACCAATGTTAGTGTAGATCCCTAAAGGTAATTCTTTTACAAATTCAAAAGCATTGGCGATTTTTAAAGCTTCAATAATTTCGTCATCCGTTGCATCTAATTTTCCTAAAGCAATATTAGCTTTGATAGTGTCATTAAATAAAATACTGTCCTGAGTGACCAATCCCATTAATCCTCGAAGAGACTGCAGGTTCATTTCTTTTATGTTTATCCCGTCAATAGAAATTGTTCCGTCATTGACATCATAAAAACGTGTCAGTAAATTGGCAATCGTGCTTTTTCCGCTTCCTGATTGTCCTACCAGAGCAACAGTCTGGCCTTTTTTAATTTTAAGAGAAAAATCTTTTAAAACCGTTTCATTTTCATATTTAAAATTAATATTTTGAACACTTATGTTATTGTCAAAAGTTGTTTTTTCAATTGCATCAGTTTTTGATGTAATTGTATTTTCCTGTTCCAGAATTTCCAGAACTCTTTCTGCAGCAGCATTTCCTTTTTTTACCGCATAAGATGCTTTTGATATTGACTTTGCAGGCGTAAGAATATTATATGCCAGACCCATATAAGCAATAAAAGAAGCTCCGTCTAGTGTTTTTTCAATTAAAACCATCTGTCCTCCATACCATAATAATATGGTAATAACCATAATTCCCATAAATTCACTTGCAGGTGAAGCTAAGTTTTGACGATTTCCTATACTATTCGATAATTTAAAAAAACGCTCGGTTGAGTTTTGAAAAACTGTATTAAAATAGTTTTCAGAGTTATATCCTTTTACAACTTTTAATCCTCCAATAGTTTCTTCAATAGTCGATAAAAAAGCGCCTTGTTCCTGTTGCGCTTTACTTGATTTCTTTTTAAGCTGTTTGCCGATTAAAGAGATAATATATCCTGAAACAGGTATAAAAATAAAAACAAACAAAGTTAGTTTAGCGCTAATGATTAACATAGCGATTATCGTAAAAATGATCGTTAAAGGTTCTTTTACAATAAGTTCTAATATGGCTAAAAAAGAAGTTTGAACTTCATTTACATCGGCAGAGATCCTTGAAATAACATCTCCTTTTCGCTTCTCAGAGAAAAACGCCAAGGGTAATTCGAGTGTTTTTTTATACATCGCATTTCGCATGTCCCTCAAAACACCATTCCGTAAAAAAGTAATAAAAAACATAGCCAGATAGTCGGCTAGGTTTTTTAATAAAAAGATCGAAATAATGATGGCAACCATAACCGAAAGTACAAAACCAGGATTGTTTGTATCTGTATGAGTTGTAATATAGTAACTTAAGTAGTTTTCTCCATATTCTTTTAAATGTGCAATTCCTTCATATATAGGCATGACAGTGTTTTTTTTTGTTTTATCAAATAAAACCTGTATCATAGGAATTAATGCCATGAATGAAAGGGTACTGAAAAGAGCATACAAAACATTGAAAAAGATGTTTAAGTAGGCGTATTTTTTATACGGATATATAAAAGGAAGTGTTTTTTTGAAATTACTCATTTATTTTATGGATGTTATTTTCTGCTATAGCGATGCTATTTCGAGTTTCTCCAGCAACAATTTTTTTTCAGGTAATTGAGTTAAATATGCGGAAACTTTAATTAGTTTATCACTGTGCAGTATTAAATAGTTAATTTATTTAGGAGGTTTTTCACTGCACAAAATTAATTGAATTGGTTTGTTTTCCCCTACTTTTTTCTTTTTTTTATAAAAAAAAGACTCTAATTTACGTTATTTCTTAACGCAAAATAGAGTCTTAAATGGTAGAGATGCTTAATTTTGTACAACCTGTGTGCACAATTGTAATATAATTATAAAGAGTGTATGACTCATTTATTGTGTTATTTCAACTGCATGTCTGCAATGATATTTTGTATTTTTTGATCTAAAAAAGCTTCTGCAGCATCAAAATCTTCCACCGATTCTAATTCGGCATTAACACTGATATAGAATTTAATTTTTGGTTCAGTTCCGCTTGGTCTTGCACAAATCTTAGAGCCATCCTCTGTGTAATAAATCAAAACGTTTGATTTTGGCATATCCATCGTAGATTCTTCAGCTGTCAATAAATTCAAAGCAATAGATGACTGATAATCTTCAACCATAATTACACGTTGTCCGTTAATTTCTTTCAAAGGATTTTCACGTAAATCAACCATCATCTGATTGATTTCTTCTAAACCTTCCATTCCTTTTTTAGTCAGCGAAACCAAATATTCTTTATAAAAACCATTTTCAACATATAATTGCAACAGCTCTTTGTAAACAGAACTTCCTGCAGCTTTTGCCTGTGCAGCAACTTCACATATTAACAAGGTAGCCGCAACAGCATCTTTATCTCTAACGGCGTCACCAACCATAAAACCAAAGCTTTCTTCACCGCCGCCAATAAATTGAAGTTCTGGAAAATCTTTAATCATTTTGGCTATCCATTTGAAACCTGTTAGTCCCACTTTGCACTCTACACCATAGCTTGTTGCCAATTCCATGATCATCGGAGTCGAAACAATGGTTGAACCAACAAATTGTCTTCCGTTAATTTTGCCTGCTTTTTTCCATTGTTTTAATAAAAAGGAAGTCATTAAAACCATAGTCTGGTTTCCATTAAGCAAAATCATTTTGCCTTCGTTATTTCTAACAGCAACGCCCAAGCGGTCACAATCAGGATCTGTTCCAACTACAATATCTGAATTGGTTTTTTCGGCCAAAGCCAAAGCCATAGTTAATGCTTCAGGCTCTTCTGGATTTGGAGATTTAACCGTTGGAAAATCTCCGTTCGGTTCTGCCTGCTCAGGAACAATATGTACATTTGCATACCCTGCTTGAGATAAAGTATCAGGAATTGATTTTATAGAAGTCCCGTGCAATGAAGTAAAAACAATTTGTAAATTGTCTTTGGCTTCAGTTGGAGTATTAAAACTTGCGTTTTCTATAGATGATTTTATAAAAGCTTTGTCGATTTCAGTATCGATATACTGAATCAGGCTTTCGTTTGCGTTGAATTTGATTTTATCATAATCTAAACTTTCGATTATTTTAATGATAGCAGCATCTTCTGGCGGAACAATTTGGCCTCCATCTTCCCAATATACTTTATATCCGTTATATTCTGGTGGATTGTGAGATGCAGTAAGAACAATTCCGCATTGACAGCCTAAATATTTAAGTGCAAATGACAATTCCGGAGTTGGTCTCAAATCTGAAAACAAATAAACCTGAATTCCATTTGCAGAAAATACATCAGCAACAACCTTAGCTAAAGTATTACTGTTATGACGACAATCATAAGCAATAACGACTTTTATAGGCTGATTTGGAAAAACTTCATGTAAATAATCTGAGAGTCCCTGAGTGTTTTTTCCAAGTGTGTATTTGTTGATTCTGTTGTTTCCAACCCCCATAACTCCTCGCATTCCGCCTGTTCCAAATTCCAGATTTTTATAAAAACTTTCTTCAAGTTCTTTCGGTGATGTTGTTATCAATTCTTTAACAGCAGCTTGTGTTTCGTTATCAAATGTAGGCGTCAGCCATTCGTTTACGGCGCTTAAAATGTTAGGTGCAATATTCATGTAAATGTCTTTTTAATGTTTTAATTAAAGATAAGTATTTTTCAGGAGCTAATCCTGCTGTCCACTATATCTTTTTTGGCAGAAAAAAGCCAAAAAAGGATGCCGCTTCCATCAGGGCTAGGGTTTTGTATTAAAAATTAACTTCTCGGGATACTTTGTAACGTGATTCGTTGTTTTTAGTTCGCAAAATAATTTCACCCAGAAAACCTGCCAAAAATAATTGCGTTCCTAAAATCATAGTAGTTAAAGCAATAAAAAACCATGGATTACTTGTAATTAAACTATATCTCATTCCATTATACATGTGGTATAATTTCGAAATCCCAATATAACCGGCCAGTAAAAATCCAATGATAAACATAAAAGAACCCATTGCTCCAAACAAGTGCATAGGTCTTTTTCCAAATCGTGATAAAAACCAAATCGTAATCAGATCAAGGAATCCATTTATAAATCGTTCCATTCCAAATTTGGTTTCACCATATTTACGTGCTTGATGTATGACAACTTTTTCCCCAATTTTTCCAAATCCGGCATTTTTTGCCAAAACCGGAATATAACGGTGCATTTCGCCAGATACTTCAATGTTTTTTACAACTGTATTTTTATACGCTTTCAATCCACAGTTAAAATCATTCAATTCAACTCCCGAAGTTTTTCTGGCTGCCCAATTAAATAATTTCGAAGGAAGGTTTTTTGCCATAACAGAGTCGTAGCGTTTCTTTTTCCAGCCGGAAACCAAATCAAATCTCTGAGTCGTAATCATTTCGTACAATCCGGGAATTTCATCCGGACTGTCCTGTAAATCGGCATCCATTGTAACAATGACATCGCCTTTTGCTTTAGCAAAACCAGCGTGTAAAGCCTGCGATTTTCCAAAGTTTTTCATGAAGCGAATCCCTTTTACATTTGGATTTTCGTTTGAAAAACTTTCAATAATATTCCAGGAATCATCTGTACTTCCATCATCAACAAAAATGATTTCATAAGAGTAATTGTTGGATTGCATCACTTTAATAATCCACGAATAGAGTTCTTGTAGTGATTCCTCTTCGTTCAGAAGCGGTATAAGTATAGATAGATTCATTTAATTTTTTATTCTTGTGTAGTTTTGCTTTTAAAAAAGGCAGCGAAAATTAATCCAAAAATGCAGCTGATAACAATCGCAAAAATAGATCCTTTTAATAATTCTAAAGTTGAATATGGATTGCTTACTTTCATTTTTGCTATAGTTTCATTAATAACTGAAGCCGGTGATCCAAATTTCTGCATCATATTTACCGTATACTTAATCATTAATTCGCTTAAAGTCTCTTTCGCCGACGGATCAATAACATTAAATAGAAGAATGTTAAAAGTTGTAGAAATCAAAATTCCAATTACAGCCGCTATAAAATAAGTAGTAAAGGCTTCTTTAAAGGGAAAAATTCCATTTAATTCTTTCTTTGTTTTAGATAGTAAAAGGATAGATATTGTAAGGCTGATAGCAATGCCTAACAATCCCATCCACCATGCGGTAAATAAGTTTAAATCAATTGCATATATTGTAGCAGTAATTAATGTTGATGCAATTCCAATCATTACACCATAGGTAATTCCGTTCTTTTTTATAACTTCGTTAATCATATTTTCTATATGTTTTAAAATTAATCCACAAATATAGCAATTCCCAATATATTCGAGGATAAAAAGCTTTTTGAATTTAACTAAAAAAAAGTGCGCTAAACATTTGTATATTAAAAAAGAATTGTAAATTTGCAAACTCAAAATAATTAAAATTTTTAAACAAAAAAAGAGTACCGTTTGTTTACACCTTTTTCTAACCATGAAAAAGCTTCAAAATAAAAATGCTCTAAACAATAAATAAAAGAAAAGATGAAAAAAGGAATTCACCCAGAAAATTACAGATTAGTTGCATTTAAAGACATGTCAAATGACGAGGTTTTTATCACTAAATCTACTGCAGATACAAAAGAAACAATTGAAGTTGACGGAGTTGAGTATCCAGTTGTAAAAATGGAGATTTCCAGAACATCTCACCCTTTTTATACTGGTAAATCTAAACTTATCGATACTGCAGGACGTATTGACAAGTTCAAAACTAAATATGCAAAACACGCTAAAAAAGAATAGTCTGTTTTTATTGATACAAAAGCCTTCCAATCGGAAGGCTTTTTTTATGATTTTTAGTTAAGGCTTCTGTTTAATGATACAAATAAAATATTTGTAACTTTGAGCCTGATAACCAAATCAAGATTTTAACAAGTGCCAAATTTATATTTATGAATTACATTCTTTTTGACGGTCCCGTAAGGAATGCTTTATTGCCCTTTACTTTTACCAGACCAGTTGCTGATATTTTAATCGGAATCATGACGATTCGACAAAAATGGGAAGCGCGTTTGGGTTCTACTATAACAACTATTACTGAAGAATATTTATCAGCTAAATTTCCAATGGTGGAAATGGAAGAAAATATTATGATTAACGCAGCATATTTGCCTAATGATATGCTTGCTGAATTGGTTTCTGATCTAAAAGAAAATCAGGCAATCTTTAAAGGCGATGATGTAATTGCTTTTTTTACCACCGAAAATCAGGAAGAAGTCGATTTTGATTCTTATGAAATCATTCAATATAATGAAGATGTTCTTACTGTAGAGCATACCTGGGATATTTTCTCAAAAAATGATGCGGCCATTCGTGCTGATTTTGATTATTTAACACAGGATCGAAAATCACAGCCTATTCCAAAAAGTGTAAATGTTATTTCTCCGGAGAATATTTTTATTGAAGAAGGAGCAAAATTAGAATTTGTGACGCTGAACGCTTCAACGGGTCCTGTATATTTAGGTAAAAATACCGAAATTATGGAAGGAACCGTAATTCGTGGTCCTTTTGCTTTATGCGAAAATGCACAAGTGAAACTGAATGCTAAAGTTTATGGAGCAACCACTGTTGGTCCGGGATCCAGAATTGGAGGAGAAGTCAAGAATTCGGTTCTTTTTGCAAATTCAAACAAAGGGCATGACGGATTTTTAGGGGATTCTGTTTTGGGTGAATGGTGTAATATTGGGGCTGATAGTAATAATTCAAACCTGAAAAACAACTATGAAGAAGTAAAATTGTGGAGTTACGAAACAGAAAGTTTTGCTAAGACAGGACTTCAGTTTTGCGGCTTAATGATGGGCGATCACAGTAAATGCGGAATCAATACGATGTTCAATACCGGAACTGTTGTAGGAGTGAGCGCCAATATTTTTGGAACTGGTTTTCCGCGTAATTTTGTTCCGAGTTTTTCATGGGGAGGTGCTGCTGGATTTACAACATATGTTACTAAGAAAGCCTTTGAAACAGCAAAGTTAGTAATGGGAAGAAGAAATATTGATTTCGATGAAGCTGAAGCAGCGATTCTGGGGCATGTTTTTGAAGAAACAAAAAAGTGGAGAAAAGACTAACTAGGAGAACGTAATTAGTTAATTTTAAAAAGAGATAATTTTTGAAAGCTTAGTGAAGGTTGTAACTTCATTAAGCTTTTTTTATTTTTAATTGTTTTTGTCTTTTTTAATGCAATTCTATTAGTTTTTTTTGTGCAGATGTTATAGTTTTACCCAGTATATTTCTCTTTTGAGAGATTTTATTGCGTTTTTGATAATTGTAAAAAAGAAATAAATTTATGGAAGAAGCTATTGGGTTTTTAAATGGTATTGTATGGAGCAATGCTTTAATTGTTTTGTGTCTTGGAGCTGGTCTCTATTTTTCATTACGAACCCGGTTTTTGCAAGTGCGTCATTTTAAAGAAATGTTTCGTTTATTATTTGATGGCGAAAGTTCAGAATCTGGTGTGTCTTCTTTTCAGGCATTATCAATGTCTTTGGCCGGTAGAGTAGGTACAGGAAATATTGCGGGAGTAGCAACTGCTATTGCTTTTGGAGGGCCTGGTGCTTTATTTTGGATGTGGATGGTAGCTTTTTTAGGTGCTAGTACTGCTTTTGTAGAAGCAACTTTGGCACAAATTTATAAAGAAAAGGATAAAGGATTGCTTCGAGGTGGTCCTGCTTTTTATATTGAAAGAGGTTTAGGAGTAAAATGGTTTGCTATTCTGTTTGCAGTTGTTTCCGCTGTAGCCATGGGCATTTTATTGCCAGGAGTTCAGGCAAATTCTGTGGCTGAGGGAGTTCAAAATGCATTTCATTTAGATCCTTGGATTACTGGAGTAGGGATTGCAGTAATTTTTGCAGCTATTGTTTTTGGAGGTGTAAAACGTATTGCAAAATTCACAGAACTAATTGTTCCTTTTATGGCGATAGGTTATATTCTGGCTTCCATTATCATTGTTGTAATTGATTTTAATAAATTGCCAGAAATTATTTCTTTAATTTTCAAAAGTGCTTTTAATCAGGAAGCTGGTTTTGGAGCCGTATTTGGATTGGCGATACAATGGGGAGTAAAACGCGGAATTTATTCGAACGAAGCGGGCCAGGGCTCTGCACCTCATATTGCTGCTGCTGCCAATGTTTCGCATCCAACAAAGCAAGGATTGGTTCAGGCTTTTTCAGTTTATATTGATACCCTTTTGGTTTGTAGTGCTACTGGATTTATGATCTTAATTACTGGAACTTATAATGTTTTAAATCCTGCTTTCGGCACGGGTAATGCTTCTAAATTTTTATATAAAGGAGTTGATGATGTAACAGCAGGAGCAGGTTATACACAAAGTGCGATGGATAGTGTTTTTCCGGGTTTTGGTTCTTATTTTGTTGCTGTAGCATTATTTTTCTTTGCTTTTACAACGATTTTGGCTTATTACTATATTGCAGAAACGAACGTTTCATATCTAACTAAAAATCTAAAATCACCAATTGCAAATCATATTTTGAGAGTAGTGATGGTTTTTATTATTGTTTATGGAAGTGTAAATACTGCTAAACTGGCGTGGGATATTGGTGATCTAGGAGTTGGATTAATGGCATGGTTTAATATTATTGCTATTTTCTTATTACAAAAACCGGCATTGGCAGCTCTAAAAGATTATGAAAAACAGAAAAAAGCAGGTAAAGACCCTGTTTTTAATCCTGAAGATATTGGCGTAAATAATGCACCAATTTGGGACGAATTAAATAATAGTTCAAAATAAAATATTCTGAGTTTATAAAAAAAGTATCCGATAAAACTAGTCTTGTTTTATCGGATTTTTTTTGACTTCCTTCATATGTATTTGAAGTTGTAATTATCTGATTATCTAATTGCTCAATTCTCTAATTAATCTATCTTTGCACTTTTAAAAAAACTTGCTAAGGTCTAATGATCCAGCAATCTAAAATCTATAATTCTAAATGATTACAGTTAACGATATTTCGGTTCAGTTTGGTGGAACTACATTATTTAGCGATGTTTCTTTTGCTATTAATGAAAATGATAAAATTGCCCTTATGGGTAAAAATGGTGCGGGAAAATCGACGCTTTTAAAAATAATTGCAGGTCAAAGCAAACCTTCTACAGGAAGTATTTCGACCCCCAAAGATGCCGTAGTGGCTTACTTGCCTCAGCATTTATTAACACAAGATGGTTCGACTGTTATGGAAGAAGCTTCTAAAGCTTTTGGTGAAGTTTTTAAAATGAAAGCTGAAATCGATGAAATCAACGAACAATTAACGGTGCGTACGGATTATGAAAGCGATGCTTATATGAAACTGATTGAAAGGGTTTCTGACTTAAGCGAGAAATATTATGCAATTGAAGAAGTGAATTACGAAGCTGAAGTTGAGAAAATTTTAGTTGGTTTAGGTTTTGAACGTGAAGATTTTAATCGTCAAACCTCTGAGTTTTCTGGAGGATGGAGAATGCGTATTGAATTGGCTAAGATCCTTTTGCAAAAACCGGATTTAATTTTACTGGATGAGCCAACCAACCACATGGATATTGAAAGTATTCAGTGGTTAGAGGAATTTTTAATTAACCAGGCTAAAGCTGTTGTGGTAATTTCGCACGATAGAGCATTTGTAGATAATATTACAAATCGTACGATTGAAGTTACGATGGGAAGAATTTATGATTACAAAGCTAAATATTCTCATTACCTGGAATTAAGAAAAGATCGTCGTGTTCACCAACAAAAAGCTTACGATGAGCAGCAAAAAATGATTGCTGATAACAGAGCATTTATTGACCGTTTTAAAGGAACATTTTCTAAAACTGATGCCGTTCAGTCTCGTGTTAAGATGTTGGAAAAACTGGTTATCGTACAAGTTGACGAGGTTGATAATTCTGCATTGAAATTAAAATTTCCTCCGGCAGCACGTTCAGGACAATATCCTGTTGTGGTAAAAGAGTTGTCTAAATCTTACGGAGATCACGTAGTTTTTAAAGATGCTAATATCGTAATTGAAAGAGGGCAAAAAGTAGCTTTCGTTGGTAAAAATGGTGAAGGAAAATCGACTATGATCAAAGCCATCATGAAAGAAATTGGTATTGATGAAGGAAGTGTAGAAATAGGTCATAACTCACAAATTGGTTATTTTGCTCAAAACCAGGCTTCTTTGTTAGATGAAAATGCTACCATTTTTGAAACTATTGATAATATTGCTGTTGGAGATGTTCGAACTCAGATAAAAAATATTTTGGGGGCTTTTATGTTTCAGGGTGATGATATTACCAAAAAAGTAAAAGTGCTTTCAGGAGGAGAAAAAACGCGTTTGGCAATGATCAAATTGTTGTTGGAACCAGTTAATTTATTGATTCTGGATGAACCTTCGAATCACTTAGATATGAAAACGAAAGATATTATCAAAGATGCTTTACGTGATTTTGACGGGACTCTAATTCTGGTTTCTCACGATCGTGATTTTCTGGATGGATTAGCTACAAAGGTTTTTGAATTTGGAAATAAACGTGTAAAAGAACATTTTGAGGATGTTGCAGGATTCTTAGCACATAAAAAAATGGATTCAATGAGGGAAATCGAAAAGTAATAATTTTTTTTCTTCACATAAAAAAATGCCCTAAATAGTATGTAACTTTTTAGGGCATTTTCTTTTTTTGTCTTCCTTTTAAAATTATTTAGGATTTTCTATATACATTTCTTTTCCAAATCGTCGCATTGATTTTGAATCTGTAAAATAAGGAAGAGCTAATCCTTTGTCGATTTGTGACCTTTTTGACGTATTGCCTGTAATTTTAGAAAGGGCGAGATTTAGTAAAGGTTCAGATGGATCGCCTAAAACGCCATAACTGCTTACATATTCGTCTTGTGCGAAAGTTGGTGTTAATCCACTTGTATAATCCCCAAATTTTTGTGCGTTAGTGATTTTAAAAGTTAGAGGCTGCATAGCGTATTTATGAGTAGGATTTACTTTTGTTTTTGTTAGAGTTTCTGAATCATAAATCGTATTAGAGCCAACATTTTTTCCTATAGTTGTTTCACCAATTTGTATTACATTGATATAGGGTTTTAAGCCATTGATAACCAGTTCGCTTGCAGAAGCAGTATTGCTAGTTGTTATAATGTAAACTGTATTTAAGTTTAAACTGTTTACAGCATTTCCATCAAGCGTTGATACAAATCTTTCATTTAATGATTCTAAATCTTCAGTGCTAAATGTTGAAGTTTGTTTTGCATTGTATTGACGAATAGAAAATATTTGTCCGGTAAACTGTCCTGTAATCATACTCGCTAATCTGGTTGAAGAACGAACAGAGCCTCCGCCATTGTACCTTAAATCTAAAACTAAATCTGTAGCGCCTCCAGCTTTTAATTGAGCGAAAGCCTGATTCAAATCATTATCATATTCACTATAAAACCCATTATACATTAAATAGCCTATTTTGTGACTTCCTGAAGATATTATTTTATTGATTAAAATTGGATTTTCTTCTAAAACAGTTTTTGTTAATATAACTGATTTTCCGTTTGTAACAAAATCATTACCGTTATACTCGGCTAAATTTAAGGTGAAGCTATCTGAATCCAGTAACAATTTTTCGTAATTTGAAACTGTAAGTGCTGTTCCATTAACTTTTGTGAATAAATCACCACGTTTAATGTCTTTCTTTGAAGCATCTGAATTCGGAATGATATAGCGTATGTAGCCTACTAAATTGTCTGAATCTTTAGACTGCCTGCTTAATCTAAAATCAATACCACTGTTTTTTGTAATACCATTTAATTCCTGCTCCAAAACAGTGTAGTCGTCAACAATCCAGCTAAAACGATCTATAGCGTCTCCGTTTGGATATTTACTTACCGGTTTGTTTAATAAATCCTGGAATAAATTTTCGGGTTTTGAATAGCCTTTCAAGAAAGAGTCCAAGGCATCCGGATTTGCAAAACGATTATCAGCTAAATTGGGAACATCGACCTGCCATAAATAAACTTTATTTAATCCTCTCCAGATAAAATTATTTATTTGTAGCTCTTTTGAAGTGACGACATCATCTTTATCATCACAAGATTGCAGACTAAATGCAATTAAAAAAAAGTAAACGAAACATCTTAATGTTTTTTTCATAAAATAGGGGTTTCAATATAGTATATACGTAAAAATAGTACCTTTAGTTTTAACTAAGATAAATGTACAGTTTTTTTTACAATATTTTTTTAAGTTGCTTGTAACAAAAATAATACTGTATCGTCTTGACTATATAAGCTAATGAACCATCTTTGATTTAAAAATGAATATGGCCGTAAAATAGTCAAAAAACATTGATAGAATATGTGAATTACATATTTCAGAAATCAATAAATAACCAGATATGAACCAAGTTGTATTTATAGAATTGATAAATCCTTTTAAAGACAAAGTTTTTCGTCTGGCAAAAAGATTACTAACCAGTACTGAAGAAGCTGAAGATGCAACTCAGGAAGTAATGGTGAAATTATGGAACAAAAAAGACAATTTACATGCTTATCATAATATCGAAGCCATGGCGATGACAATGACAAAAAATTATTGTCTGGATCAATTAAAATCTAAAAGGGCAGGTAATCTTAAAATTGTACATAATAATTTTACTGATCGGGAACCTCAATTAGATAAAAAACTGGAAGACTCAGATAGTTTACAATGGGTTGAAAAAATAATAAGTCATTTGCCTGAACAGCTTCAAATACTAATTCAGCTAAGGGATGTTGAACAATATGAGTTTGATGAAATTGCGAAAATTGTCAACATGAATGAAACGGCTATCCGGGTGGCACTTTCCAGAGCGAGAAAAAAAATACGAGAATCAATGGTTAATACACACAGTTATGGAATTCAATAAAATAGAAGATATATTAGAAAAATACTTTCAGGGAGAAACTAGTATTGCCGAAGAAAATCAATTAAGAGAATATTTTTCTTCATCAAATGTTGCGCAGCATTTACAACAATACAAACCAATGTTTGGTTATTTCTCTCAGGTAAAAGAACAAAAATTGACGCAAGAGATACCACTAAAAACTAATAAACGAAATGTGGCGTGGTTATCAATTGCGGCTTCTGCCGTTGTTTTACTAGGAATTGGAACCTATTTTTATATGAGCGAAAAAAATACAACTCAGGTTGTATCGCAATCAGAATTAGGAACCTATGATGATCCGGAAGAAGCTCTTGCCGCGACGCAAAAAGCTTTGGCCTTATTGTCAAGCAATGTTAATGTAGGTATTGGAAGTGTACAATACATTAAGGAATATGAGCAATCAAAAAACAAAATTTTTAAACAATAAAATATCAATCAAAATGAGAAATTTAATTCTAACACTAATCTTTGCATTCGTTACCACTACTTTTTATGCACAGGGAGCCTTTGATAAATATGATGGCCAGGACGATGTAACATCTGTAATTGTAAACAAAAAAATGTTTGACTTAATGAGTAAGGTAAAAGTTGACGCTTCTGACAAAGAAACTGCTCAATACATTAATTTGATTAAAAAATTAGACTACTTAAAAGTGTTTACTACAAAAAACCCTAAAATTGAAGCCGACATGAAAGCGTCAGCGGAAAAATATGTAAAATCTGCCGGCTTAGAAGAGCTAATGCGAATTAATGACGGCGGAAGAACCGTAAAAATATCTGTAAAATCGGGCGCTACAGATTCTCAGGTCAGAGAGTTATTAATGTACGTTGACGGAGCCAAAAATGACGAAACTGTTTTATTATCCTTAACAGGTAATTTTGATATTAACGAAATTTCTGTACTTACAGATAAAATGCAGCTTCCTGGAGGTGCCGATCTAAAAAAAGCCTCTAAAGGGAAAAAATAATTCAAACTAATTATGAAAGCAAGCGTTTTTACCTCAGTCCTTCTAGCATTACTAACTTTAGTAAGTTGTAATTCTGATCCTTCATTGCAGAAATATTTTGTAGAGAATACAGATAATAAAAACTTTATCGCACTTGATGTTTCTCCCAGCATTTTAAACGTAGAGAAAACAAAATTATCTGCAGATCAAAATGAAGCCTTAAAATCATTTGATAAAATGAACATTTTAGCTTTTAAGGCAACTACTCAAAATCAAGCTGAATTTGAAAAAGAACGAGCAAAAGTTAAGGAGATTTTAAAAGACCCAAAATACCAAAAACTTATGTCGTTTGGTTCAGGTAAAGATGGCGCATCCATTAGTTATTTAGGTTCTGATGATAATATCAAAGAGTTTGTCGTTTTTGCCAACAGAAAAGAAAATGGTTTTGCTGTCGTTCGTGTATTAGGCGAGAACATGAATCCTAATAATATTATGACACTAATGTCGGTCTTAAAAGAATCCAAAATCGATATGGAACAATTGAAGCCTTTGCAGCAATTGATTAAATAAACACATCTTATTTTTAATTCACAAAAAGCTCCGTAATTGGAGCTTTTTGTTTTAATATCATGAAAGATTATCCTTAATAATTTGTTTTAATTTTATTTTGATGTTAAATGAATTTAATTACATTTACTGGATAATTTTATTTTAAATATTCATTGAAAAAAGTTTTAAAAATCACACTCAAAATATTTCTAGTTTTTTTAGGATTTATTTTAATTTACTTAGCAGCTGTATTTTCTCTTTCTAAAATTACAGTAAATCAGGAACCAAATACAAAACCCGAATTAGCAATTTACATTTTGACTAATGGTGTGCATACCGATATTGTAATGCCCGTTAAAAATAACCAGATTGATTGGAGTCAGCTTGTTAAATTTGAAAACACAAAAGCTGCTGATTCTACGTATAAGTATTTGGCAATGGGCTGGGGTGATAAAGGGTTTTATCTGGAAACGCCTGAATGGTCTGCTTTAAAAGCTTCAGTTGCTTTTAAAGCAGCTTCCGGATTGAGTACTACTGCTATTCATGCCACTTACTACAAAAAATTAAAAGAAGGCGACGATTGCAAAAAAATGATGATAAGCAAAGAGCAATATCGTCGCTTAATAAAATATATTTCCGAAAGTTTTCAAAAAGACCCATCCGGAAATTTCTTAAACATAAAAACTAATGCGGTTTATGGCAAAACGGATGCTTTCTATGAAGCAAACGGTAGTTATAGTTTATTTCATACCTGCAATACCTGGGCTAACAGCGGTTTAAAAGCTAGTGGTCAAAAATGCTGCTTTTGGACAGCTACCGACTCGGGAATTTTTTCTAAATACAAATAAAATTAATATAAAAATGGAACAAAAAACTTCGAATGCCTTTATAGCAGCATCTTGGGTAGCTCTGGGAGCTGGAACAGTTGGATTTATAGTTGGACTTGCAAGAGCAGAAATGCTGTTAAACGAAAAAGGATATTATTTTACTGTTTTAATGTTTGGCCTTTTTGCGGTTGTTTCGCTGCAAAAAAGCGTTAGGGACCGACTTGAAAAACTTCCTGTAACGGATATTTATTACGGTATTTGCTGGTTTGGAACGCTTTTATCCATTGTTTTATTAGCTGTAGGACTTTGGAACGCTACTATTCTTCCAAGCGAAAAAGGTTTCTATACTTTTGCCTTTTTATTGGCATTGTTTGGTGCTATTTCTGTGCAAAAAAATACAAGAGATAATATGTCATTTTCTAATGAATAATCTCTAAAATTTATAATAAACAAGAATAACTTTCTAATTTATTAAATATTAAAAAAGCTCCAATTATTTGGAGCTTTTTTAATATAAGGATTTGAGAATTATTTACTCAAATACATTTTTCTTCTTGAATACAATTCGTAGAATTGATCGTCTTTTAAGTCATCAATAAATAAGATGCTTTCTCCTGTTGATTTCATCTCAGGGCCTAATGCTTTGTTTACATTTTGGAATTTGCTGAAAGAGAAAACCGGCTGTTTGATGGCGTATCCTTTTAATTGGGGATTAAAATCGAAATCAGTTACTTTATTGTGTCCTAACATTACTTTTGTAGCGTAGTTTACATAAGGCTCTCCGTATGCTTTTGCAATAAATGGTACTGTTCTCGAAGCTCTTGGATTTGCTTCGATAATGTAAACGGTGTCATCCTTAATCGCAAACTGAATATTGATTAAACCAACTGTTTTTAAAGCTCTCGCGATTTTATAAGTATGGTCTTTTATCTGCTGCATTACGAACTCCCCTAAGTTAAAAGGAGGTAATGTAGCATTACTGTCTCCTGAGTGTACTCCACAAGGTTCAATGTGCTCCATAATTCCTATGATGTAAACGTTTCCGTCAGCATCACAAATTGCATCAGCTTCAGCTTCGATTGCTCCGGCTAAATAATGATCTAAAAGCAGTTTGTTTCCTGGAATCGTTTTCAATAAATTGATAACGTGCTCCTCCAGTTCTTTTTTATTGATAACAATTTTCATTCCCTGACCTCCTAATACATAAGAAGGACGAATTAATAATGGAAAATCTAAAGTATCTGCAAGAGCAGAGGCTTCATCAGCAGTTTCAGCAATTCCGAATTGTGGGAAAGGAATATGTAGTTCTCTCAGTAAATCTGAGAAGCGTCCTCTGTCTTCAGCTAAATCAAGCGCATCAAAACTGGTTCCGATAATTTTTACTCCGTATTTAGATAATTTTTCAGCTAGTTTCAAAGCAGTCTGACCTCCTAACTGCACAATAACACCTTCTGGTTTTTCATGCTGAATGATATCGTAAATATGTTCCCAGAAAACTGGCTCAAAATATAATTTATCAGCTGTATCAAAATCTGTCGAAACCGTTTCAGGATTACAGTTGATCATAATCGTTTCGTAACCACATTCTTTTGCGGCCAAAACTCCATGCACACAAGAATAGTCAAACTCAATCCCTTGTCCAATTCTGTTTGGTCCTGAACCTAAAACGATAATTTTCTTTTTATCAGTAACAATACTTTCGTTATCTACATAACGCTCGCCATTTGCTTTTTCAATTTCAGCCTCAAAAGTGGAGTAGTAGTAAGGTGTCTGAGCTTTAAACTCAGCTGCGCAGGTATCAACCAATTTAAATACACGGTTGATGTTTTTGTCCATTCTTAAAGTATGAACTTCGCTTTCCAGACAATTCATCATGTGTGCAATTTGTCTGTCGGCAAAACCTTTTTGTTTGGCTTCCAGCAAAAGCTCTTTTGGAAGATCTGAAATTTTATAGTTCGAAATTTCTTTTTCTAAAGTATAAAGTTCTTCGTATTGTTTTAAAAACCACATATCGATTTTTGTGATTTCATGAATACGGCTCAACGGAATCCCCATTGCAATTGCATCATAAATAACAAAAACACGATCCCAGCTTGCAAAAGTCAGTTTCTCGATAATTTGCTCGTAATTAGTATATCCTTTTCCGTCAGCTCCTAAACCATTTCTTTTGATTTCTAGTGATTGCGTAGCTTTGTGCAAAGCTTCCTGAAACGAACGTCCAATTCCCATTACTTCACCAACAGATTTCATCTGGAGGCCTAAAGTTCTGTCAGCACCTTCGAATTTATCGAAGTTCCAACGCGGTATTTTTACAATTACATAATCCAATGTCGGCTCGAATAAAGCTGAAGTGGATTTTGTAATTTGGTTCTGTAATTCATCTAAGTTGTATCCTAAAGCCAGTTTAGAAGCAATTTTAGCAATCGGGTAACCTGTTGCTTTTGATGCTAAGGCAGAAGAGCGAGAGACACGAGGGTTAATTTCGATGGCAACAATATCTTCTTTTTCATCTGGAGAAACTGCGAATTGTACGTTACATCCTCCCGCAAAATTTCCGATACTTCGCATCATAAGGATAGCATAATCACGTAATTTTTGGAAAGTTGTATCAGATAAAGTCATAGCTGGTGCAACCGTAATCGAATCTCCGGTATGAATCCCCATTGGATCCATATTTTCTATTGAACAGATAATGACAACGTTGTCGTTTTTATCTCTCAAAAGTTCCAATTCGTATTCTTTCCAGCCTAATAAAGCTTTGTCAATCAGTACTTCATGAATTGGTGACATTTCTAATCCGTAGGTTAGTTTTTCATCAAATTCTTCTTTACTGTGAACAAAAGCGGCTCCGGTTCCTCCAAGTGTGAACGAAGGGCGAATTACTAATGGAAATCCAAACTCCTGAGCAATTTCTTTTCCTTCAAGGAAAGAAGTAGCTGTTTTTGCAGGTGCCGTAGGGACATTTATTTTATGTAGCAGTTGTTTAAATTGCTCTCTGTCTTCCGTAATATTGATGGCATTTACATCAACACCAATTAATCTTACTCCAAAATCCTGCCAGATTCCTTTTTCATCTGCTTCCAGACACAAATTCAGAGCTGTTTGCCCGCCCATTGTTGGTAGAACAGCGTCAATTTGTGGATGTTCCTTCAGAATTTCAATAATCGATTTTGTAGTTAATGGTTTCAGATAAATATGATCGGCCATTGTTGGGTCGGTCATGATTGTCGCTGGATTTGAGTTTATCAAGATAACTTCAATTCCTTCTTCGCGAATAGAACGTGCAGATTGAGATCCTGCATAATCAAATTCACAAGCTTGACCAATTACGATAGGTCCTGAACCTATTATTAAAACTGATTTTATTGATGTGTCTTTAGGCATTTTGTTTGTATTGTGTAGTTATATTTAATTTAAATGGGCAGTAGTTTGTTAAAAACCAGGATTTTAACCGCTTTTTTTACTGACAAGGTATAAAAAAAGGCGATACTAAAAAAGTAATCGCCTTATGTATGTTTATGAAAACATTATTTTTTGTGTCTAGGTTCGCTAGAAACAGTTAATTTATGTCTTCCTTTAGCTCTTCTACGCGCTAGAACTTTTCTTCCATTCGCAGAAGCCATTCTGTCCATAAATCCGTGCTTATTTCTTCTTTTTCTTTTCGATGGTTGAAATGTTCTTTTGCTCATTGCTTTGTATCTTTAAAATGGTATCTAATATCTATTTTCTGTTTTTGAATATCGTTATCCCAAAACCGAGTGCAAATATACAAAGACTTTTTTTTCTGGCAAGTACTTTAATAAAAATATTTTTAATTCATTTTACTATATTTGCAGTTACAAATATACATCTATTATGTTTCATAAAAATATTAAACTTATTTTAGCCGGACTTCTTGTAGTTGCTGGCATTTGGCAATTTACTGAAAGTAATATCGGAAATGGTATTTTCCTTTTGTTATTGACTGCAATTCCAATTTTTCTTTATTTCAAAAACGAATTTATCCTTTTAGCTTTCCTTAAATTAAGAAAACAAGACTTTGAGGGCGCTAAAAAATGGCTGGCATACATCAAAAATCCTGAAGCGGCTTTGGTAAGAAAGCAACAAGGCTACTTTAATTACCTTCACGGAATCATGTTATCTCAAACGAATATCAACCAGGCCGAGAAACATTTCAAAAAAGCAATTGAATTGGGATTGTCTATGGATATGGATTTAGCTGTAGCAAAATTAAACCTTGCAGGAGTTGCTATGTCACGCAGAAGAAAACTGGAAGCAACCAATTTGTTAAATGAAGCTAAGAAATTAGACAAACAAGGAATGCTAAAAGAGCAAATCACCATGATGAAAGAGCAAATGAAGAAAATCTAAATTTTTTTAAATAAGAATTTTTAAAATCCCAAATCCCAATTCAGGTATTTGGGATTTTTTTGTTTTATAATTTTAATTTGAAATTTATTTATTAGAATTTTTAGGAGCTGTTTCCTGCTATCCGTTACAATCTTTTGTATCGCTGACAGCAGCGCCACAAAAGGATTTTCACTTCTATCAGGGCTATGAGTTTAAGTTTTATAAGAATACTTATTCCTCTAATATAATCGATGGTAAATTCTCATTCAGCCATTTGTATTTATTCAGAATCATAATATGAGTTCCACCTTTTACAACAATGCATTTATTGATATATTTTATAGGAAAAACATCATCCTGATCACCATGAATATGGACTACTTTTTCGTCGATTTCACTTCTGTCCCAACAAATCACAGATTCTACAGCCCATTGCAGATAATTTAAATCTCTGACAGCAAGAAACTTTTCATATAATTTAATACGTTTATTTATTTTTTCGCCAAAAGAAAATTTAGCAAGATTCTCTATATTCAAAATTAACTTCATCGGAATCAATTTGTAGGCTTTTGTATTTTTTCCGATTTTCATTCTCCTTGGAAACTCCATATTGCTTCTTACGCTCGAAATAATAATCACCTTTCGTACTTCGATATGTTTTGCCATTTCCTGAACTAAAATTCCACCAAAAGAAACTCCAATCAAAACCGGATTCTTATGGTTGATATCTTTTGTAATTCGAAGAGCATAATCAGATAATGATTCTTTTACCTGCGGAATTTTCCATTCAAGCAAACAAACTTCAAAAATAGATTCATCTAATTGGATTCTTTCAAAAATAGCCGGACTGGCTGCCAAACCGGGCATAAAATAAACAGGAATTTTACTCATTTGATAGAAAAGGAATTTAATTAGAGAAGCTAAAATTACTTTTTTTACTAATATGCACAGCGAATATTCCTTTTTTAATTAATTATTAAAATAAATGAAGCGCAAAATTATTTATATGTTAACTGTATGGAGCTATTAAAAAAAAATAATTTCATATTGAAAATCAAATGATTAACTTTGCAATCCAAATCATTCGTGTTTAGTATTATTTTATGATTTTTAAACCGAGACAATTGCCCTAAATCTATATTATATTTTTAACCTTCTAAAAAATGACAAATTATGGAACCTATTGAAACTATTATGGTAATCAAAGACAACACTTTTGCTAGACAATTTGAAGCCATACTGCCTGAAGGAATGCTTTCTGTTGAATATTCATTTCAGGAAAAGAAAATCTTTTTAACTAAAATCAACACTCCTGAAGGCTTTGAAAATCAGGATTTAATTAATGCACTGCTTAAAAACATCATGGAGATTATTATCGAAAAGAAGTTTAGATTGATGCCTATTCATCCAAAAATTGTATTATTTATTAAAAAGAATCCACAATATAAGGAATTGCTTCCACCGGGAATCAGGATTTAAAAAGGCAAATTGCCCATACGTGTATATTAAATTTCGATGTAAATAAAAAGTAATATTAAAAAGGCTTTCATTTCTGAAAGCCTTTTTTGTCCAAAAACAAATTCTAAAAAACAACAATTAACTAATTTATAATTATTTTTTTGACCATTTTTTTATCCAGAAGTGTTACTTCAAATATATAAGTGCCTGAATTTATATCGGAAATTGTAATTTCTCCATAATTTGATTTCGGCAAATCTTTTACAATCTTTCCGGTAATATCATAAATTAAAATGC
Organism: Flavobacterium sp. W22_SRS_FK3; assembly: GCF_052113665.1. Classification (NCBI taxonomy): domain Bacteria; kingdom Pseudomonadati; phylum Bacteroidota; class Flavobacteriia; order Flavobacteriales; family Flavobacteriaceae; genus Flavobacterium; species Flavobacterium sp. W22_SRS_FK3. The sequence continues at coordinate 33,106 of NZ_JBGQOF010000010.1, read as the reverse complement.
TGCTTTCTTCCTTACTATTTAGATGAATAATATCTGAGGCAGGATTTGGATATAGTGTAACAGATTCTGAAGTAAAATTTTCATTTCCTAAAGTATTTTGGTTAATAACACCAATGCCATTCAAATCAAATCCTCCAGATGCAAAAGGTGTAGAGTAAGGTTCGTTAATTATATTTCCAAAACTGTCATAAGAGGCATACAAAGGATCAATTGTGCCTATTACATCTATTATTTTGACATGTGTAATCTTGTTTTTATCTAACAAAGCATTATCCGGAATATCTGATAAATCGAAAGGTGTTCCAAAATTAGCACGATATTTTCCGGCTAGATTATTAATGTATCTGCAATCCACTGCTCCAAAACCCCCAATTTGAGTTGTGGTTTGTGTTTCACTATGAGACGGGAATCTGAAAAAGTTAATTCCATCTGAGCTTACTTCTACAAAAGCTAGTTCTAAAAAGGTATCAGAAAAACCATTTTCAAAAACGGCAAAATCAAATCCTGAACCATTGCTAATGGGTGTATCAAAAGTTAAGACTGCGCTTCCGCCGTCACCTAAACTAACAATTCCAGTTCCTGAAGTTCCTCCTTTCATTCCGTCTGCTGGTGTTCCGGCAGTAGCTAAAGGACTATTTGGAACTGCAATATCCTGTGGACCTCTTACCACAGTAATTCCTGTTGCCCAGCCTATGAAAACCGAACTACTTTTAGCTATTGCTGTGCTGCCAGCCTGGTCAGCAGGCGGAGCATAAGATTGAGCCGTGATTATTGATGAACTAAGTAGTAAATTATAAAGTAATTTTTTTATCATTATATATATATATATTAATTTAAAATGCCCTTATATTTTTGTTTATAAGGGCATTTTTTTGTTTTAGTCGTTAAAGTAAAAACCATTAGGCCCTATACCAACTGCGATTTCTTTTTCTAATGTACCTGCCAGGTTATAAATGAAAGCTTTACTATTGGCTCCAAAATCTCCTCCATCAGCAACATAAATACGATTATCATTTACAGCAAAACCATAAACATAGCCTTTAGCTGAAAGTGTAGCAGTTAAAATAGGTGTAGTTGATGCAGTTGTAGCATTAGCATTAATAACATAAACTGAACTTCCTACTGTATAATATACTTTGTCATCTTCAATATCCATGTATCCTGCTCCGTCTAAAGATTCCGGGAAAGTAATTTTAGAAACTGATTTATCAGATAATTTTACTTTTACAATTTCACTTCTACTTCCAAAAGGACCTCTTAAAATATATAAAAACCCGTTTTCTTCCTCAATACAATCAGCACTTGAACCAATTTCTATTGGTGCTTCAAGTTTTTTTGTTGCAATATTTACTACCAATAATTTAGTACTGTTATAAGGTTCTGTAATGTATAGCTTACCATTTTCTAAAACTAATCGATTGGCAGTTGCGTTCAAATCAATTTTAGACTCATATTTATTGGTTTTTAAGTCGATAATAGCAACATAATCATCCGTATGTCCGGCAGGATTACTAGATGAGCCATAAGTATTTGCATTTGTTACATATGCTTTGCCATCTTTTGCAACACCATATCTTGGATTTTCAAGACCTGTTTCTATTTTGTCTACCAATTTAAAAGTATATCTGTTGACAACATTAATTACATCAGATCCTCCTGAAATTATATAGGCATTGTCCCCATTAAAGAATATGTTTTGCAAATAACCGCCCGGGTTATCTTCATTATTAGCAGGTCCATATGCATCTTTCGTAAATGTGATTAAGTCATCATTTAAATAAGATATTGTCCCTTTGACATCAGATCCTTCGTTCAGGATAAAAACACCTTTGTCATAAACTCCTTTAGGCTCATTAGATTCTTCATCATTTGAACACGAAACGAATAGTGATGCACTAAGTGCTATTAAAAACAATTTACTAAACTTCATTATATTAAAATTTTAAGGTTATATACATATTAAAATTGCGACCTGGCATAGGTCTGTTTTCAAGGCTTTCGAATGCTTCATTAAATAAATTCAGAACCTGAAAACCAAGTTTAAAAGATTCCAGAAATTTAAAATCATAATCGATTCCTACATTTGATATCATATAATCATTAATGATTTCATCTGGATCATTATCTGCTCTCGTATAAACAAAACCATTATATAAAAACTGATAATTGGCTGAAATTCTATTTCTGGAGTAAGCAACAGAAGCTGTAGCTTTATTAAAAGGAACAAAAAAGAGTTGTTTTTTAGTATCACTATTTTCAGAAATAGTATGAGCATAGGTAGCATTGACGGCAAAAATATTTTTACCAAACTGCTTTTTCCAGCTTAATAAAGTTTCTGCCCCATAGCTGTTTACCTTGTCTGTATTTTGAGGAGACCAAATGCCATTTTTGCCCGGAACCCACTGCAATAAGTCTTTTATTTTGATATAATAAAAAGTCTGTGTCAGAGTAATGTTTTTAAAAGTAAAGACATTCCCTAATTCGGCCTGATAAGAGCTTTCAGGTTTCAAGTCAGGATTTCCGCCTTCTTCCCAATACAAATCATTAAAGGTTGGAATTCTGAAATTTCGTGACAAATTCAACTTCAGTTTATATAATTCACCAAATTGATAAGATGAACCTATAGAGAACAGAACCGGCGATTTGTAATTATCCGTGAATTCTTTTCGAACACCAAATTCATTTTTCCAGTATGTCGAAACATCTTGTTTTATTAATAAAGAGGCAGAACTTATTTCTCGTGTATTAGTTCCAAAACCGCTTCCGGTACCCGTAGTCTTATTATAATCTATAATACCGTTTATTTGTGTGGATTTAAAAAGAGTGTAACCAACATCTGCTTTGGCAATTAAACTTTCTGTTTTTCCGTAAGTATAATTATTTGTTGAATTGTCAGCATAATATTGGTAGTTTTCGAATATATAGGCTGTCTTTAAATTAGTAGTCAATTTGCCAAAATTACCATCATATTCTAATAAGTTACGATTAAAACCATTGATGTATTTACTTGGCGTTTCGGTTTCAGTAATTAAAGAAGTGTTTCGGTCTGTATTAGAAGTTTGACTGTATAATTTAAAGATATTTCTCGCATTCAATTTGTAACCTAAATTAGCACTCATTGTTATTACATCATATTGCCCATTTTGGTTCCACCGCTGTACGCCTTTCCAGGTATATTTATTCAGATATTTATAATCGTTTGTTGAGCTGTTTTTAGAAAAACCAATTTGTCCGCTCCATTTTTCGTTTGAAATATTGGTTTTATAATTGATTCCAATTGTATTGAAACTTCCGTAATCAAATTTTAAATTGTTTTCAAAACGATTATAAAAAGGCATGTCATTATTTAGATGCACAGTCCCTCCAATAGCACCACTTCCGTAAATAACACTTCCGCCACCAGCTTTAATGCTTATCGAATTATAATCAGAACCGGAAATGGTATTAAAATCAGTACTTCCGTTCATTTGTGAATTGATGTTGATCCCGTTCCAGATTACAGCTGTCTGAGAAGAAGTTGTTCCTCTAAAAGAAACCGTAGAAAGCATGCCGCGTCCGTATTCCTTGAAATAAAGCGTCGAATTGAAATTTAATAAATCAGTTAGTAAAGCCTCATTTTTATTGATAATCGAATCATTGAGTTTCAAAACCGATTGAGAATCCGAGTATTTTTTTAAATTTTTATCTGATACAACAACTTCTTTCAGTTTTGTAATAGAGTCATGCTGCGCCAAAATAATCTGGCACAAAAGCAGAAAGCAAAAAGTAAATCGTTTGTTTAAAGTCATAATTTCTACACTCTTTTTCCCGAGAGTTCGATATTTGTTAATAAGGCAGGTCTCCTGGCTTGCGTTTTGTTATTTACCTTCCCATCGCGCATGGCATGACAGTGGTTTTGTAGCTAATAACAAACATTCTTTTAAAAAGAACTAAGCTTACAGTTGCGGGTACAGCTCAAGATTTGTGGTTTTAAGATATTTAAAATCAGTAACTTGATTCCCTTTTAATGTGTTTTCGTAATTAAAACACAACCTTAATTGGGCGCAAAGATAAAGTTAAAAATATGTAAAAATCAAATTTGTTTTACTTTTTAAAAGAAATTCTAAACAAAAGGAGTTTTAAAAATCTATTTTGACGACTCCTCCAAAATCTACTTTATTTTGAAAAGCGTCTTTTAACGGCAGTGACGTATGATGGCATAAAAAGCTTCTGATAATACCGGCATGAGCTATAATGATAACTGGATAATTTATTTTTGTTGCTATTTTTTCAGATAAGAAATCTCCAGTTCTTTTATGCAATTCAACAAAAGATTCTCCATTTGAAACTTTAATATTGACAAAATCTTCCATCCACGGATTGAGTTGTTCCTGCGGAATAGTGTTCCAGTTTTTCATTTCCCAATCACCAAAATTCATTTCCATCAGTCGATTGTCTTCCTCATAAGAAATGGTTTTTATATTATTCTGGATGTATTTTGCCAAAATAACACATCGCTTCAATGGACTCGAAAAAATTATTGCTTCAGCAGGTAATTGCGAAAGAATGTTTTCGAAAGCAGATTCAAAAGGTTCAGCTAAATCTACATCAGATTGTCCGTAGCAAATACCTTTCTCGCATATCGTTTCGGTATGACGGACTAAATAAATTTCCATACAAAAAGAATACTTAAATAATAAACTACTTCGCATACTTGTTGCGTAGCACCCAAACAATCTCCGGTATAACCATCAATCCATTTCTGGAAATAACGAGCCAAAAAATGACGTGTCAGGAAAACAGGAATTAAAGTTAAAAGTATTTTATAGTGATAAAAGGAGATAGTCAATAAAGGAAGTAATCCGAACAAAAAAGCTCCAAAAACTTCTTTCCAGGTATTTTTTTTTGCAATGGGCTTGCTTTTGCTCGAAGCATCGTCACGTGAATATTCATGTGTAAAAATAATCGATATCGCTGCTAAACGGCTTAAAGCGTGAGCAGAAATAAACAACAAATAAATTTGAAAATAGGAATTTTCGGTTCTTAAAAGTAAAATAGATTCAGAAAGCAATTTGAATTTCAATAAAAAAAGTAACACCAAGCCAATCGCGCCATAAGCACCTATTGCACTATCTTTCATAATTATCAGTATTTTTTCTTTGGTCCAGCCTCCGCCAAAACCATCACAAACGTCTGCAAAACCATCTTCATGAAATGCTCCGGTAGTCAATATAGAAGTTATAATCGCAAAAATTACTGCTATTTCTAAGGAAAGGAAAAGAGAAAAAATATAAAAAGAAATAAAAGAAAAACTACCCACAATCCAGCCAATCAAAGGAAAATATCGGGTAGCTTTATTTAAATAATCAGGATGATGATTGATATTTTTAGGACAGGGAATCCGGGTGTAAAACATTAAAGAAGTGAAGAAAATATGTAGTTCTTTTTTCATTGAAAATTAATTTTTATTCAGTTTTGTGATTTCTCCTCTTTCGAAATGACAGACTTCGGCGTTTATTTATGACTAATCCCAGCACTCTCAAAACTAGCCATTTCATTAAGAAAAACCTCAGCGGATTTTAAAATTGGAAAAGCAATGGCACAGCCGGTACCTTCACCAAGACGCAAATCTAAATTTAAAATTGGTTTTGCCTCTAAGTAATCTAATAATTTTTGATGTGCTTTTTCGGCAGAACAATGACAAAAAACAGCATTTTGTATAATCTCAGGATCTATTTTTGAAGCAATTAAAAATGCCGTACTGCAAATAAATCCATCAATCAGAATAATCATTTTATTTTCGAAAGCCGTTAGCATGCCGCTAGCCATTTGTATGATTTCAAAACCTCCAAAGTAGGCGAGCTGTTGCATTAATTCGGCTGGGCCGTAATAATTTTCGATCGCTTTTTTAAGTAAACTTTTTTTCTGAATCAGTTTCTCACCTTCAACACCAGTACCTTTTCCAATGCAATCTTCAATAGGAAAACCAGTTAAAAGGCTCATTAAGACCGAGGCTGTGGAAGTGTTTCCTATTCCCATTTCACCAAAACCAATACAGTTAGAACCTGTTTTGGCAATAGTTGTGACAATTGATTTTCCTTTTTCAAAACACAATTGAAGTTCGGTTTCGCTCATTGCCGGAGCATGCAAAAAGGATTGAGTTCCTTTGGCAATTTTAGCATTGATTAATTTAGCATTTGTCGGAAAATCATAATTAACTCCAGCATCTACAATTGACAATTCGATATTATGCTGCTTGCAAAAAACATTGATAGCACCACCATCATTGAGGAAATTCTCAACCATTTGCCTTGTCACATCTTGCGGGTAAGCACTGACTCCATGATTTGCAATTCCGTGATCAGCTGCAAAAACAACTATATTCGGATTTGTTATTTTGGGATTTAAAGTTTCGAAAACTGTTGCGATCTGAAAAGCCAATGTTTCTAACATTCCCAAAGCACCAACAGGTTTGGTTTTAGAATCTATTTTTTCCTGTAAAATTATGCTGAAATCTGTTTTTTCTTCGATTTGAGATTTAGTTTTTAAAATGAAGTCTGCAATATGAGTTTGGTTTATATTTTTAATCTCTGTAAAATCCGGAGCTTCCGATTTTTGTTTCCAGTGCAATTGCTGTAACATCGGCTGACTGTCATAATTCGTAGCCGGTTTACCGATGCAGAAATAACCCAAAGGCTCAATATTTTCAGGTAAATCGAGTATTTTTTTAAACTGATAATAATTCAGAATAGAAACCCAGCCCATTCCGTAACCTTGTTCTGTTAGTGAAAGCCAAATATTTTGTGCCGCACAAACCGAGCTAAATTTCACAGCCTCATTACTGCCAACAGTTCCAATCGTAAATTGATTCAAGACAGATCGGTCGTAGGCAATGATAAGCCCAATGGGTGCTTCTTTAATTGCTTCGAGTTTCAGGGATTTGTAGTGTTCTTTTTGCTCCGGATTATCTGTCAGTTCTTCGGCTTTTTTATTATAATCCAAAAACAAATCTTTGATAGCGCTTTTTAATTCAGCTGATTTGATGATATAATAGCGTGTAGCATCCGTTAATCCAACCGAAGGTGCCCAATGTCCTGCCTGTAAAGCTTTTTCGATCACCTCATCAGGAACATTATCAGCCGTAAAATGTCGGGTATCACGTCGTGATCTTAAAATATCATCTAAATAGCTCATTTTCAAAAATCAATTTACAATTACAAAAACCAATATTATTCTGAATGTAAAGATACTCTACCAATATTGAAATTAGAAATTTAAAGATTTAGATTTTTTATTGTTTTTGCCATTGCCATTAATATTTTCTAACCTTTTATTTTAACCGGTATTCCGGAAACCATCAAAATAACTTCGTCTGCATGTGATGCAAGAAACTGATTCATCCAGCCTTGCAATTCGGTAAATTTTCTACCAATATGGGTTTGGGCATGAACGCCCATTCCAATTTCGTTAGTCACAATTATCAGATTTATATTTTGCTGATTTTCTATAGAGAGAAATTCCTTTTTTGCCTCTTCCAGACTTTGGGCTACATCATTTTTAGTATCAACAAAAAAATTGGTCAGCCATAAAGTTACACAGTCGATCAAAGCTGTTTTTCCTGAAAAATCAATTTCGCTCAAATGTTTTTCTTTCTCTATATTCGTCCATCGCTCGTCACGTTCCTGTTGGTGCTGGTCAATTCTATTCTGAAAATCATCATCCCATTTTCTGGCAGTTGCAACATAAATTGGTGTATTTGAAAGTTGTAAAGCTAAATTTTGCGCATAGCTGCTTTTTCCTGATCGTTCGCCTCCGGTAATTAAGTAAATCATTATTTGAATTATGAATTTTGAGTTATGAATTATTATGGCGTTCCCCAAGGGTCGGGCTATACGCTATATCTTTTGTTCCGGAAATTTAGTTGTTCATCAAGACGAATAATTTTGTCACAAAAGGATGCCACTTCTATCCCTAACGCAAAGACCTTTAGTTTTTTAATGCCTGATAGAAAATAGAATTAACCATTAATAAGGGCAATGACGACAGGCATTTCCACAGCAGGTTCCTCTTTTTAAATGAAACCAGGTTTTAAAGACATAATTGCCATTTTCAATATAGTAATCAATATCTTCAATTAGTTTTTCAGTTTTGGGTAAAGATGTAGCTTTATTTTGAAGTGCTTTTTTTGGAGTAATGGTTTCGACATACGCATCAATTTTGTCAATACAGGCTTCTTTAAAACATTCCGGACAAAGACAATCTCCTTCTTCTGAGAGATTAAAAATAGGAGGAAAATCATTACACCAGCAAGTATTTTCAGATGAAATATTTCCACAGCTAAAAGAGGATTCACAGCTCGAACAAACTTTTGTTTTTATATTATTCATATATGTAAAATTGGTTTGTCTAAATTTGTAAGAATAAAGGTAAATAAAAAAAATAATAAATTACCTTACCTTTGTACTTATTGATAAAGACATCAAGGTGAGCAGACAATAATAATGCCATATTACTTGAAACAATATAACACACATATGAAACATTTATTTCCTAAACTTATTTTTATTGCATCTTTTTTTCTTTTGACAGGATGTAAAAAAAATGAAAATACAGAAGTTCTAACGTCAAAAATTCCTCAAAACAGCATCGAATATGCTTCAGGGCTTTCTATCGTAAAACACGAAGGGTATTCCGTAGTGACTGTTTCAAATCCCTGGCCAAATGCTACGAAAAATTTCGTGTATATTTTAAAAGAAAAAGAAGCTGAACTTCCGGATAGTTTACAATCGTACACAACTATTATGGTTCCTTTAGAATCTGTTGTGGTAACTTCAACAACCAATATTCCGTTTCTTGAAATGCTAGATGTCGAAAATAAACTAACAGGTTTTCCGCATACGGATTATATTTCTTCTGAAAAAACAAGAGCATTAATTGATAAAGGCTCCGTTAAAAATGTAGGTCAGAATGAAAAATTAAATATAGAACAGTTAATAGAATTATCACCCGATTTAATTGTAACTTTTGGAGTAGACAATAATAATCCAATGCTGGATAATTTGAAAAAAAGTGGTTTAAATGTATTAATTCAGGCAGATTGGATGGAGCAGTCTCCATTAGGAAAAGCCGAGTGGATCAAGCTTTACGGCGCTTTATTTGGCAAAGAAGACAAAGCAAAAGAATTATTCGATAAAATTGTGACAAGTTACAATCAGGCAATAAAATTAGTAGCTGAAGCACCTGCAAGTTCTAGCGTTTTGTATGGCTCTATGTATGAGGATGTCTGGTATGTAGCAAAAGGAAACAGCTGGGTTGCCCAATTTATGAAAGACGCTCACGCCAATTATTTATGGTCAGATTTAGAAGGAACCGGAAGCCAGGGTTTGTCATTTGAAAAGGTATTAGATAAAGGAAAAACGGCAAACTTTTGGATTGTTTCAGGTTCTTTTAAAACCTTAGAAGAATTACAGAAAGCGAATCCGCATTACAGCGAATTTGATGCTTTTGCGAATAAATCAATTTATTGTTTAGAAAGTAATTTTGGTGCTACCGGCGGAACTGTTTATTATGAATTATCACCTAGCAGACCGGATTTGGTTCTGAAAGATTTCATCAAAATTTTTCACCCGGATTTACTGCCAAGTTATGAGTTTACTTTTGCAACTAAACTGAATTAAATTGGCTCACCAAAAAAGAAATACAATTTTATTTGCCATTTTGGCTTTAGGACTTCTTATGATGTTTCTTATGAGTATTAGTCTGGGTTCAGTTAATATTCCCTTTAAAGATGTTTATACAAGTTTAACCGGTGGCCAGGCCAGTAAAACAACATGGGAGTATATTATTATCAATTATCGTTTGCCCAAAGCTCTTACAGCAATTTTAGTCGGAACAGGACTTTCCATAAGCGGTTTGTTAATGCAGACGTTATTCCGTAATCCGCTTGCAGGACCTTATGTTTTAGGGTTAAGTTCAGGTGCAAGCCTGGGAGTAGCATTTGTCATTTTGGGAGCCGGATTTTTACCCTCTTTTTTAAGAACGATCGCATTATCATCATATGGAATTGTGTTGGCTTCAACATTAGGAAGCACACTTGTCTTATTATTGGTTTTATTGGTTTCACAGCAATTAAGAGATACGATGGCAATCTTAATTGTCGGGTTGATGTTTGGAAGTTTTACCACGGCAATTGTGAGTGTTTTAACCTATTTTAGTACAGCCGAACAGCTTCAGAAATTTACTTTCTGGTCGTTAGGAAACCTTGGTAATCTTTCCTGGAAATCAATCATTGTTTTGGCAATAAGCGTGTTCTTGGGCTTAATTTTAAGCGCAGGCAGTATCAAGCCTTTAAATGCATTGCTTCTGGGTGAAAACTATGCAAAAAGTATGGGATTAAATATCAATAAAGCACGTTTGATCATTATTTTTGCAACCAGTATTTTGGCCGGAAGTATCACGGCTTTTGCAGGTCCGATAGCTTTTATCGGCCTTGCAGTTCCACACATTGCAAAACTGACTTTTCAAACAAGTAATCATACGATTTTATTTTGGAGCACATTGCTTTTTGGGGCCATTATCGTTTTATTTTGCGATATCGTTTCTCAAATGCCGGGCTTTGATGTCACACTTCCAATAAATGCAATTACGTCTATAATTGGTGCTCCGGTTGTGATTTGGTTATTGGTACGAAAAAGAAATTTTAAGTAAAAACATACATTTTTTGCATCTTAGTTTTTTAAACACATAGAGACATAGTTTTACAAGCTTAAAAAGGCGTTTCACTTTTCTTCAAAAAACAGAGATGAGTAAAATTGAAAATTGGTTTCTATTTTAATTATCACTAATGATTACTTAAAAATATTTAGACGAGTTAACTTATAATGTAATTGGAGCTTGTATCGAAGTGCATAAAATAATCGGAAAGGGATTACTTGAAAATGTGTATCATCAATGTTTGAAAGAAGAGTTATAATATCGGAAATTGAATTTTTTAACTGAAATGAAAGTCCCATTGGTTTATGAAAATAAAGAATTGAATGCAGATTTATGTCCTAGACATGAAGCACAATTAACTTATATGAAACTATCTAAAGCACCAAAGGGAATTATAATTAACTTTAATTGTCATAATATTTTTAAAGAAGGTCAGAAAACATTTGTAAATGAATATTTCAAATTATTACCAAAGTTTTAGGGAAATCAGCTATGTGTTAATTTACAAGGAATTTTAAAATCACTAAAAATTAAACACATAGAAAAACTATGTCCTCTATGTGTTTAAAAAACAAGTTACGATGAAAACCATTTTAAAAACTTCAAATCTAAATATTGGCTATAAATCCAAAAAAGGAATTGTAACTATCGCCCAGGATTTAAATTTAACTTTAGATTCCGGAAAACTCATCGCCTTAATTGGTGCAAATGGTATTGGAAAATCGACTTTACTGAGAACCATTACCGGAATTCAATCCCCTTTGGCAGGAAATGTTTTTCTGAATGATAAAAGTATAAATACCTACAAACCTTTAGATTTAGCACAAAACCTTAGCTTGGTTTTAACCGAAAAATTGCCTCCAAGTAATCTGTCCGTATTTGAACTAGTTGCTTTAGGTCGCCAGCCTTACACGAATTGGATTGGGACTTTATCCCAAACAGATATAGAAAAAGTTCAGGAAGCCATGCAGCTGACACAAATCGAACATTTAGCTGTAAAAAGGCATTTTGAGATAAGCGACGGACAATTACAAAAGGTCTTGATCGCAAGAGCTCTGGCACAAGATACACCTTTGATTATTCTTGACGAACCCACAACGCACCTAGATTTATTGCATAAAGTTTCGCTTTTCAAATTGCTAAAAAAGCTAACGCAGGAAACCCAAAAATGTATTTTATTTTCAACTCATGATATCGATCTGGCGATACAATTAAGTGACGAAATGATTATCATGACTCCGGAAATGGTGGTTCAGGACGAACCTTGTCATTTAATTTCGAAAGGAAGTTTTGCGACTTTGTTCAAGGATGAACATATTGTTTTTGATGCTGAAAAAGGGAAGTTTATCATTACGTAACTATAACAATTTTCAGGAGCTGGTCCTGCTGTCCGTTATATCTTTTATGGCGAACCGCCATAAAAGGATGTCACTTCCATCAGGGCTAAAACATCAGGTTTCATGAGGGCTTCTCAAATCAATTAAACACCTCAATAAATAAACGATTAAACCTTTAATCCAATCTGTCTCTTAGCTTCCCCAACCACAAAAGCCACAGAATTCGCAATATTAAAACTACGGATCAATTTCGACATCGGAATTGTTAAATGATTTTCAAACAAAGCCAGAACTTCTTTGCTCAATCCAACACTTTCCTTCCCAAAAACCAGCCAGTCTCCATCCTGAAATTCGGTTTCCAAATACGACTTTTCAGCATGAGAGCTCATTAAAAATACACGTGAATGATCCGGAATTTGCGAAATCCATTCTTCTATATTTTGATATTCGGTTACATCAAGATGCACCCAGTAATCCAATCCCGAACGTTTTAGGTTTTTGTCATTAATCACAAATCCAAAAGGATGAATTAAGTGTAGTCTGCTTTCTGTACCCACACATAATCGGCCAATATTTCCGGTATTATTTGGAATTTCCGGTTCTACAAGAACAACGTTTAGCATTTTTTTAGTTATAAGATTTTAGTAATTATATAATTGACACATTTTCTTATTTAAAATCTGAGACTTCTAAAACCTCACCGGCTTTTAAGTCTTGCAAATATACATTTCCTATTCGTACCCGCACAAGCCGCAATGTAGGAAAACCAACTGCGGCAGTCATTTTTCGAACCTGACGAAACTTTCCTTCATTAACTGTTATAGAAGCCCAGGATGTGGGTCCGTGACGTTCATCTCTTATTTTTTTTGCTCTTGGACCAAAGTCAGGAATTTCAGCAACGATAAAAGCTTTGCAGGGTTTGGTCATATATTTTCCGCCATCAAAACCAATTTCTACACCTATTTGCAATTGTTCGATCGCTTCGGGAGTGATTATGCCGTCAACCTGAACATAATATTCTTTATCGACTTTTTTGCTTCTTATCTGTTCGCTTACTTTTCCGTCAGTTGTCAGCAAAAGTAAGCCTTCAGAGTCTTCATCTAATCGGCCAATAGCCATTGTGCCTTCAGGAAAAACATATAATTCGCCTAAAAGCTTTTTCTTCCTTTTTAATTCATATATAAATTGGCTTAGGTAGCCGTAAGGTTTAAAAAGAATGAAGTGTTGATGCATGTTTTATTTTTTTTGCAAAGATAGTCTTGTTTCATTCTGTTTTAATGATTTAATAAACTAAAGCTATGTTAAACCATTTCGTTTTAAAATTTAGAATTCGTAATATTAGAATAGAAACTCAAAATAATAAAGCATATGGAAACTAATAATTTAGGCGCTAAAAAGATAAACGGAGTACAGAAAGATATAGATGAAGCCAAAGGAAAAAATATTTCGCATGATGGAAAATCAGAAGATGCGAATTTAAAAAAAGAGGTAGTTACAGATTCAGCTGGGAATAAAACAGTTGTAGAAAGAGCCAGAAATGAAAATGAAGATATTAAAAAAGTAAAAGATGATGTAAATCCAAATAATGCAAATGCAAACCGTGGTGTTGCTACTGAAGAAGAAGCAAAAAAAACAGTAGAGAATAAAGATCGAAATTCGGACATAACACCAAATCGTTACCCAAACTCAAATCCGGAAAGCCATGAAGACAGAGGGAATATGAAATTGGATGAAGAAGAGAATTGATTTACGGAATTTTTTTCTAATTCAGGTAATGATATTGTCAAATAACATTTGATTAGCACTTCGCGTTAATCTTATTGTAAACTCTCTCATTATTTTTTCTGTCTCTTTATATGTTTGTAAATTGTAGGTACAAATTTAAATATATAAAAAAATGGCACTTTTAGAAAACAAAGTAGCTTTTGTATCAGGAGGCGGTTCAGGAATTGGACGCGCTGTTGCAGAAGCTTATGCCCGTGAGGGAGCAAAAGTAGTACTATCGGATATAAATACGGAACACGGTGATGAAACCGTAAAAGCGATAAAAGATGCAGGTGGAGAAGCTTTTTTTATTAAAGGGGATTCTTCAAGCGCAGCTGATAATAAACGAATGGCAGAGGCTGTTGTTGAAAAATATGGCAGTCTGGATATTGCCTGCAACAATGCAGGAATGGGAGGGCCGGCAAAACCTACAGGAGAATATGAACCGGAAGAATGGGACAAAGTAATTGCACTGAATTTAAACGGTGTTTTTTACGCTTGCCGCTATCAGCTGGAACAAATGGATAAAAACGGCGGCGGAAGTATCGTAAATATTGCGTCGATTCACGGTCAGGTTGCCGCTCCAAACAGTCCGGCCTACACCGCTTCAAAACATGCTGTTGTGGGGTTAAGTAAAAATATTGCCGTAGAGTATGCTCAAAAAAACATTCGCTGTAATGCCGTAGGGCCAGGTTACATTGAAACGGCATTGTTAAAAGACAATTTAGATAAAAGTGCCATGAATGCCGTCGCAGCAAAATCTCCTGTGAATCGTTTAGGAACTTCGGAAGAAATTGCCGAATTGGTTGTTTTCTTAAGTTCTGAAAAATCTTCTTTTACGACCGGAAGTTACATTATTGCCGATGGAGGTTACACTGCCGTTTAGGGATTTTTGAAATAGTATGATGAGGCTGTCTGTTTTTTAGACGGCCTTTTTTATGTATTATCTGGTGATTTTTTTGTTAAAATAGATAGGTGTAAAAAATGTTAATTTGATTGCTTAATGATTGTTTTGTTAATAATATCAGATAAAAACTTTTTAAAAACAGCATTTTGTTATTAAATGTTCATAAGTTTAAAGTGCTTAAGTTAAAGGTTTTATAATATTCCCTTAACTTTAAAGGATATAAATTAGGCTTCTAAAAACTCTATATTTTAAACTATGAAAAATATTTACACGGTACGCCATATAATGGTAATTTTAAGTTTTTTTTGTTGCTTTTCTGAGGGTCTGTTTGCGCAGACTTTACCCACACTGCCTTATACGCAGGATTTTGTTGGATTAGGTGCAAGCTCTACAGTTTATCCATTAGAATTTAAGGGATCGAGTGTATCTGGATCGCCTGGAACAGCTTTTAAAACAACGGCAGGTTTAACTGATAGAACGATGTCTGCTGCTACTGCTGCTACTGGAACTGGAAATATTTATAACTATAATGAAAAAATTGGTTTCCTGAATACCAGCTCTTTAGATTTAACGATAAGTTTTACTTTTGATGCTACAGGAGCGTCTGCGATAGAAGTTCAATATGATGCTATGACGATCCGTAATCCTTATGGGACTACCATAAGCGGAACTTATTCTGATCGTATTAATGAAATGGTTTTACAATATCGTGTGGGTACAACAGCTGCTTTTACTTCACTATTACCAACGGCATACAGAAATAACACTACTGATCAGATTACTGCTATCGTAACTCCTCAAAATCCTCAGGTAATAAAAGTAACTTTACCGGCAGAATGTGATAACCAGCCTTTAGTACAAATCAGATGGATTTCAAGACAAGTTTCCGGTGGAGGTTCCCGACCTTCTTTTGCAATTGATAATATTGATATTAAAAGTGATGAGGAAGCTCCTGTAAGTGAAGCGGGTTATCCAAAAGCAGAAAATATTCTAGGGGAAAGTTTCGATTTTTCTAATAAATTAGACGAGACAGGAAAAACATATTACGTTTTATTGCCATCTGGAAGCACAGCGCCAAGTGCAACTCAAATAAAAAATGGTCTTGATGCAAATGATTCAGCTGCATTACAATCCGGATTTTTTGATGTTACAAATAGTGCTCTTATTTACACAAAGACTTTTTTAGGTTTGAATCTTAGCACGGCTTATAGTGTCTTCTCTGTTTCTGAAGATTCTCACGGCAATATACAATCAATAGTCAGAAAGGTTGATGCAACAACTTCAAACGTTGCAATTCCCTCATTATCTACTTCAGTTACTTCACTTAATTTAGGGTTTTCTGAGGCAAATTATGATTCTGAAAGTTTAAGTTATCAAGTACAGGGTTCTAATCTTACAAACGATGTTGTGGTGAGTGCTCCTGCAAATTTTACAATTTCTAAAGATAATAACACGTTTGGCTCTTCTTTAACCTATACGGTGTCAGATTTTGCTTCCAATACGGCTCAAACAGTTTATGTCCGGTTTACACCCACTTCTACAGTTAATTTTTCGGGACAGATAACTCATGAATCAACAGGAGCCGTTACTAAAAACATCACTTTATCAGGTGCTGGAATTAATCCATATATTCAGGGCTTTAATGATGTAAGTGTATTGACCAATAGTGGCTGGACACAATATAATATAGCAGGTACTACCAATAGCTGGACGAGTACAACCGTTCCCAGAAATATAAACTCAGGAACCGGGGCTGTACTTATGAATGGATATTCTGATGGGGGAGCCAGTAAGGACTGGCTTATTTCGCCAAGATTGCGTTTGGATAATTTTAGTCAATTTCCATTGCTATCTTTTTATTCCCGTAAATATTATGCAGGACCGGCTTTAAAATTAATGGTTTCAACTAATTATGACGGTAAAAGCAATCCGGAAACAGCAACGTGGACAGAATTAGATGCAAATTTTCCAACAATAACAGAAACTTATGTGCAGTCGCAATCTATAAGCCTGGCAGAATATAAAACAGATCATACTTATATAGCCTGGGTATATGAAACAACAGCAGGAGGAACTAATTTTGCCGCAGAATGGTCATTAGATGATGTGGCGATTACCAATGAGGCAGCTTATGTGGCTTCAAATCCTGTTTTAGATTTCGGAGTTGTAAATGTGAATACGGTTTCTGTAAGCCAGTCTTTTGTTTTCAAAGCAGGAGGTTACGGAGATATTACGATTACTGCTCCTGCAGATTATGAGTTGTCTTTAGATGATAATTTGTTTCAGTCCAGCGTTGTGGTAAACGCTCCTGATGCATTAGCCGGAAAAACGGTTTACGCAAGATTTATACCTTCTGTAAAAGCATTAACTATTTCCGGAACATTAACTGTAAGCGGAACTTCTTTGAATAAACAAATGGGGAATTTGACAGGTTCTTCTATATCAAAAGAAGATACTTTTGATGTTGTAACCTACAATTTAGAGTTTTTTGGTACCGACGTAAAAGGAACTGATAATGTAGAGTTTGGCCCAACGGATGATGCTTTGCAAATTGAGAACGTGGCGAAAGTAATGAACAAGCTAAATGCCGATGTGTATGTGGTTCAGGAAGTCTCTGATGACCCGTCTTTGAATATTTTAATTCAGAAATTAAATATCAACGGTAAAACATTCGATAAAACCATTTCAACATCATGGTCGTACTCATTTAATGCACCGGATCCGAATTTCCCTCCTCAAAAATTAGTGGTACTTTATAATACGCAAACCACCACAGTAAAAAAGACCCGCGTCATGTTTAAAAAATTATACGATGAGGTTCGAGCGGGAACTACAACTTTACCTAATTATCCGGGCGGAAACGGAGCAAGTTTTTTCTCATCAGGGCGTTTGCCTTATCTGGTACAAATAGAAACCAATATTGGCGGTGTTAAAAAAGAAATCAACCTGATTGATCTTCATGCCCGTGCCAACAGCGGATCAGATATGGCGAGATACAATATGCGTAAGTATGATGCTGAATTGTTAAAAGACAGTTTGGATGTTCATTATCCAAATTCTAATTTGATGATTCTGGGAGATTTTAATGATGATGTAAAAGCATCTGTAATTACTCCGAATCCTTCATCTTATGAAGCATTTGTTAATGATACCAGCAACTACAATGCGCTTACTTTAGGAATCAGTCAGGCTGGTGCTTATAGTTATTTGAGTTCAAACGGATTTCTGGATCATATTGTTATTTCGAATGAATTAGCAGATGAATATATACAAAATTCAATTGCAGTTTATGATCCTCGTACAGATATTCCAGGTTATACAACTACAACTTCAGATCATGGACCTGTAATGGCCCGTTTTGAATTAAAAGAAGATAATCTGGGTACCATTGATTTTGAAACCAACAAAGCATTTGCTGTAAAGGCATTTCCTAATCCTGCGACAGATGTCGTAAATGTTCTTGTAAAAAGTACTACAGACAAAAATCTAAAATTAAGATTTTATGATAGCAACGGACGTTTAGCAGGGAATCCTGTTGAGGTTAAAGCAAATCAGGATGTAAGCACTACAGCAGTTCCGGTAAGTTATTTACAAAGGGGACTTTATATTTATACGCTGACAGAAAATAACAAAGTTGTCTTTAAAGGAAAAATTATAAAAAAATAAGCACCAATAATCAGTTACTAAAAAGGCAGTTCAGAAATTTTTGAACTGCCTTTTTTATTTTTAAAAAGTACTTATTGAATATCAAATAATTGTTTTGCTTTTGAAACAATAGATTTATTTTCTGATATTTCTAAAAAATAATCCAATTGCCATTGTTGTGTTTTTTGAGCCTGTTTACTGGCAGTAACATCCCAGGGCGGATAAACTCTTGTTGCTCTTTTGCCTTCTTTAGCTGAAGTAGAAAAAATTCCTTTTTCTAATAAAACAGCTTTCGGAAAAATAAATTGACCAAATTTATTTTCTTTTCGGACACTAATAATAACGAAATCTATGGCGTCAAAAAAATTAAAAGGTTCAATTGTTCCGGATTCATTACGTTTCCATAAAGTGACAAACTGCCCAGTTTTAGTTGGCGTAGTTTTAGCTTCCCTGTAACAGATTTTCTTTTTATTGATTTCAAAACGATAAGCGTTATATTCGGCGCTTTCAGCTTCTGGAATTGGCTGTGTACATTCGAAATTGCAGCTGTTATAAACTAAATCTTTAGCTAAAATTAATTTATGCGGTAAAATGTTCGAATTAATCCAGGTTTTCTGAATGGTCATAAGTTAATATTTTCATCTAAAATGAAACATTCAAACCAAAATTGAATGACCATTGAAATTGATTAAAAGTTTGATTGTTTAAAGGGTTGATGTAATAGTTCATGCCAGGTTCAACAAAAACATGTGTTTTTTTGTATAAAAGATATTGAAAAGTACTGCTTAGTAAAGAGCCATAAACAAAGTCATTGGCATTTAAATTATCACCTATTGAATTTCCGTTTAAGGTTACATCGTTAGAAATTAATTTTCCTACAAATCCTCCAGTATTCAAACTAATACTGGCTTTATTTTTATTGAAAACAGCATACGAAACCTCAAGAGGCATCTCGATATATTTTAAACTCTGATCAATATTTCCGCTTTCAAAACTTTCGCTTTTTAAAGCCGTTAGTGTATTTTTAGAAACAAAAACATAACTCGGACTGTTTGTTATTTTTGGTGAAGATGCAGTTGTGTTGGGGCTCAGATAATTGCTTGAACTAGGAAATGATTCAGTATTATAAGTCTTGTAATAGGAAACATTTGCAATGCTTTGTCCCAATTCATTAATTTTTAAACCGGAACTTACAGCCCATTTTTTATTAAGTTTTAAGTTTGTTTTTACTCCGTATGTACTGGTTTGTTTCGATTCATTAACATTCCCAAAAGTCTTTTGGTTATTGTAATTTTCAGAATTTGCAATTCCTGCAAAAACTCCCAATGACCATTTTTCAGAGTTAGAAACTGACTTGGTTTCTTTGTCTTTTTCAGTTTTAATTTCGGCAATGCCTTTTTCTAAATTTTGCAATTCGGCCAATTGAACAGAGTCTTGTTTGCTCAATGAATTATTATTAGCTATGTAATTCGTCTTTTGAACATTTTCTGAAAGGATTGCTTTTTCAGTTGTTATAGGTTCAACTGTAAGTTCTTTTCGGATTTTTTGCTTATTATCTGAATTTAAATTTAAAGTTATAGCAGCATTGTTTTTTGAAGCCAATTTATCTTCAAAAATAGAGTTTGGCAACTGATTATCTGAAGAAGGGTTAAATGAATTTTGTTTTCCTGTAACGAATGTTTTTTCAGCCACAGTCTGATTTTCATTTCTTTTTTCAGTTTGTAGAGTTTGGTTATCTGAAGAAGGGTTAAATGAATTTTGTTTTCCAGTAACGAATGTTTTTTCAGCCACAGTCTGATTTTCATTTCTTTTTTCAGTTTGTAGATTTTGGTTATCTGAAGGAGAGTTGAATGGGTTTTGTTTTCCTGCAACGAATGGTTTTTCTGCTATAACCTGATTCTCTTTTCTTTTTTTAGGTTGTACTGTTTGATTATTTGATAAAGAATTAAACGAATTTTGTTTTCCTGTAACAAATGTTTTTTCCGCTACAGCCTGGTTTGTGTTTTCTGTTGTATTGTTTGATTTCGGGACATAAATACCGGAATTGATATTAGTATCAGAATCTGTATGAGTAATTACTTTTTTATGTGTGTTGTTATTTTTAGAATTATTTAATTGATTTACAGTGTTTTCTATCGATGAGTTTTCGACAACATCAGTTTTTATTCCGATATTGTTTTCTTCAGTAGAAATTGTTTTGTTTTCATCAAGAACGACACTTTTTTCAATTGATCCGTTATTTATTGTTTCGATTACTGAATCAGAATCTAAACGTAAAACAGAAGGAATTAACAATCCTAATAAAAGGCATGCTGCAGCTGACCACCAAAGAACTACTGTTTTTTTCTTTTTAGGTTTATCAAGTTCTTCTTCGATTTTACTCCATAATTCGGGCGGCGGAACACTCGAGAAGTTTTCTATCGATGAAAAAATATCTTCTATTTTTTGCTTTTTCATGCTGTTTTAAAATTTTTAATACTCAAAATTCGTTTTTGTAAAATTCGTTTAGCTCTGTTTAAATTAGATTTGGAAGTTCCTTCTGAAATTTTGAGTTGTTCGGCAATTTCTCTATGTTTCATTTTTTCAAAAACATACAAGTTAAATACCATGCGGTACTGATCAGGTAATTCTCTGATATATTCGAGTAATTTTTCTTGTGCTATCGGAATAACTTCTAATTCCTCTTCTTCTATAAAATCGGTATCAGGATCAAAAACATCTAAAAAGAAACTTTCTTTTTTTTTCTTATTTAATGTTTCGATTAGTTTATTGATAAAAATTCGTTTTAACCATCCTTCAAAACTGCCTTCAAATTTATATTGATGGATTTTTTGAAAAACGATAACAAAGGCTTCCTGAAAAACATCTTTAGCATCGTCTTCATTTTTCATATATTTTAAACAAATACCATACAAGACAGGAGAGAACAACTGATAAATTTTCAGTTGTCCTGCTCTGTCATTCTGTACACATTGTTTTATATATATTTCTAAATCGTCTTTCAAAAAAGAGGGTTGTTTGATTTTGGCAAAAATAACTTTTTTTAGACTCTTAACCTATTTTTTATAGATAGTACGTGTGCCTTCAGAATCATTACTTATGATTGTTAGATTTTGATTATCAAGGTTTTCTATGATATATGTTTTGCCTTCAAAAGTAATCAGCTCTTTTTCTGACTGGTCAAAAAAACTAATTCCTTTTTTGATTTCATACAAACTGTTACGAATTTCGATATCATCTTTGTAAGTAATGATTTTTCCATCAGGAGTAAAAACTATCTTTTTATTAAAACCTATTATTTTGGGAGTAGAGATATAAGGATTGCTTTCTCCGCCTATCGTTTTTTCCCAGGTCCAGGTATCAATTATCTGGCTGGTTTTGTTATCTTCTAAGGAATAAGCAGTAGTAAAAACACTAAATACAATAAAAAGGAATAGTTTTTTTGTCATGATTTGTTAAATTTTTAAGAGTTCAATTTTGTCTTTAATTGCCTTCTTGAAAACTTTTACTTCTGTACTCTGATCTGCAGTATCGGTATTGTCGATATAGATTTTTGTTGTACTGGCGCCTTGATGTAATTCAAAATAAACACCACCCTGAGCTGCTGCATCAGGAGATCCGTAGGTTTTGGTTTGGCCTTTTAAGTTTAAGATTTCAGTTGGGACACTTTTTAGGAACAACGTGTATTCTCCCCTTTTTATTGTAGCAGTATATTTATATTGACCAAATTCATAACTGCCTGCAGCAACATTTAAAAATTTAAGAACGTTGTAATCATTTAATTGAAAAAAGTCATTAACGCTGCCAAAAGTACCAATTACAATATTGTCTTTGTTTTCTGTGGTTTTGTTAAAATAGATTGGTTTTGTCGTTTTCGGGATCAAAATATAATCTGCAGGATAGGTTGTAGTTGGAGTAGTCGTTTCTCCGGTTTGTGGACCATTTTCGAAGAAATTAACAACTATCTGGCAATTGTTTTCTACTATCGAAGTGATTTTTATCCCATAACCGCTCGTTGGTTTCTGACCGGAAAAAATGCCAATTAAAAAGTTTTTAGTGAAATCAATATTTGGATCACTTGCTACCGTGCACGTATTATCGTGTTTTGTGAAATACTGATTCAATTTTTCCTGCGTGGTTATAATTAAAACTGAAGGATTAAGAAATTCTTCTTTAATAGTATAGTTGCAGGAAAGAGGAAAGCCGCTAAAAGAAACATTCGTATAATCTCCACAAGTATCATTAGGTAAATCATCATTTAGGGAACAGGCACTGAATCCAAAAGCTATAAATAAGCTTAACATTAACTTTTTCATAAATTTTATTATTAGGTTTATATTTAGTAGATGGAATCGTTTTTAAATGGTTGCGTTTAATTTTATTTTTTTAAATTGACTCGAATGTTTATTTAAATTAGAATGGATACTAATTCGTGATTTTTTAATTTTAAAAATTTAGAACTACGTATTATTGCGTACTTTTACTTAAAAATTAACGTAGATATGTTGGATTTTGCCCCTCTTTTAATAGTTTTTGTTATTGCTTTATTTTTAGGTCTTTATTTTGGAAGAATATTATCTTCGGCTAAATTTGAATCAGAGAAAGTGAGTTTGAATGAAAAACTCAATGGAGCAAATTCACAATTTCAATTGCACAAAGAACAGTTTCAAAATGAAAAGAACAGTTTCGAAAAACAAATTCATATACTAAATTCTGAGAAGGAATATATTCGAAATGAGAAAGATAGTTTGGCGATTCAGTTTTCAAAAAAAGAAGTTGATTTTGAAAATTTATGGGAGCGCCATAAAGAACAGAAGAATGAAATAACAGCATTACAGGAAAAATTTACAAAAGAATTTGAAAATTTAGCCAATAAAATTCTAGAAGAAAAATCAGCAAAATTTACAGAACAAAATTCTGTAAATATGAAAAATATTCTGTTGCCTTTGCAGGATAAAATTCAGGGTTTTGAGCAAAAAGTAGAGCAGACCCATAAAGAAAGCATCGATTATCATGCGGCTTTGCGTCAGCAGATTTTAGGCTTAAGCGAAATGAATATTCAAATGAGTAAAGAAACTTTAAATTTAACAAAAGCCCTAAAGGGCGACAGTAAAATGCAGGGTAATTGGGGTGAGCTGGTTTTAGAACGTGTTCTCGAGAAATCAGGCCTGGAAAAAGGAAGGGAATATGAAGTCCAGCAAAGTTTTACCAATGCTGATGGAAATAGGGTTTTTCCAGATGTGGTAATCAATTTACCGGATGGTAAAAAAATGATTATCGATTCTAAAGTTTCTTTGACCGCTTATGAAAAATGGGTAAACGAAGAAGAAGAAAGTTTTAAAAATGAGTTCCTAAAAGAACATGTTTTATCAATAAAAAGGCATGTTGAGCAACTAGGAAGTAAAAATTATCACGATTTATATCAAATTGAAAGCCCTGATTTTGTTTTGCTCTTTATTCCTATTGAACCGGCTTTTGCTATTGCCTTAAACCAAGACGCTACTTTGTATAATAAAGCTTTTTCAAGAAATGTAGTAATTGTTACACCCACAACCTTATTGGCTACTTTGAGAACTATTGACAGTATGTGGGCAAACCAGAAACAACAGGAAAATGCTTTTGAAATTGCACGTCAGGCCGGAGCATTATATGATAAGTTTGAAGGATTTGTAACTGATTTACTGAAAATAGGGAACAAAATAAAAGATACCAAAACCGAATATGAAAATGCAATGAATAAGCTTGTTGACGGAAGAGGAAATTTGATTTCGAGTGTCGAAAAATTGAAAAAAATGGGTGCAAAAGCTAAAAAGGCACTTCCTGAAAATATTATTGCCAGAGCTTCAAATACTGATGAAAATGAATTATTAAATTAAATTTTCATTTTAAAATAAACAAACCAAAAACTATAAAAACATACCTTAATGACTACAGATTTTAAACCCGTTTCATCATCAAAAATAAGTATTTCAGAATTAATGCTTCCGTCACATACCAATTTTAGTGGTAAAATTCATGGAGGATACGTTTTGCAATTATTAGATCAGATTGCTTTTGCCTGTGCTTCAAAATTCTGCGGAAATTATTGTGTCACAGCCTCGGTTGATACCGTAAATTTTTTAAAGCCTATTGAAGTAGGTGAGTTAGTAACCATGAAAGCATCAGTAAATTATGTGGGACGCAGTTCGATGATTGTGGGTATTCGTGTCGAGGCAGAGAACATTCAGACCGGTGTAATTAAACATTGTAATTCGTCTTACTTTACAATGGTTGCCAAAGATAAAGAAGGTAAAAGTGTTCAGGTTCCGGGACTAATTTTAAGCAATCTGGATGAAGTACGCCGTTTTAGAAAATGCATCAAGCAAATTGAAACCAAAAAAGAAATAGAAGAACATGCCAAGGTAGCCAAAGTAAATTCGATTGAAGATCTGGCAAATTTAGACAAGTATAATGTTTTACTTGAAATAGGATAAAGCATGATTAACTGTATTTCAGGGAAACCTTATTTTTTTTTAGGTATCCTAATTCCAATATTTCTTTTGTTGGGATACTTAAATTCAGATGAAATTTTGGATATTAATATTCACGACACCTATTTTATAATTAAATATCCTCATTTAGGAATATTATTGTCATTACTATATGGTTTTCCTGCATTGCTGTATTTTGTTTTTATGAAGCTGAATTTCAGATTTATAAAATGGATGACTGTTATTCATATTGTGGTGAGTATTGCTGGTATCTTATTAATTTGTTTTTTGAAGCAATTGATAAGAAAAAGTGATTTTGGCGATTTAAATTCAATCCTGACCGATATGTACTTCAATCAAAAAATCATGGGAAGTATTGTGCTGCTTTTTTTGAGTATAGTGGCAGTTCAGATATTTTTTTTTATAAACTTTTTTTATGCTCTCATAAAGGGAAGAGTCAGACATTGAAAATTCACAAATATTTAGCATTTATTATTCGACCGCATTCCTGAAAATTTCGTAACTTTAAGAATAATGATATAGATTATACTATGTCTTCACGGAGTACGCCATTCGATTTTTTCAACTTGAAAATAAAAAAAACGAATGACATAATTGTTTAATTGCAGACGATTATGAAAAAAACTATTTTATTTATTTTACTATTTACCGCTTATTCAATTATCGCTCAGGAAAAAATTACTACCAACCAGGCAGTAATAAATTTTGAAGCTTCAGTTCCTTTTTTTGAAGGAATAAAGGCTGTGAACAGGTCGGTTACGATTGTTTTGGATCCTAAAACAAGTACATTATTATGTACTGTTTTAATAAAGGACTTTCATTTTAAACTGGATTTAATGGAAGAACATTTTAATGAAAACTATCTTGAAAGTAATCGATATCCTAAAGCTGTCTTTAAAGGTAAAATTGAAAAATTTGATTTAAAAGACATTGATGAACATGGAAAAGAATATCAAATAAAAGGAAAATTAACCGTACGAGGAAAATCGAAAGAGATTGTTGTAAAGGCATTGCTGAAAAAAGTATATGGAGGAATACAGATTATATCAGATTTTCCAATTTCTATAGCTGATTTTGATATTGATGTGCCTGATAGAATTGCGTCAAAAATTTCAAAAACTGCCAAAACACAATTAAGTGGTGTTATTGGAAATGATGAACTAATTCTTCTGACTTTAAAATGAAATTTAAGGTAAACAGTGAGAAAGTGCTGTTTCTAGATCTTCAAAATGAAAGTTGAGGCCTGTTTTTTTTATTTTTTCTGATGAAACTCTTTGACCGTTTAAAATGGCAACACTCATTTCTCCTAAAAAAAGTTTAAGAATAAAAGAAGGAACTTTAGGCAGCCAGATAGAGTAGCCGTACAAATTTGCCAGTGTCTGAGACAAAACAGTATTTGTTGTATTATCCAGAACAGTTGCGTTATAAGAACCGTTTATTCCTTTTTCCTGAATTGCCTTTACATAAATAGCACATAAATCTTCAATATGAATCCAAGGTAAATATTGTTTTCCCGTACCTAAAATTGCACCAAATCCGAATTTGAAGCTTGGTGTCAGTTTTTTTAAAAATCCTCCATTTCTGCCTAAAACAATTCCTGTCCTGATTTTTACAGTTCTTATTTGTAAGGATTCAATTTTATTAACAGCATTTTCCCATTTTTGGCAAGTTGTTCCTAAAAAATCATTTGCAGGGGGAGTGTTCTCTGTGCAAATTTCAGCTCCGTTTACAGCTCCGTAAATTCCAATTGCTGAAGCAGAAACAAAAGTATCTAATGCTTTGTTGTTTTTTTGCAGAACAGAATGTATAAGATCAATTGGTTTTATACGGCTTTCTAAAATATCCCTTTTGCGTTTGGCTGTCCATCTTTTCTCTACAATTCCTTCACCTGCCAAATGGATTATATAATCTGTTTTAAGAATAGCTTCTTCGTCAATATAATTGTGTTCTAAATCCCATTTGTAATACGTAATTAAATCGGTATTTTTTCTCTCACTCCTGCTCAGAATAGATACTGAAAAACCATTAGCGATCAATACATCGGTAAGATATTTACCAATGAATCCGGTGCCTCCTGTTAGCAAAACATTTTTAGCCATATAGTTTATAATATATTTAACAGTGGATAATGTTTAACGATAAGTAAAGATACTTAAACATTCCTTACCTTTAAGGCAAATTCTAAATTTAAATGAAATGGCTGCTAAAAAGAAGATAATCGGCAAAGAAGATATAGTTTCAATGTACATGAATGAAATTTTAGAAAAAGGGCAAAAACCAAAATCAGTTTATCATTTTACCAAGGAAAATAATTTTTCGGAAACTGAGTTTTATGCTTTTTTTGGAACGCTGGAAGGTTTAGAAAAAGAAATATTTAGATTGTTTTTTGTCAATACAGTTGATTTGCTGAACAAAAACACCGACTATTTAGAATACGATATGAAAAACAAAATGTTGAGTTTTTATTTCACGTTTTTCGAAATAGTGACAGCCAACAGAAGTTATGTTTTGCAGTCCTTAAAACTGGAAAGAAATCCGTTGAAAAATTTAGTACAATTGACCTCACTCCGAAATAGTTTTAAAGAATACGTTTCTGAAATCCTTACTGATGATTATAGATTGCAACAGGAAAAACTTCAAAATTTTCAGGAAAAAGCGATTCAGGAAAGTGCCTGGGTGCAGTTGATGATGACGATAAAATTTTGGATGGATGATGAATCAGCCGCTTTTGAAAAAACAGACATTTTCATAGAAAAATCGGTAAATGCTTCTTTCGAATTGATGAATGTTGCACCAATGAATCACTTGATTGATTTAGGGAAATTTCTGTTCAAAGAAAAAATATACAGCAAACAATGAAAACCATAGATTATATACCGACTTCAAAAATAGAAAGAGCCAGTAAGCTGGTACAAACAGGTGCGAAAATAGGTGTAAACTACGTTAAGCATTATGCAGAGAAAATGGTCAATCCTGAGTTGACCCGTGATAAACTAAACGAAAACAATGCCGAAGATATTTATGACGGGTTAAAAAGTCTAAAAGGAAGTGCGTTAAAAGTCGCTCAGATGCTCAGCATGGATAAGAACTTTCTGCCTCAGGCTTATGTAGAGAAATTTTCTTTGTCACAATTTTCTGTTCCGCCGCTTTCGGCGCCATTGGTTTTAAAAACCTTCAAGAGCAATTTTGGTAAAACGGCTTATGAAATCTTTGACGAATTCAATGCGAATTCCGTAAATGCAGCCAGTATTGGTCAGGTACATTTGGCAAAGAAAGATGGTAAAAAACTGGCCGTAAAAATTCAGTATCCGGGCGTTGCCAACAGCATTTCTTCAGATTTGGCTTTGGTGAAACCGATTGCGATCCGAATGTTTAATCTGCAGGGAAAAGATTCTGATAAGTATTTTCAGGAAGTGGAGGATAAACTGATTGAAGAAACCAATTATCTGCTTGAATTAAAACAAAGCCAGGAAGTTGTAAAAGCCTGCAGTAAAATCGAAAACATAATTTTCCCCAATTATTATCCCGAATTTTCATCAGAGAAAATCATCACAATGGACTGGATGACCGGAATTCATCTTTCGGAGTTTACTGCAAAAGATTTTGATCGAGAAACGGGAAACAAAATTGGTCAGGCTCTGTGGGACTTTTACATGTACCAGATTCACGTTTTACGAAAAGTCCACGCCGATCCGCATCCGGGTAATTTTTTGGTAAATGATAAAAACCAATTGATTGCTCTGGATTTTGGCTGTATGAAATCAATTCCAAATGATTTTTATGAGCCTTATTTTGAACTAATCAATAAAAATGTTATTACAGATGAAAATCGTTTCAACGAGAAACTATTCGAATTAGAAATTCTTCGTCAGGACGATTCGTCTGCTGAAGTTGAATATTTTACCGAAATGTTCCATGATCTATTGTCGCTTTTCACGAAACCATTTCAAGAGGAAACCTTCGATTTTGCGGATGAAACTTTCTTCAATGCCATTGCCGAATTAGGAAAACGTTTTTCAGAAGATACTAATCTGAAAAAAATGAACGGTAACCGTGGCTCCAAGCATTTTATTTATATGAATCGTACTTTTTTCGGTTTGTACAATCTAATGTTTGATTTAAAAGCTAAAATTGTGGTTAACCAATTTCAAAAATACAAATGACAAAAGAAGAAATGACCGATCTGGAAAAAGACAGGATCATAGAAATGGCATGGGAAGACCGAACAACTTTTGAAGCTATCTTTATGCAATTTGGTTTAAAAGAGCAGGAAGTTATCGATTTAATGCGAATCGAAATGAAAGCTTCAAGTTTTAAAATGTGGCGGGAACGTGTACAAGGGCGGAAAACCAAGCATGAAAAATTGAGAGACTTTAAAGAAGGCCGTTTTAAATGTTCGAGACAAAGACATATAAGTCATAACAAAATTTCGAAAAGATGAGAAATATTCTAATCATCGGTGGAAGCAAAGGTATTGGGAATGCAGTTTTGCAGCAGCAGCTAGAGCATAATAACGTTTTTAATATCAGTCGAACCGAGCCAGATCTTACTCATTCAAACCTGACTCATTTTAGTTTAAATGTCTTGAAGGATGAACTTCCTGAAATCGAAAATATAGACACTTTAATTTATTGTCTGGGATCGATTACTTTAAAACCTATTTCGGGTTTGAGCATTGATGATTTCAGGAATGATTTTGAAATCAATGTAATTGGTGCCGTAAAAGTGATTCAGAAATATCTCCCTGTTTTAAGAAAAGGCAATCAGCCTTCCATTGTTTTGTTCAGCACTGTGGCTGTAAAATTAGGAATGCCTTTTCACGCGAGTATTGCCACAGCAAAAGCAGGCGTTGAAGGTTTGGTAAAATCACTTGGAGCAGAACTGGCGCCAACAGTACGTGTCAATGCGATTGCACCCACAATCACCGAAACGTCACTTTCAGCTTCCATACTGCGAAATGACCGTATGAAAGAAAATATGACAGAACGCCATCCTATGAAAAGTTACCTAAAACCTGATGAAGTAGCTAATATGGTCGATTTCCTGATTTCTGAAAAAGCAAATTCCATTTCAGGTCAGATTTTCGAAATGGATTATGGTCTGGTGAGTTTTAAAATATAAAAGTCCATGAGAATTCTCTTAACAGGCGCAACAGGTTACATAGGAAAACGTATTTTGCCTCTTTTAGCAGCAAAAGGACATGATGTAATTTGCTGTGTAAGAGATAAAAACAGATTTTATATTCCGGAAGAGTTGCAGCAAAATGTACACGTTATCGAAGTTGATTTTTTAGATAAGGAAACTTTAGTAAATATTCCAACAGCTATTGATGCCGCTTTTTACCTCATCCACTCCATGTCCGGTTCTGATACCAATTATGATGAACTGGAAAGTATTTCGGCAACGAATTTTTCAGAAAGAATCAATCAAACCCAGGCACAGCAGATTTTATATTTAAGCGGAATCGTAAATGATAAAGCACTCTCAAAACATCTCTCATCCCGAAAAAATGTCGAAAGTATTTTAGCAAAATCAAAAGTGCCTTTGACAACCTTAAGAGCAGGAATCATAGTAGGATCCGGAAGTGCTTCTTTCGAAATTATCCGTGATCTGGTCAACAAACTTCCCATCATGATTACGCCCAAATGGCTCAATACAAAATGCCAGCCCATTGCCATCAATGATGTATTGGAATTCCTTTCAAAATCACTTTTAAATCCGCTTACTTATAACCAGAGTTTTGATATTGGAGGTCCGGATATTCTAACCTACAAAGAAATGTTACTGGCTTTCGCCGAAGCAAAAAAGCAAAAAAGATATATTTTTACCATTCCCGTAATGACACCTAAACTGTCATCGTACTGGCTGTATTTTGTCACCTCGACTTCTTATAAACTGGCAACAGCCCTGGTGAGCAGCATGAAGGTTGAGGTGATTTGCAGTGATCATCGCATCAACGAACTTTTAGATGTGCAGCCCATCAGTTACAAAGAAGCACTTTCAAGGGCTTTATTAAAAGTGGATGAGGATAAGGTCGTATCCAGCTGGAAAGATTCACTCATCAGCGGCAGGTTCAGCCAAAGCATTTCCAACCATTTAAAAGTACCCAAAAAAGGCTGTTACATTGACCGAAGAAAAAAAGAAGTTCTGGATCGGGACTATACTATTAATCAAATCTGGTCGATAGGAGGTGAAACCGGCTGGTACTACGGCAATTGGCTCTGGAGTTTCAGGGGATTTATCGATAAGCTTTTTGGAGGGGTGGGTTCCCGTCGCGGCCGAACCAATAAACATAACATTTACGCTGGCGATGCACTCGATTTTTGGCGCGTTCTCTATGCCAATAAAAAAGAAGGAAAACTGATTTTATACGCCGAAATGAAACTGCCCGGCGAAGCATGGCTCGAATTCAAAATCATTCACAATACGTTATATCAGGCGGCGACTTTTAAGCCAAAAGGAATCTTAGGAAAATTATATTGGTATTCCGTACTGCCTTTTCACGGCTTTATCTTCAACGGAATGCTCAATAAACTCATTAAGTAGTTTCAGGAGCTTAATCCAGCTGTACACTCTATCTTTTGTGGCGAACCCCGCCACAAAAGGATGCCGTTCCCATCTGGGCTAGGGTATTAGTTTTCATAACAGGTTTTTTATTACAGAGTGCATACAATAGAATTACATCTCATAATTTGTAAATATTTATTTATACATTCGTAAATAAATGTTGTATGTAGTTGTCAGATATAGCTACCTAAAATGCGGTGGCTTTATATGAGTTTGTCATATATAATATATACAAGTTACCTGAAATTTTAGAAAACCGACGGAAAACAACCGAAATATTTCACCTTTTAAATTTAAAAATGAGTAAAAAACCAACAATATTTATCTCTTATTCTTGGCAAACAAAAGATATAGCAGACAAGATTTATAATGACTTACAGGTGATTGGTATTTCAATTATAAAAGATAATCAAGAATTGGGCTATACTGATAATATTCCGAGTTTTATGAAAAGAATAAGGTCTTGTGACTATGCAATTTTGCTGATTTCGGACAATTATTTAAAATCAAAAAACTGTCTTTACGAAATTTTAGAGCTACAAAAAGAAGAAAATCATTGGAATAAAGTTCTACCCTTAGTTTATAATGGAACTAAAATTTATTCAGCTTTAGAAAGATTAAATTACATTCAATTTTGGGAGCAAAAAATCAAAGAATTAGAAAGCGCATTACAAAACATCGACCCAATTAATTGTGCAGAAATATATAGTGAACTTAAATTATTTAAGGATATCGCATATAGTATTGATAGTTTTCTGAAAAAAATATCAGAAAGTCTACATTACTCCCCAGAAGAAATTATTGAAAAAAAATATGAACCAATAATAAGCAAATTAGCGATTGATTATGAGCCAATTTCATTAATTAAATTATTGAGTATTGCTCTAATTGAAAATTTAGAACATAGAGAAATTGCATTAGATGATTATGTAAAAAACAACCCCGAAAGTAGCTATTATTTCTCTATTAAAGCAGGTACTTCAAGAGATTTATCCAAATTTGAGCAGGCCATATATTATTACGAAAAAGGATTAGAAAAAGATCCATTTAATTATGAAATATTAAACAATCTTGGACAAATAATAGAATTCAAAACCCAAGATTTTGAAAAAGCGAAAAATTTATATGAAAGAGCAATAGAAGCATCTCCAAATTTTGATATTCCAAGGCTAAATTTAGGTGTTTTATTAAAGAGACATTTTAATGATATTGAGGGTTCGAAACAACAATATCTTAAAATACTTGAATTCGATCCAAATAATGCAAAAGCTCATAATAATTTATCAAATTATTATAAATTGATTAATCCTGCAAAACCGAGCGAAGAAAATTTACAGAAGGCAGAATATCATATTTTAAAGGCTATCGAAATTAATCCTGAATATATTGAAGCACTTTTAAGCTATGGAAATTTTCTAAAATTGTTTCGAAAAGATTTTAAAAAAGGCAATGAATATTATGAAAAGGTTAGAGAATTAGATAAAGAGAATAATTTAAAAGAAATTCTAGATATATTAATTAAATCAGATAAAGGCTAAAAAAAACGCAGGCATAACAGCCACTACAACGGATTTGGGCATTAGGCTTGAATGGAAATGGTTTTGTACTTGGAATAATTTGGTAAATCCCCTCTGGTGCTCGTTTGCAACGAGTACCTACTTCCTTATTAACGAAAATAAAGCGTTTGCAACGCGGCTTATAAA